>NZ_JBIQNW010000008.1:0-223723 GCF_047228265.1 Nostoc sp. UIC 10607 | reverse complement strand
TAGATTGGGAGTCATTGTTTCCTTTCCAAGGTAGGATTTACACCTACATCCAAGAATTAGTTATGGAATTTTCAAGGTTTTTTTATCCTTGTCGTTCTCACTTTGAGTTATATACAATTATTTGTATTTTTTTCTCAAAAACGAGTCGCACTGCTTCAATCCCACATTCCGCACCTAAAACTTGCATACAAAAAAATACTTGGACAGCACCCGCAAGAAAAGGTGAGTGGGGGTCAGGTGGTCAAAGCAATGATAGTAAACGGGTTAGGGTTTGTATCGGGAACATTATATATGTTTCCTAAATATATGGATAGCTATGCCTGTGAACACTTGATAGGAGAAGGAGTATTACCAGAACATTTAAATGACGACAGACTAGGAAGAGTATTAGACCAATTATATTTAAAAGGATTAAGTGGAATCTTCACTTTGATAGCGTTAGCAGCAGTAAAAAAATCTGGAGTGAATTTATCATCGCTACACTTAAATTCTTCTTTATTGCACCTGCACATTGTCATTTTACTCAAGCTTTCCTTTTATCAACTTTTTTGAGTTACTCACTCTATTTTCAGTAACTCTACTTTTTCATGCAGTATTTTTTATAACTATCCTTCTTTTTCCCAACTCCAGCTTGATTTTTAACTTTCCATCCCTTATGACTTTGGTTTTGAATCAAAAACTAGCTCCCAAATTCCCTATCATTTCTTTTGTGACAGTTTCAGGTGCGGAATGTAGGTTCAATTTGTCCACTTTCACGATAATGACGCAGCAGTTTTCGTAGAAACCACAAGCTGACCTTGAACCTTGAATTTTGCGTCACTTGCCATTAAGAACCTTCCTTTGCTAACCAACCTGAATGGCGCGACCGACGCAAATCCTCTAAGTCTGAGTAAGATACTGCCATCTAATCAAACAATTACTTCATGTATAGGTTACCGTAGTTTGTGGCTCAATTACATGACATGAGCAGATTTTTAAAGTTTTCCACCGTTTTCATTATCGTTGAGAAATTGCTGATACATAGGTCTAGCTATTTGTAAAAAAATTGTCGAGGGCATGGGGATCGGATCTGGGCTGAGTCTAAAACAGTCATAGGAACATTACTTTATGTTACCTTCAACGCAAACTAAGGTATCTTTGAATATATGTACATTACACCTGCCTAATAACTTCCTAAGAACTGCATGTTTCCTAATCAAGCATTGCGACCCATTGAAGTTTTGCTAGTTGAAGGCTCTCCTAGTGATGCTAACCTAAACATCAAAAGCTTTTTAAATGCCCAAATTGCCAACAACTTACACCGGGTTGAAGATACTGAAAGTGCTATGAACTATTTACGGGAGCAACAAGAATTCACTAATGTTCCCCGTCCAGATTTAATCTTACTCGACCTGAATCTCCCAGGAATGGGCGCTAAGTGTTAACAAAAATCAAATTAGAACCGAATTTTAACTGTATTGCTATTGTTATAATTACTACCTAAAATAATGAACAGTCTATACTACGTTCTTATAATCTTAGTGCTAATTGCTATGTAACAAAAACTATTGATGTCTACCAGTTTATTCAGATTGTGCATTTGATCTAAGATTTCTGGCTGATAGCAGTAACACTACCACGAAAGTAATGGGGTTGGGAATTTAAATTGTTGCTTAAAACAGCAGAGAATAAAACCCTGTTCAACAAATAGGAAATCAGGTGATTATCTAACAAATTGATATAACCCTGTACTATGGAAAAGCTCATAATTCACATTCTATTAGTAGAAGATAGCCCCAGCGATGCCCATTTGCTACGCCGGATATTTTTTCATGCAGATCAAGAACAATGGCAGATGTTACATGTTGAACGGCTATCTCAAGCAATAGATGCTACCAGGGAAAACTCTGCGCCTAACCTTGATGATTTTCAGATAGAGAGTCAAAGGCAACCGAGATTTGACTTGGTTTTGTTAGACCTCAGCCTCCCAGACTCTATTGGACTGGACACCTTGAAAAAATTTCGGGCTGCAGTATCCGATATCCCGGTTGTGGTGTTAACAGGGCTTGATGATGAAGATTTAGCAATGCAAGCATTAGCAGAAGGCGCACAAGACTATCTCGTTAAAGATCAAATAACGATACAACGGTTAGTCCGTGCCATTCGCTATGCCATTGAAAGGAGTGAAATTCTCAACCAACTACGGGATAGTGAAGAACGCACCCGTCAGGCGCTGGTAAAAGAACAGGAACTCAACGAGTTAAAGTCGAATTTTGTAGCAATGGTTTCCCACGAGTTCCGCACCCCCATGACCACGATTCGGACGGCTGTAGATATCCTTGAATATAACAGCGGAAAACTAACTTATGAGCGGAGAACTAAATACTTTGCTCGAATTCAAAATGCTATCAATCAGATGCTCCATCTATTGGATGAGATATTGTTCTTGAGTAAAACTGAAGCAGCTAAACTCGAATACAAACCTACACTTGTGGATTTAGAAAATTTCTGTACAGAACTCACACATATTCTGCAACTCAATGCAGGTAGTCAGCACAGTATTATCTTTACTTTTCAAGGGGAATCCACCCAAGCCCAAATGGATGAAGACCTATTAAATTGTATCTTTACCAATTTGATCTCCAATGCTATCAAATACTCCCTTGAAAATGGCACTATCTGGTTTGATTTGATTTGTAAAGATCACTTCGCCACTTTTCTGGTAAGAGATCAGGGCATGGGCATTCCCTTCAAAGACCAAACTCGTCTGTTTCAAACCTTCTATCGTGCCAGTAATGTGGGTGTAATTCAGGGAACAGGACTGGGACTCACTATAGTTAAAAAATGTGTGGAGCTACATGGTGGTCATATTCAATTAGAAAGTGAGGAGGGTGTTGGCACAACAGTAATTGTAACTTTGCCACTGCAATGACTATGCGGCTCAAGTAATTGTTACTATTTCTTAGAGAATTTTGTTGATTTAGTGACTATCAAAAAGTAAATCATTCAATCATAATATATCAGGTGTGTTAGTCCTATATTTCAATATAATATTTAACAAAAACCATGATTATAATGCTTAAAATACCCCATTGTATGGCAAGACTAAATTTGTCCTTTATATTTATAAATTTTAGGTCTAAAGCGCTATAAGAGTCATTAGCTCTAACACCATTTTAGTCTTGCCATACTACTACTTAAGATTTATTTAGTTGCTTATTTTGGATAAAGTTGAGCTAAAAAAGCTGGTAATAAGATAGACAATCAGGTGATTGTACTCTGTTAAACACCATTTTTCAACTAATCCTTGTTGGGTGATGGATTCAAAAAGGCAACTTCCCTTTAAAAGTATTTTGCTCATTAACCGTGTCACTATAGAAAATAGAGCTGCAAATTGAGCAATAGGAAGACTAAAGAACGCTGTGCAGATAACATTCTTAGGCACGAGTTCCGGTGTACCCACGCGATCGCGCAATGTTTCCAGTGTCGCCCTGAGATTACCCCAAAGGGCAGAACTATGGTTATTCGACTGTGGCGAAGGCACCCAGCATCAAATTATGCGGAGTGAACTGAAAATCAGTCAACTTTCCCGAATTTTTATTACTCATATGCATGGCGACCACATCTTTGGCTTGATGGGACTTCTTGCTACTTGCGGCTTGGCTGGCAACGTGGAACGAATTGATATATATGGCCCACCTGGATTAAATGATTACATTCAAGCCGCCTCCCGTTACTCCTACACACACTTTTCCTACCCCATTAAAGTCCATGCCATCCGTCCAGGCGTGATTTATGAAGATGATGACTTCACTGTTAGCTGCGGTAATTTGCATCACCGCATTACAGCTTTCGGCTACCGCGTAGCCGAAAAAGACCGGACAGGACGCTTTGATGTGGAAAAAGCCAAGGCCTTGCAAATCCCTCCTGGTCGCATTTATGGTCAACTCAAGCGTGGTGAAACAGTGACCCTTGCCGACGGACGGGTGATTGATGGCACTCAATTATGCGGCCCTACAGAAATTGGTCGAAAGATTGCCTATTGTACAGACACAATTTATTGTGATGGTGCAGTGGAATTAGCTCATGATACAGATGTATTAATTCACGAAGCAACCTTCGCTCATCAAGATGCAGACATGGCTTTTCAGCGGTTGCATTCCACAACCACAATGGCAGCACAAACGGCTTTAGCGGCTGGGGCGCATAGACTGATTATGAGTCATTTCAGTCCCCGCTATGCTCCCGGAAATACGTTGGAATTGAAGGATCTCCTCAAGGAAGCCCGTGCTATTTTTCCCCGTACTGACATGGCTTATGATTTCATGATTCATGAAGTACCCAGGCGGCGAGAAGTAGAGTTAACCAAGGTAAGCGTTTAAATTTTAGATTTTAGATTTTAGATTTTAGATTTCCTATCGAACCTTTCTAATCTAGAATCTAAAATTAACCAGGCTCTATTTTGGAGTTTGGTAGTCGAACTTATAATGCCCAGCAAATAGACAGCAGTTTAGTTTGATGAGTAAGTTAACTAGTTAACCAATAATTTACGGTTCACTAAGTGTATCAATAATATAAAAACAGTATGGTTTAAATATTTTTCTCAACGTGTTTTTTATATTACAAGTTCTCAAAATAACTTTAATACTATAGTAATATTATAAATCAGAGATTTTTCTACTGAAATATTTAGGAAAAATCATTAATTTTTCGTCAAGATTTTCCTTCCTTAAATAAAATATTTATTAAAATTTTATTCTCACAACACTGATTAAGAATTTATATGCATGAATTGATGAACATGAAAGTAATAGTTGGCATAATATTATGCCAAGTGAGCTTGTCATTGCCGGAAGAATAATTAAGTATGCTATTGCGGTTATAGGTGTAAAAAACATTTTACATTTCTCATAAATCTTCCAAATAAATATAGTGTTTCGATATTAAAGGAGTTTGATAGTGGCTAAGACTAGTCTGAACCAAGAGCAACAGGTTACTACTTCAGCACAAGGCGCAGTTGACATCAGACAACTATCTACTATTTTGCTTCGCCGACGTTTGCTGATATTGGGGGTTTCCTGTGTAGTTATGTCAGCTGCTAGCCTCCTAGCTTTCATTGCCAAACCTACTTACCAGAGCAATATGCAGATATTGGTAAATTCAAATTTATCTGAAGGCACACAGTCAAATAATATCCCACAAAGAGCAGACATCAAGGTTAGCGATCCCAATTCTCAAATTGTTGATTCCACTACTCAGATTAAACTCATGCTGAGTTCTAAGTTACTTCAGAAAGCCGTAGATTTACTTCATTCTGATTATCCTGATATTACCTTAGAGGATATTAATGGTCAAACAGAACAGAATAAAAAATCACCTCTAGAAGTGACTCCAGAAGAGGGTGGCATAGGAACTAATAAAGTTTTTAGTCAATTATTTAAAGTTTCCTTCAATGATGACGATCCAGTCAAAACACAAAGAGTACTTCAAGCTCTACAGAAAGTCTATAAAAGCTACAACAAAGAGCAACAAAAAGAACGCCTAAATCAGGGACTGGCTTTTGTCAATACTCGCCTACCTGAGATAAAAAAAGAGGTGGATAAAGCTGATAAGAATTTGGAACAGTTTCGCAAGAAACATAAATTACTCGATCCCGAAGTCCAAAGTAAAATCCTGCTAGAATCTTTAGCCGATATTCAAAAACAGCTACAAACCACTCGTGCCCACCTTCAAGATGTAAACGTTCGCTACGATAATCTAGAGCAACAAATAGCCTCCTCATCCCAGCAAAATGCACTAATATCTTCTCGTTTAAATCAGTCAAGCCGCTATCAAACACTATTGAGTGAAATTCAAAAAACTGAACTAGCCTTGGCTAAGGAGCGGCTGCGCTATACAGATGATTATCCATCGGTACAAAAACTAAAACAGCAACGCCAAAGTCAACTGTCGTTATTACGACAAGAAGTGAAAGCTATTACTACTGGCAGTAAGGGAGAACCGCTCTTCAAAACTCAAATAGTAGGGGTTGAGCCAAAGCTAGTAGACGAGTTAATTCTGGTGCAGACAACTGTTTTAGGACTAACTGCCAATGAAAAGAATCTAGCCGAGTCAGAACAGCGACTTCGCTCTGAGCTAAACAAATACCCAAGTTTAATAGCAGAGTATAACCGTCTGCTGCCAAAGGTAGAAACTAGTCGTAAAACCCTTGAACAACTACTCCAGGCGCAACAGTCTTTGGGACTTAAAATTGCTCAGGAAGGATATAACTGGCAAATTTTGACAGAACCTGCTCTGGGTACTTATATGGGGAGCAACAGATTATTACTTTTGGTTGGAGGAGCGGTAATTGGGCCGATTTTAGGTATCTTAGCAGCCCTGATTTTGGAAACGTTTAATGACGCTATTTATTGTGCGGGAGATTTAAAGAAACTGACGAACCTACGTTTATTGGGGTCAGTGCCAAAACTACCGTCGCGTGGTGTCAACAAGCGGCGGCTGGGCCTGCCTTGGAATGGGCGGCGAAGCTCAGATCCCTCTGTAATAGAAGCCAGTACTAAATTGCCTATCCATGAAACCTTGGATATGATCTACCAAAATATTCAAATATTAAAATATCCCTTACCCTTCAAGTCGCTGATGTTTACTTCAGCACTACCAGGAGAAGGGAAGACAACCTTAGTATTAGGGCTTGTGGCTAGTGCTACCCGGATGCATCGACGGGTATTAGTAATTGATGCTAATCTACATAATCCTAGCCTGCATAAAATTCTGGAACTATCCAACGACTGGGGACTATCTCTGTTATTAGTTGATGAGACGACTACTCATTTTCAAGATTACATCCAGCCCATTCACCCCTCCATTGATATTTTGACTGCTGGGCCGGAACCTGAAGACACGGTGAAGTTGCTCAGTTCTCAACGGATGAAAGAACTAATAGAGTTGTTCGAGCAAAGTTATGACCTAGTACTAATAGATGCTCCAGCTATTTTAGGCACGGTTGATGCCAGGATTGTGGCATCTTTTTGCAATGGTATTGTGATGGTAGAGCGCATGGGTAAAGTCACCCGAACTGAACTAACTCAAGCAACAGAAATTTTGAGTAAGTTGAATTTAATTGGAATTATCGCTAATGAAGTGAGCAATTCTCAAAAGGTATTGGCATCGTAGACCGAAGAAGACGCGGCGACCCTCTTGAAACTCTCTGTGTCCCCACTTTACCGCGTCATCTTTTGGACGGTTTTTAAATGCGATCGCACTGTTATTTGTAGAATAAAGCACGGGTGAGAACTACTGGTATGCGCGATTGCTATTACCACAGGTAGAAACTTTTGCCAAGAGCAACTGTCAAGATTAACTGATTTCTACCTTATAGCTAAAGCAAAATGCATAATTAATAGGAGGTGGCAACCTCCTGCGTTGGAGAAGTGTCTCATCTTAAGTAGTAGACGCCATAGTCTAGAGCGTCAATTAGATACTAGTGTGATTAGATGATCAGCATGAAATTCCAACTTTACTTAGGCTCTTTATTTTCCCAGATTAAAGTACGTCATTGGTGGGTCAGTGTCTTCTTGTGGATAGCTTTGGTTGCTCCCGCTCAAGCATCTGTAATCCTGCGCGTGGCAATTGAGAAGGGAGTTAATCAGGTAAAAGTGGGCAGTTCCACTACTGGAGTCATTAAGGATAGTACCGGCCGGACTCTGGGACAGTTGCCGGCGATGAGTGCATATTATGCCCAAGCTGTTCCTGGCGGTGTGGCTTTAGATAAGTGGCAGTCTGGTTTATTTTGGATTGAGCCAACCGGTAAAGGATTCGTTTATATTGGCGATCGCTGGTATCGGGGTAGAACTCTGGTTGTCCCCACAGAAAAAGGCTTAACCGCTGTTAACTGGGTTGATGACCAAGAATATCTCTACAGCGTTCTCGGTGGCGAAATGAATGCTAGCTGGCCCCAAGAAGCACTAAAAGCCCAGGCGATCGCAGCTCGCACCTACGCCCTATACGAACGAGAAAAACAACGAAATAATCCCATTTACGACTTAGGGAATACCCCTGATCGCTGGCAAATTTACAAAGGTGTAATCAGTGAATCTCCTGCGACTTACAAAGCAGTGGACGAAACAGCAGGGCAAGTACTAACTTATAAAAACAAAATTATTCTCTCAGTTTTCCATGCTTGTTCTGGAGGACACACGGAAAACGTAGAAGACGTTTGGGGAAATGCCTTGCCGTACCTGCGAGCTGTTCAAGACTATGATCAAAATATTAGCGCGTGTAATTGGGTAAAAACCTTCTCTTCCAGTGAGATTAGCGCTAAATTCCCTGAGGTGGGCAGTGTGACGGCGATGATTCCAGAAACATTCTCGCCTTTCCGCAGTGTTAAAGTCTTGAAAATTGTCGGTAACAAGGGTACGAAGGTGCTACAACGCGAGGAAGTGCGGACAGCGCTGAAGCTAAAAAGTACCCGCTTTAGCGTTACCAAGGGAGCGGATGGTAGTTTTGTGCTGCAAGGGCTTGGCTTCGGTCATGGTTTGGGCATGAGTCAGTGGGGGGCGTACAATCTGGCTCGGCAAGGAGTGAACCACTTGCAAATTTTAGGGCATTATTATCAGGGTGTAGCCTTAACACCAATTCAGGCGAAGTAAGAAGAAAGTTAGGAGTTAGGAGTTAGGAGTTAGGAGTTTTAGATAAATCTTAATTATTCACTCCTCACTCTCAACTCTTAACTCTATTCCCCACTCCCACTTTCCAAGCGCCGTTGCCATTCAGCATCAATTTGTGCAGAACGTTCAACTTCCTGATCTAGTAAGTCAGTTTCGCTGGAATACACTAAATCTTCGTTGCCAATGACTTTTTCTGTGGCAAATTGTTGGGCATAGTCGATTTTTTGTTGCAAAGGTGCATCAGGACTTGCCAATAGCCTTGATCTGGAAAGGCGATCGCAACCGCGATCGCCTATTTTGCGATTACGCCACCGAATCCAGAAATAACGCAATAACGGTATGCCTAAGAAACCTACTCCGTAAGCCAATAGCAGCCAATAAATTCCTTGAACAAAAGCTACAACTCCACCTAATTGAGCGGCAACTGTGCCATCTCTCAACAAACTTCCCAGTACTAAAGCACCAACGAAATTTAGTATACCCAACCCAGCACTCAGCATAATTTGCCCAGAACTTGCAGCACTAAAACGCCAGGGAAATTCCTCCAAGTAAGCTGATATTGCATGACGGCGCTTTTTAACTGCACTCACCTGCAACTCTGGGAAGTAATAAACAATTTGCCCTTCTGGGCTTACCGTTGGTTGCCCATTAAATCGCGTCAGAACGGGCAACATATAATCTTCGTACTCTCTTGTATATCCCTCGCCAATGTCATCCAAATATGGAGCAATTTGTTCTGCTACCACTGCACCACGGTTACTCCGAATCACTGTAGCAATTTCTTGCCAGCGACGTTCTTCTAAGTTGGCGTTAGGATTACCATCGCCAAACAAAAACGAAAACACAGCTTCAAAAAAATTCAGATTGCTTTCTTCCCGGCTTCCACGTCGCCGTTCCTGATAGTGGGTGTCATAATTTGGGCTAAGATACCAAAATAAATTTGGAAAATAGAAGAACCCCCCACCGCCAGAATTACTACCCTGATTGTCGCCGTCACGGTCTGAATTCGCAGCGGTAATGATAATGAAGATAGTAACAGTTATCAGGGCGATGGAAACAGTTAAGAAAATTCCAAAAGAAATACGAATCAGGTAAAACAGAACACTCCAGACTTTTTTCCACCATTCCTGCAATCTTAACTGGAAGTATTTATTACGCAAAATTGCTCGGAAATTTTGTGGAAAAAGGAAAACTATATCACCTGAATCCGCTACCTGCAAATGCCCTCCAGCATCAGATGCCAGGGCTAACAAGCTTTGATTAGCTTCAGCGACGTTCAATCCTGCCTGAGTTGCCACATCACCAACGGTGACACGGTAGCCCAGTTTTTCCACAGCTTGCATGATGGTGGGACTGGGAGCCATTGCTCTCCCCTCCTGTTGAAACTTATTTCCCTTTTCTTAAGTATAAAGTTTTATTTTGAGCGACTTGGCAAAGGTAGGGATAAAGCATGAAATCAATAAAAATAGAAATTCGTACCGATGAAAGCCATTGTCAGTCCATACTTTGAAGCTCAAGTCTATAAACCAAGAAATTACCTGACACGCAGCATGTTATAATTGTTTCCCTCAGCTTGGTTAATCAGCAAATTTTCTGCTCAAATATGGTTCAGTACACTCTCGCTCAAAGCCCAGAAATTATCCTTACTGTTTCTGGAAAAGATTCAGCCAAAGCCCGTGATAAAGCAATGGATCAGCTGATGGAACTGATGGATGCAGGTAAGCTACCCACGGAACTGGAAGAAGGATTTGGGCCTCAACAATTAATTGAGGTTAAAGAGTCAACGATTGATACTGCTAGCGGTGAGGATACCATTACACAAGCTGTCCAGGTTCTGAGTAACCTAGCCACGCTCAAGCTGAAGGTTCAAGAGTCACGATCTGAAGCATTGGAAATTCGCAAAGCGGTTGATGTTCTATTCACCGATGAGTCGGTAACAGAAGAGGAAATTACTCGGCTCAAGGAAGGTTTTAAAGTTCTCAAAAATTTCGCCCAAGCTAATGTGCGTTATCAGGAAGCGCGATCTAAAGCAGAACAGGCTCGGCAGACTCTGGATCAAGCTCTCAAATCTCCTGACAAGTAACATTTACACAACCGGATGCATTGAGACGCATATTAAAAATGTAATTAGATACTTTAAAAGACAGGTATAACAGCCTGTCTTTCTTTTTACTGGGGCGCTAGGATTCGAACCTAGGGATGGCGGGACCAAAACCCGCTGCCTTACCACTTGGCTACGCCCCAACGAATTTACTCTACTTAATATAGCAGTTAGTCATGGGTTAATGTCAAGTACTTTAATATTTTATTTCAAATAACGGGTTTTTATAGCAGGACATTGATTTATCGGAATGATTGCACTTAGACTTTTTCACTACTTTTGGCTGAACCCTTGAATCTTGGTTGGCTGTATCGTCGAACCCACATTAATTGATCCGATAGTGATGAAAGAGGGTTACAAAATTCTGCAATGTTCCATAGAACAGAACACATATTCCTTTTCTTTAATCCCCAGTTTGTTGAAGGAAGACAGCTGCAATACGACTTGATGATAGTAGTTGCTTTGTAGCCAGCCATATAAAGAGTGGAATGGTTTTAGCATAGCGACCGCAAAGCCGGCGCGGTTCTTGAATCCATCGATACAGCCATTCAAGTCCTAAATCTCGAACTATGCGGGGTGCCCGCTTATGAATTCCTGCATAAACTGGGAAAACTCCACCCAGTCCAATCATTACAGCTTGTATTTTACCCTTATGTTGAGCGATCCAATTTTCTTGTTTGGGACATCCCAGAGACACTAAGACGGCGCTGGCACCACTAGAATTAATCTTTTGAACTAAAGCTTCGTCTTCAGTTTCAGTGAGTGGACGAAAGGGTAGAGGTTCCATCGCCGCAATCTTCATCTGCGGAAATTCTTGCTCTAACCTTTTTCGCATCCTAGAAAGAATTTCTGTTTGGGAACCTAAAAAGAAAATACTAAGATTTTGTGTTTGAGTTAGCTGACACAAGGCTAGGAAAATATCCATCCCTGCCACACGGTCTTGGTACAGTGCTCCCATTTTTCGCATCATCCATACTAGAGGCATACCATCAGGAGTAACTATATCTGCATTTCGTAATACGGTGGCAAATTCTGGATTCCAATGAGCTTCAATGAGCATGTGTACATTGGCTACGTATACAGTTTTACTCTCACGCCTCCTTGCCCACTTCAGTATTGTTTGTACTTGGTCATCAAAGCGTAAAGCAGTAATAGGGAAATCCAGTACTTTTTTAGTAGGTAGAAGCACTCTTGCCACCATCAATAACTCCTGTGTCCAAGAAAAAAATCCATAAGATTACCTAGACCATTCTGAATATTGGAAAATTCAGATTGGATGACTCCTGACTTTTTGTAGGCTTGTGTCATCGTTGGAAGTTAACACATGGAGATGCAATTGCCTTCTTAATATACTTTTGACTTAATCGGTAATATTAGAATTATTTCCTGCTGTGTCCTAGCTTACTGTTTTAAGCTAGGGGTTTTAGACGCTGTTTGACAAAATTCATACTTACTTCATAATTAATTTTTGATTTGTTCATCCAAGCATTACAATTGCGAGAAATTCCTATAGACATGCATTTAAATGAGTAACATTTATAACGTAACTTAGTTACGCATAAAAGCAAAACATCAGACACTCAGTCTGCCAATTTTGATACGTAAGTATGCGCTTAAGAGATTTAATTCAAATTAGTAGATTTTAAAAAATAAATAATAAGATTTTCTTATCTTATTATTTGCCAAATTTATTATAAATTTAATTTAGTCTAATTATTAATTAAAAAATCCCTGAATTTGATTTTTTCTGAAATAAAAGCCCAAAAAATAAGGGGAAGATAAGTTCATCTTCCCCTGCTCTATTGTTTTTGTTATTGTCTGGCTTGTTAGCTTCTTTGAGTCTTTGTCGTAACATTTGCCTTTGTTTTTTAAGTTGCCGCTTCCTCGCAGAACCACCTCTACCCTTGTCATTCCTGCCTTCTTTACGGGGAGATTCCCATCTTTTTAGGCGCATAACTATCTAACCTCTTTACTATTTGCTTGGTAGTGGGCAGGAGGAGAATCGAACTCCTATGACCGCAAGGCCGCCACATTTTGAGTGTGGTGCGTCTACCAATTTCGCCACCCGCCCATATATCCAACCTTAACTAGTATACTCTAATTAAGTGATTTTGTAACAAGTCTGAAAATTAATTTTCAAAGTTTTGTAGGAATAATGTAGGTCTAAGAATTTTCTGGCTTACAGGCGTGGCAGGGTTAATAAACTAGGGTCAATATCTGGTAGTTTTGCACAGCCGCTAAGTGCCATTCCCAGATTTAACTCATCTTGTAGCAGTGAGATTACATGAGATACACCCACTTGTCCTGCTACTGCTAGTCCCCACAAAATGGGTCGTCCGATCAGTACTGCTTTTGCTCCTAATGCCAGAGCTTTGAGAATGTCTGTACCTCTACGAATGCCTCCATCCAATAGTACTTCTACTTTACCATCCACTGCTGCTACTATTTCAGCTAGGGCATCTAAAGAAGCGATCGCACCATCGAGTTGTCTGCCACCATGATTGGAAACAATAATTGCTTTGGCTCCATATTCTACAGCGCGAACGGCATCATCTCCCCGTAAAATTCCTTTGATGACTAAAGGCAATGGAGATAAAGATTGCAACCATTCCAAATCGCCCCAAGTTACTGCTGGGTTTAGCTGTTGGGCAAAATAGGTAAATAAACCAGATTCGCCTTTTTCATGGGAAATATCTAGCCCTGAGATAGTAGCGAGATTAGCCAGATGTAAATCTAGGGGTAAGGCAAACTCGTTACGTTTATCTCTTTCTCGCTGTCCGAGAACAGGTGCATCTACAGTCAGACAAAGTGCTTTGTAGCCTGCTTTATAGGCTTTTTCTACTAAAGCACGAGTTAATCCCCGATCTTTATGGATGTAAAGCTGGAACCATTGTAGAGAATCAGGAAATTTATCACATGCAGTCGCCACTTCTTCAATACTCTTTGTGGCCATTGTACTTAACACCATGCCCACACCGGCTGATGCCGCAGCTAGAGCGGTAGCAACTTCTCCGTCTGGATGGGCTAGACATTGAAAAGCCATCGGCGCAATTAACAAAGGTAGTTGCAGAGGTTGCCCTAAAATAGAGGTAGTGAGATTGCGATCGCTAACATCGACTAATACACGAGGTCGCAACTTGAGTCTCTCAAAGGCAGCACGATTATCTCGCAATGTGATTTCGTCCCAAGCACCACTGCTATAGTAATCAAGCGCCATTTGAGACAGATGCTCTTTTGCTAGCTTTTCATACTCAAAAAGATTTATAGGTTGAAAGCGATCGTCTTTGATTACAACTGTCATGGTACCGGCTGTGGGTTAAGCACATTTTGAACATCTCACGCCAAGCTTTTTTTAGCGCTGCTGATTACCAGTTGTGATCTAGTGAATCTACCAGTTGCGCCACCCGCCCTGAGGTGTAACTTCATTAGTATACTTAAGTCCATGACTTTGGATTAAAGATTGATATTCTGTACTGCTTGCCCAACGATCAATTTCTCGCGCCCGTAGTACTGGCACTGGATGGGTTAATTGGGCTGTGCGAGCAGCTTTAACCATTTCACCTAGTTCGGTTTTGCTGATATCATCGTAAGCGCGGGCTTGGGCAACAAAGGCATCGAGATTCAGTTGTGGCGCTAAAGTGGGGGAACCACCCGCCAACTTCATCAACACTGACATGACAACTTTGGGGTCTTGGGTTGCTAGTAATGCAGCGCGATCGCAGGTAAACTCAGCACAGCGTACCCATTCTAAAAGCTGTGCTTGTATCGCTTGAGCAACGAAAGTTCCAACATTGGGCACAATCGCCGCAGCTAATATTAATAAATTTACAGGAGTCAAATAAACGCTATGGTCGCACTTGAGATGCCCCAACTCGTGGGCAATTACTGCCTGTATTTCCTCAGGTGTGAGGATATCAATTAGGGATGTGTGTAGCACAACAAACGGCTGCTTACCCCGCACAGCAAAAGTATAGGCGTTGGGAGCCGGGTGTTGCCGGACGTACAACTGGGGAGGCTCTATATCCAGGATTTTACAGGCATCTAACAACAGCTTGTATAAATCAGGGAGTTGCTTTTCACCCACCAGAACGCTAGAGGCAATATTTTCTACATAGAAAACCTGCTCTGCCATTGGTCCAAGCCAATTTCGCACTAACATATCTATGCCTGGTATTTGCTTAAGCGTCTTGGTAGCTTCCAGGTCTAATGGATGACGAAAGGAGTCAGCTTTTAAACCAATCAGCGGGGTTTTGAAGAAGGACATAGTGCAGCAAGCTATAAAAAACACAACTATGGAATCTGGCTGATTAAAAAAACAGCCACCCACAGTTAGTATAACGATTTAACTAGGGTGGGCAGGGGAAGCAGGGAAACAAGGGAGAAAATTTTCTCCCTTGTTTCCCTCATTCCCTTTGTTCTCGCGTCAGTCTAAACCTATCAATTTCAACTTGAAAGGCTACTAATGCTAGGAGCGATTTCTGCATCTGCTGATGCTTCGCCCACACGGAGGATTTTAGCTCCCAATTGTTGCAACTTCATATCGAGTCGATCATAGCCGCGATCGAGGTGCTGTAATCCTTGAATTGTGGTTTTTCCTTCTGCCGCCAGTCCTGCTATAACTAGCGCTGCCGATGCTCGCAAGTCTGTGCCTAATACTGGTGCGCCAGACAATTTCGGTACTCCCCGAACAAAAGCAGCGTTGCCTTTGACACGAATGTCTGCTCCCAAGCGATTCAACTCTGAGGCATGACGCAAGCGATTTTCAAAGACGGATTCGTTAATCACGCTATCGCCTTCGGCCAATGTCAGCAAAGACATGAACGGCGCTTGCATATCTGTGGGAAAACCTGGATGGTATTGAGTTTCAATATCCGTTGCCTTGAGGGTTTCCGCTGGCAGAATGCGTAAGTGTTCAGGCTTTTCCTCAATTATTGTCACCCCAATATCCCGCAGCTTGGCAATCACTGGTATGAGATGTTCTGGAGCCACTGGCGAGAGAAGAAGTTCGGAACGGGTAATTGCTGCTGCCAGCAAAAACGTCCCGGCCTCAATGCGATCGGGAATTATACTGTAGTCAACAGAATGCAACTTGGGCACTCCTTCGACAATAATCCTGCTAGTCCCCGCCCCCTTAATCTTCGCTCCCATCGCGTTACAGAAGTTAGCTAAATCAACTACTTCCGGTTCTCTGGCAGCATTTTCGATGATCGTTTCACCCTCAGCCAGGGTAGCCGCCATCATCAAGTTTTCTGTTGCTCCAACACTGGCGATGTCTAAGTAAATCTTCGCACCTTTTAATCTTTTGCTGCTGCCAGGAACATAGGCATTACAAATGCCATGCTCAATCTGTACCTCAGCCCCCATTGCTTGCAGTCCCCGAACATGCAAGTCAACTGGTCTTGCCCCAATAGCACAACCACCTGGTAAGGGCATCTGCGCTACTCCTAATCTTGCCAGAATGGCACCAATGGCAAAGAAACTTGCCCTCAGTTGGGTAACTAGTTCGTAGGGAGCTTTTGATGTTTTAATTTCGCTGGCGTTGATGTCTAAAATATCACCTTGCCGCGTTAAGCTTACACCCAAAGCCGATAACACCTGACCCATCCGCTCTACGTCCGCTAATAAGGGGACATTACGGATACGACAATCGCCCGGACACAGCAAGGCTCCAGCCATGATTACCAGTGCTGAATTTTTTGCCCCGCTAATTTTCACATGACCTCGCAAAGGATGCCCACCCCAAATTTGCAAGACTGAGGAGTCTGCTTCTGGAGCAATTTTAGCATCTGGTAAGCTGGTAGAAGGATTGATAAGCCTACCTCCAAAAGTAATACGTATTTTATATGTTTGAAGTTGGTTTTGATTCTACAGTAAAGATTCAAATTGTCCACGTTTTAGGGCAACATCTTGCATAAAAAAAATTGTTTTTTGGTGAAAAATGCGGGCTGAAAAGACGTAATAGCAAGTGTTTTGAGCTTTTAAAAAATTTAATAAAAACGAAGGAAGAAGTAGTAGTTTTAAGCAAAATTAAATACTCAGTAAAATAACTTAAGTGTTCTCTAAAAATCAATGCTGTACTGTTCAGTTAATATTTTGATTCGACCTAATCCCCTGAAAAACTTGTTTCCACTCTGAGCCTCTTAAACGAGGCATTATGTTTACACTTGACAAAGGTAAAACATAACGCAATAATAAGAAATTGTCGATAAAGACAAGTGCCAGCGGAACTGGCGGAATTGGCAGACGCGCTAGATTCAGGTTCTAGTGCCGCAAGGCTTCCGGGTTCAAGTCCCGGGTTCCGCATATTATTTAAGTTAGGAGTTAAAAGTGAAGAGTTATGAGTTGAAAGAAAACTAAATTAACTCCTAACTCCTAACTCCCAACTCGTAACTTTTTGATGTTGACCAGTTTACAAAATTCCCTAGTCAAGCAAATCCGCAAACTCCACTCCACCAAGGAGCGGCACAAGCAGCAGTTATTTTTACTGGAAGGAACACACCTGTTAGAGGAAGCTTGTGCGGTGAATTACCCACTAGAAACAGTGTGTTGTACCCCAGAATGGCAAGCAGCCCACTCCTTACTCTGGGAAGAAGCTTGTAGTAAAAGCGATCGCGCTGAAATTGTCAGTAAAGAAATCTTGGATACGATCGCTACTACAGTCCAACCGGATGGTGTGGTTGCAACGGCAAAACGAAGCGTTGGCGCTTCGTACACCGGAGGTGTAGGCCAAACTCAACTACCATTCACTGGTTTAGTGGTAGCTTTAGAAACGGTACAAGATCCCGGCAACCTGGGTACGATGATCCGCGCTGCTGCTGCTGCTGGAGCATCAGGATTGTGGGTAAGTGGAGATAGTGTAGATTTAGACAGTCCCAAAGTTCTCCGGGCTTCAGCAGGGCAATGGTTTCGCCTACCAACAGCCGTAACCGAAGATTTAAAAGCTACAGTTCAACAAAGTCAGCAGGCAGGAATGCAGGTAGTGGCAACCTTACCCAGTGCGACTTTAACTTATTGGGAGGTGGACTGGCGCAAACCTAGTCTGATTTTACTGGGAAATGAGGGTGCTGGATTGTCGGCAGATTTAGCAGCGATCGCAGACAAGCAAGTAAGAATTCCTTTGAGTCCTGGGGTGGAATCTTTGAATGTGGCGATCGCAGCTGCTTTAATGTTGTACGAAGCTCGGCGGCAAATAAGTCAAGAGTTAGGATTTAGGAGTTAAAACTTATTACTCATGACTTTTTGTTATTTCTTCGAGATATTGTTCAATATCAGCAACTGCGTCCTCAAGAGCCGCTAAATCAATATCTGTCAAGTCTTGATCGAGTTCAACTTCACTGAGACTACTAGTATGCAGTTGTGCGAGTTGGGGGATTTCTTCATCCTCAGTTGAACTTTCTTGTAAGATATCTTCCAACTGATCGAGGGATTCTTGAAACACTTGATCCGCGACGCGGCGCTGTTGTGGTTGACTTTGCTCCATAATATTGACTTAAAAATCCTGATTTACTAAGCTAATTTTGATTCCAGTTCCTACAAATTTAAATTTTGCACTTATAACATCATAGTTGTGTATTCTTAATCGTCAGCATTACCGGGGTAAAAAATCAATCATTTGTTTTTCATTAGAAGAATTAAGATTCATTAAATGGCGAATAACAAACCATTTTTAGCTTGTAACACCTGGGTTTTGGATTTGCAAAAATTTGTCTAACATGACACTGGGAATTGGTCGTGGGCGCATTGTCTGTGCATCTACCCAAACCCATAGCGCCTCTGCCGTTACTAACAAATTATCTTGGTTTTGTTTACGAATTTCGTAGCATCGCAAAGCACGAGTCCCGCGCATTTCCTTCAACCAGGTAGTGACTTCTAGGGTATCGCCTGCCACTGCTGGGCGTAAATAGTCAATTTCTACCCGCCGCATCACAAATACACCACCTACTTGCCGATATACATCCAAGGTTAAGCCCAGGTATTCTGAGTGCTCAATAGCTGCTTGTTCTAGATAATTTTGGTAGACGGCGTTATTTACATGCCCAAGGGCGTCCATCTCATAGTGTCGGACGCGTAGCAGAGTTTTGAACGGTAGCTTTGAACGGTAGCATAGTTTAGTTGGTACTGCGGCGCTGTTTTTTACACTTCTCTATATTAGTTTTTCCATTTCAGTGTTTTTACTACCTCTAAACCAATTCAAATCTTGCTTGAAAGAAGCGAAGATACTTTGGCTCGTAAATCATTTTGAGTCCGCGGAGGCGATCGCGATTATAATAAATCTCTTCAACTGCTTCAGCAGTCAGATCCATGTGAGGTTATACAACGGCTGTTGGCGATCGCCTCCAATTGCAACTTTAGCGATCGCTTTCTCAAAAGCATCCCCCTCTAAGCCCATCGCCTCATATTTCGCCTTCGCCTCAAGGACAGCTTTCTTAGTCGGATCTAAGACAGCATCCAAACGATGTAACACAATCAGAGGCAACATTCATTACCCGGCGGTACTGGGGTGGACGGTAAGGGCCTCGGAGTTTGTCGGCAATGCTCCAAATAAAACCAACGAACTCTTGATTATTAGAATTTTCTGTATTTAGCACCATAGGAATTTTGAGTAATTAAGTTAGTGTAAGGTATTCTCTATATCTTTAACGTAAACGAGAACCGCTATAGTGTCCGATTCCACAGAGATAATTTGGTAAGTTTTGGATGGAGAAATTAATTAAACCAGTGCGATTTTGGCTTTGTGCAACTATCATAATTTTGGGTTTATTCGGCTGCAATCGCTTTATCGGTAATTCTGGAGAACCAGTTGAGCGAGTGAGTGATGGTGATACGTTAGTAGTGAAAGATACCAATGGCAAAAATTTGACAGTGCGCTTTGCTTGTGTAGATGCGCCAGAGATAGCCCATACTAACAAAGAAAAGCAGAGTAAACGGACTAGCGATCGCAATCAATTTACTTGGGGTGTAAAAGCTCAAGAACGGGTGCAAGAACTGGTGCAACAAGGAGGCGATCGCGTGACTTTGAATATCACAGATAGCGATCGCTATGGACGCAAAGTCGCCGAAGTCCGTTTAAAAAATGGCACTTTTGTACAACAGGTGTTGTTGCAAGAAGGATTGGCAAAAGTGTATCGTCCCTATTTAAACAAGTGTCCTAGCAAAGACTTAGTTCAACAAGCCGAAGCTAAAGCGAAGGAACAACGGCTTGGTGTTTGGAGTGATACTAAATTTGTTAATCCTTGGGAATATCGCAGCTTATATAAAAAGTAAAAACTCTAGCTATTTCTAATTAAATGCACTACATTTCTTGCCATTACATATTTGCAGGATTTAGCAACTTCCAAAATTCCCCCCTGCCTCCCCTACTCCTCTCCCCAAGTTTGCAGTTGCAAATAAACTAGTACCAGCGTCACTGCTAGTAACACCGTCGCTGCTGCTGCTGCATAACCAAAATCAAATTGAGCAAAAGCCTCTTGGTAAATGTAGTAAACCAGCAAATTAGTCGAATTCAGCGGGCCACCGCCAGTCATCACATAAACTTGCTCAAAACTCCGCAATGTAAAAATTGCGGTAGTGATGATTGCAAATATGACAGTAGGGCGCAATCCGGGGAGAGTAATATACCAAAATTGTTGCCAAGCATTTGCTCCGTCTAAATCTGCTGCTTCATAACGACTGGGAGGAATTGCTTGCAACCCTGCTAAAAAAACCACCATATTGAAACCGAGTTGTTTCCAAATACTCATTAAAATAATTACTGGCATTGCCCAAAATGTATCTCCTAGCCAAGGTATAGTTGGAATGCCAAAAAAATCTAACAATCCGTTAACTGGCCCTGATGTTTGAAACAGCCAGCGAAATCCCAAACCGGCTGCCACAAGTGAGATAATTGAAGGCAAAAAATAGGCACTCCGCAAGATGCCCCGCAAAGGAATGGAGCGGTTTAATAGCACTGCTAATCCCAAGGAGATAACTAAACTGGGAATGATGGTGGCAACAGTAAAATAAAAGGTGTTGCCCAGAACTTGCCAGAAGTCGGGATCGAGTAGCAAGCGCCAATAGTTTTTTAAGCCTATCCAATAAGTGCCTTTTAAAGTGAAACTACCAGCAGTGAAACTGAGGTAAAACAAATAGGCGATCGGCCAAATAATAAAAACGCCCAGTAAAATTAGTGCTGGTGTGAGAAAAATCCAGGCAGCTACTGTATCAGTATCCAACCACGAATTAGTATATTTTTTTGGCATCTATAATTTTTCCTCTTAGCTGTTATGACCCTCCGCCCTGATTTTACCCTGAGCTTGATTTCTCTCAGGATTAGCGATGTCTACGACGGGCTACGCCTACGCTTGGGTAAGTTCTTGGTTCATAATTATCTCAGTGGTTAGCGGTGGTCAGATCCCCGACTTCTTCAAGAAGTCGGGGATCTCGTAGCCCAGCAAAATTAATGCGATAGACCACTACTTGGAGTCTTTACTTAAACATCGCTATTTTTCTGCAAACTCAAACCAATCCCAAATGCAATTTTAACGCCGCATCAATTAGTACCATCATCTCTTCGTTTAAACTACCTAATACTTCACCAGTAATTCGTTGCTTAGAAATTGTTCGCACTTGCTGCGCTTGTACTTTAGAAGGGTTCGTTAAACCACTAACCTCTGGATTAAGCAAAACTTCAAAGGGATAAACACGGTTCACGTTAGAAGTAAGCGGTAAAATTGTCATAGTGGTAGCAGCATTATTACTTATATCATTACTGACAATTAACACTGGACGACGTTTACCCATTTCTGAACCCATCACCAGACTAAGATTTGCGTAATAAATATCACCACGTTTCATCTGTTAAACCATCTGCCACTGTCATATCCCAATCGTTATCAACTTCAGCAGAAGCTTCTCGGTAAGCTGCCTCTAATTCGCGGTTTCGCAGCAATTCTAATGCTTCTTCAATTACTTGAGAACGAGATTTACATCCTTTATTCCGCTTGTAGTTTTCGACAAACTCCACTAAAGACGGTGGCAAGGAAATAGAGAGTTTTTCTACATTCATCTTCCTACCAATTAGTAGCAAAAATAATTCGTACTCATATTCTAGCTTAATCTCGTAGCCCAACAGGTGCGTTTGGCTAAGTTGCTGTAATTACAAATTGTAGTTACAATTAGGTAAGCGTAGCTGTGTTTTGGTGATGCAGTTTGAATGGGATGAAGCAAAACGTCTTAGCAATCTTCGCAAGCACGGAATCGATTTTATCGATATCCCAGCAGTATTTTATGGAGATACGGTGACGGTTGAAGACGAGCGCTACAGCTACGCAGAGCAGCGTTTCGTCACGTTTGGCTTGTTGCAAGGGCGAGTCGTTGCTGTTGTCCATACAGATCGTGATGATTTAACGCGGATTATTTCTGCAAGAAAGGCAACCAAATATGAGCAACGAATCTATTTCGAGCAATTCTCAGACTGATTGGCAACGGCTTGATGCTATGAGCGATGAAGACATTGATTTATCAGATTGCCCGGAAATTACACCAGAACTGTTTGCCAAGGCTACAGTTAGACGGGGTTTACCTGCGGCAAAAAAGAAAGCACAGGTGACGTTACGCATTGACAGTGATGTATTAGAGTGGTTTAAATCGCAAGGACAGGGTTATCAAACGCACATCAATACCTTACTGCGAGCATATATGGAAGCTCATCGATAGTCAGTAAATTGATACTGTGGAATAGCTGAACTTCTGAGGCGATCGCTTGGGTAAGCTCTTGGTTCATAATTATCTCTAGTTAGCTTAATTCTCCCCGTAGGTGGAGCATCTTTGGCTTTGCTTCTGAATTCTTCTTCAAGCCTTGATGATGTTGGGTTTCACTTCGTTCAACCCAACCTACACAAATTCTTTCCCACTGCTGTAAGTCTATTTATAGCTGCCTACTCATTTTGATTGTTGTTAGCTTTATCGATTTGTTGGTCGATCAACATAGACTTTCACTATAACAGCTTTGACACCTTTAATTTCCTTCGACAAAGGTTCAATTTTAGCAAGTTGATCTTGATTGTTTACGGTTCCGCCTACAGTAACAGTCCCATCTTTTGCTGCATTAACTGTTATTTGACCATTAGGTATATTAGCTTCTAATTTGGAGCGAACTTCACTTGCTAGGTCTTTTGGGTCTCTCTGTGTATCGCCACCAGTAGTATTATTACGTTGTTCGCGAGCGCGAATATCTTCATCGAGTTGTCTTCTACGGACTTCACTTTGTGCATCTTTTTGAGAAGCTTCTGTTGTTTGAACATTAGGTGCTTGTGAAGAAATAACCTCTGGGCTGGACAAGGGAGTAGACTGTGGACTTTCTGTTGTTTGAACAGTAGGTGCTTGTGAAGAAATAACCTCTGGGCTGGACAAGGGAGTAGGTGGACTGTTACTATTAAAAATTGCACCCGCTAGCACTGCTATCACTAAGCCTGCTCCTCCTAGACCTACCCATAAAAACTTTTGTCGGGTTATTCGCTGTTGAGTCGGTTGAGTGGGTTGAGCAGTGCTTGGCTGCTGAATCGGAGATTTAATCAATTCTTGACGATATTCTGCTTCCTCTCGCTGTCGTTGTTTCTCTGCCTCCTGCTGCTTTAGTCGTACTGTTTCCTCTTGCTGCTGTCTGATTCTCTCTTGCTGTTTCCGGTATTCTGCTTCTGAAGATGATTGAATAATAATTGCTTCGACCGTAGCTATTTCCGCATCATTTAGTTCTAAAATTCGTTGAAAACGTTGAAGTTCTTCACGAGTAACGTCACTGAGAGGATATTCAAACTGCATCGACTCTCTAAACACCTCTTCATACTGTTGCAGCTTTTGCCGATGTTCCTCGATCGCAGCAACAATTGGATTTTCAATTGCAGTTACGTCCTCAGCAGTCAGATTCAACGCTTGATGACGTTGCGTAAGTTGAGAGCGTTTGAAAGCACTGAGCGGATATTCTTGCTGAATAGCCTCTGTAAACTCTTGCTCATATTGCCGCAAGTTTGCTTGATGTGTTTCAATCTCCGCATTAATCCGCCTCTCGATCGCACCCACATCTCCTTCACTCAACCCCAACGTCTGCCAGGTTTGCTGCAACTGTTTCCGCGTCACCTCATCTGGATAATGCTGGCGCTGCGTCGCCTTCACAAATGCCTGTTCGTACTGCTGGAGTTTTTGATGATAGCTTTCAATCTGCGTTGTGATTTGCGCTTCAATTGGTGCAACATCTACATCAATCAATCCCAAGCGCTGCTGCTGTTGACGTAAATTATTCCGGGTTGCTTCGCTGAGAGGATATTCCCGCTGCGTGGCAGTAAAAAACAGCCGTTGGTAGTCCTGGAGTTTCTGGCGATATGCCTCTACCTCAGCCGTAATCTGAGATTCAATCGTGGCAATATCCCCATTCGCAAGCTCTAATTGCTGCTGAGTTTGCCGTAAGCGATCGCGGCTTGCTGCACTCAGGGGAAACTCCTGTCGCAATGCCGTTGTAAACGCTTGCTGATATGTTTGCAGGTTTTGCTGATGTGTCTTAAACCGTGCAGTCACTAGTGCCTCAATCGGCATCGTGTCCTCATTCCGCAGCCCCAAAATTTGCTGGAGATTTTGCAGATCATGGCGATCGCTATCTGTAATCGTTTCGTCCCGCTCCAATAGCTCGGTGAACACCTGCTGATACTGCTGAAGTTTGTCGCGGAACTCATTGCGGTACGGTTCCAACACCTCATCTTCGATCGCCTTCGCTTCAGTTGTCTCCAATCCTAAGCGAGTCCTCTGATAATCTAATGTCCGACGACCAACAAGAGAAATTTCGCCTCGATGAATAAATCGCGCTACCTCTTTACGGTATCGCTGTCTGGGATCACCCGGAGCTACCTTTGCGAGTCGAATTTTAAAGCCTTCTCGAATTGCATAGATTTCCGGCTTCATCGCAGGTTGGAGTTCTCGCACCTTCTGACTGGCGTATTCATGGAGTTCATCGATAGAGATAAACTCATCTTGATCGCGATCGGCTTCTCCCGACTTAATACCTTCAACCAAGAAACGAGTGTAAATCGATAAATCTTGTCCCTCTTGCTCAAAGGAATATTCAGTCGAAGTAGAAGAAGTCAATACGGCTCGTCCTTCACCGCCCAACTGATCTCGGATGTCAATCGTGCCGTCATCTTTGGCAGACATCCCTTCAGCAAACGCGCCACTAAAGCAGCTATCTAGGATTATCACCTGCCGCCGGGAGCGGCTTTCGCTCATGCGATCGTGAATAAAATTGGCAGACACCGTTGTTGAGCGAATCAATTCGCCTTGCGGCGTTTTACTGGTGTTGCGAGTCGCCAAATAAAGCCTACCGCGATCGTCTTTGATGCCGTGTCCTGAAAAGTACAGCAGCAGCAAATCATCTTTATGCCGTCCAGAGAATAGCGTTTCGATCGCAATTTCTACAACTTGTCGCTCACGATTTTTTAGCAGGGTAATATCTGACGCAGCAAATCCGCCCATCTCTGGATGCAGCAGTACCTCGCACACTGCTTCCACATCTCTAACTGCACTGGGCAAAGGATTCAGCCCTGGCTCATACTCACTGACCCCAATCAGCAACGCTACCTTTGCCATTTAACTCACCTATGCTGCGATCAAATCCGATGCGGCTTTAATTTCTGTGTTGTTTCCCTTATACCAAGCTTTAGAATATCATCTCTATTAACCGGAATAGTAGTCTGTCAAGAACTAATTTACGGATAAATTCCCTGTAAAGACGGCGATTTATCGCGTCTCTCTAACTTCATCAAGCGTAGGCGTAGCCCGTCCTAGACATCGCTAATTCAAAGGATCAAATTCTACCTATTTATGTCATAAAAATCTAGGCTGCTACTGTATCATTATCCAACCACGATTTAGTATATTTTTTTGGCATCTATAATTTTCCCTCTTAGCTGTTATGACCCTCCGCCCTGATTCTACCCTTAGCTTGGTTTCTCCTAGCATTAGCGATGTTTGCCAACAAGTCGCCCCTTTAAAACTGGGAATTATGGCTTCTGGGAATGGCAGCAATTTTGATGTAGTTGCTCAAGCTATCCAAGATGGACAGCTAAATGCCCAAATTCAAGTTTTAATTTACAATAACCCCTCGGCGAAAGCAGCTGTAAGAGCAGCTAATAGAGGTGTAGAAGCTGTTTTATTAAATCACCGCAACTATCAAAGCCGAGAAGAATTTGATGATCAAATTGTGCAGACATTACGGCGCTACGATGTGGAATGGGTGATTTTGGCTGGTTGGATGCGATTATTAACGTCAGTTTTCATGGATGCCTTTCCTGACAAAATTATTAATATCCATCCTAGTTTGTTACCTAGTTTCAAAGGAATCCATGCTGTAGAACAAGCCTTGGCATCTGGGGTAAAAATCACTGGTTGTACAGCGCATATAGCTCGTTTAGAAATGGACAGTGGCCCAATCTTGATGCAAGCCGCAGTACCAGTTTTGCCGGATGATACAGCAGAAACACTCCACGCCAGGATTCAAATTCAGGAACATCGAATTTTACCATTAGCGATCGCTCTTGCAGGTTCTTCGTCAAAAACCACACTCAGCCTAACGTAAAAACCAGTCTATAACCAGCTTTTAGGATTGTCTCGTTCCCAGTCTCCGACTGGGAATGCCGTCCTTGGGGCTGCTGCCTCTCTTGCTGGCGGCAGAGCCGCCAAGAGCAGCATTTCCAGCCCAGAGGCTGGAAACGAGATTTGAAAAAGCTTTTAGCTTAAGTTGACACCAATGGGCACTGCCGTGCCCCTACAGATCGTGATCTAATGTTGTACCGGATCTGAATGAGAACCGCTATATATCTGTAAACGAGATTTTAATGTTTCAACCTAGCAAATAGTTGTGATTAGTTTACGTAGTGTATTCAGCGTTAATCCTCACGTAGTCATAACTCAAATCACAACCCCAAGCTTTACCTGAACCATGACCATTGCCAATGTTAACAGAGATTAATACTGTATCTTCTTGGAGATAAGCACCCGTCGCTGCTTTTTTCAAATAAGCACTCGCTGCTGCACGGTCAAATTGCAGAGGTTGGCCGTTTTCCAACATTAAGAAATTCCCTAGCTTAATTTGCAGGTTTTCTTGCTCAAAAGGCACACCTGCACGTCCGGCGGCGGCGGCGATGCGTCCCCAATTTGGATCTCGCCCAAAGATTGCAGATTTAACTAAAGATGAACCAGCGATAGTTTTGGCTATTTGTCGGGCTGAGATTTCATCATGGGCCCCTGTTACTTCCACTTCAATTAGACAGGTTGCGCCTTCACCATCACGAGCGATCGCTTTGGCTAAATGCTGACAAACTGCTGTTAACATGGCCTCTAATTTCTCTGCTTCTGCACCCCATCCTGTAATTGCTGGGGTACGAGATTGACCGTTTGCCAAGGCGATTAAGCTGTCGTTGGTGCTAGTATCACCATCCACGGTAATGGAATTAAAGCTTCTATCTGCTGCCCTTGCTAACATCTGCTGCCAAAGGTGAGGCGAAACCACGGCATCACAAGTAACAAATGCCAGCATGGTTGCCATGTTGGGGTGAATCATGCCGGAACCTTTGGCAATGCCGCCAATTCGTACCGGGCGTTCGCTTATAGTTGTCTCTAAGGCAATGGATTTTGTTACCAAGTCTGTAGTGATAATTGCCCCAGCGGCTGCATCTGAGCCTGTTTCTGATAGTGCTGCTACTACTTTGGGAATTCCACTTCGCAAAGCATCCATCTTCATTCTTTGGCCAATCACACCAGTGGAAGCCAGTAATACAGATTCAGATGGGATGTTTAGTGCTTGGCCTATTGCCATAGCAGATTCTAAAGTATCAAGATAGCCTTGAGTCCCTGTAGCAGCGTTTGCTTGTCCAGCGTTACAGAGGATGGCACGAGCACTTTGTTTAGCTTGCAAGCGTTGGCGACAATATTCTACGCAAGCAGCTTTTACTTGACTGGTGGTAAATACACCTGCTGCGATCGCTTCCACCTCTGAAAATATCAAAGCTAAATCTGGCAACCCTGAAGGTTTCAAACCTGCGGTAATTCCCGCCGCCTGATACCCCCTTGGTGCTGTGATGCCACCTGTGATTTTTTGCCAATCTGCCATTATTCTTCCTTACAACTATCAGGTTGGATAGGTCAATTTGTGCTTTGAAAAAGTTCTGTTAGCGCTAGCGGGGTGTTTAGCCCGTGTTGAGTTAGGAGTTGGGAATTAAGAGTTAGGAGCTATTATTCTCCCCTTGATTCCACTGCCCAGTCCCTAGTTTCTTTTATTGTGAGTTTATTTGCTGATGGCAATAATAATGCACCAGTTGGCGATTAGCATAATTGTTTTTACCTTTCTTATGAAGAAACATAAAAGCGAAAAAGGAAAGCCACTTGGGTCGCTCTCCAGATCATTACGGTGCATCTTTTTCTCACACCATATCATTTATGATGTAAGGGTTAATACTTATTGATTAAGATTATTTCTAAAAATCTGATGAAGCTCCCTCGTAAATACCACAGAAATCAAATAAAAAAGAGAGCCACTTAGGCAGCTCTCCAGATCATCAGGGTGCATCTACTTAGCACAGCATAGCATTTTAGGTATGCGGGTTGTCACCAGTTTTTATATGAAGATTTTGTGAAGAATAACCGGGAAAATACTTAGTTGGGAATTGGGCAGGGGAGAAGATGCCCCTCTGCCCCTCACCTAACAAAGTTGACTTCACAGACTACTAGTACAACGTTGTGTAAATAAGCCATCCATTTGAAATGTCTAAAACCCTTACCGAACAGTAATCACGAATGACGGAAAGCTATACTAGGCATTTAGTTTTTTCTCCACCAATTCGTTAGTCAGCTTAGGATCAGCACGTTTACCTGTCTTTTTCAGAACTTGTCCGACAAAGAAGCCCTTGAGGTTGGTATTACCGTTGCGATACTTTTCTAGTTCTTTGGGATTGGCGGCTATGACTTCATCAACTATGGGTTCCAGTACACTAGGATCGGTGATTAACTCTTGACCGGCAAAGGCTTTTTCAGGAGAAATACCACTGAGCAAATCTGGTAACTTTTCTTTAGCTTGAGCATTGCTAATTTTGCCAGTTTCAATCCGAGTGATGATCTCAGCTAAATTGGTGGGAGTCAAGCCGATTTCACTAATACTGAGTTTTTGCTTATTGAGGTGGGCTGCGATATCTTGAGTAATCCAGTTTGCAGCAGCTTTCGGATTTGCTCCAGCTGCGATCGCAGTTTCAAAATATTCCGCTATTGAACGATCTTCTGTCAACACTCGCGCATCGTAAGCCGAAAGCCCCAACTCACTTTCATAATGATGGCGTTTTTGGGCTGGTAATTCTGGTAGTTCACTGCGCCATTGCTCTAATTCGGCATCTGTTACCTCAATTGGTGCTAAATCTGGTTCGGGGAAGTAGCGGTAATCGCTAGAACCTTCTTTCACTCGCATACTACTTGTACGTTGAGCACCTTCTTCCCATAGACGAGTTTCTTGGATAATACGATCGCCTGCTTCGATGGCGGCAATTTGGCGCTCAATTTCGTAGTCAATCGCCCGTTGGATGGCGCTGAAGGAGTTCATGTTTTTAATTTCTACCTTGGTGCCAAATTCCTCTCGTCCCACAGGACGCACGGAAATGTTGACATCGCAGCGCAGAGATCCTTCTTGCATATTGCCATCACTCACGCCGAGATACCGGACAATTCGGCGTAATTCTTCAGCATATTCAGCAGCTTCTAATCCAGAACGCAAATCAGGTTCCGAGACAATTTCCACTAACGGTATACCTGCGCGATTGTAATCTACCAAAGAATAGGAAGAACCAGAAAGGCGATCGCTGCCGGCGTGTACCAATTTTCCAGCATCTTCCTCCATGTGCAGACGCGTAATACCAATCCGCTTACGAGTCGGATTCCCCTCAGCATCTACCAACTCAATTTCTAACCAACCATGTTCTGCGATCGGTAGATCATATTGAGAAATTTGGTAATTTTTGGGTAAATCTGGATAAAAATACTGTTTACGGTCAAATTTGCTATACCTAGCGATTTGACAATTTAGTGCCAAACCAGCCTTGACGGCGTATTCTAATACTTTTTGATTGAGTACAGGTAAGACCCCAGGTAAACCCATACAAACTGGGTCAATGTTAGTATTGGGGTCAGCACCAAATGCCGTAGAGCTATTAGAGAAAATCTTGGTATTGGTACTCAGCTGACAATGGGTTTCTAGACCAATAATCGCTTCATACTCAGTTTTTACGGTTGTAGCAGTGGTCATAATATCAATATTTGGGCATAATCCTTCTTAGGGTACTATTGTAGCGGTGTATTGAGTTGCCCTGAAGACGGTTATTTGGGTGAGTAATGCTTACCTTCATGAGCTTGAAAAGGGAGATGCAAACCTAAGGTGAAGAAAATCTAGATTATTGGTTTTGGGGTGCTGGTAAATCTACCCTAGCCCGCGAACTGGGAACCATTTTAGGCTTAGAAGTCATTCACTCGGATGCTTGGTACTGGAATCCTAACGGGGTTGAGTGTCAAATTCAGACTGACAGTGGAATCATGACTTTATCTAAAGGGAAGTATCTTGTACTAACTGATGACCTCAAATTAGCAATTTATCTTCCGAGCGTAGAAGTTGACATAATTAACTTTAATAATAAATTAAACAATTCAAAAATATTAGCACTCAAGACTTGTTAGTGCTAATTTATGACTGAAAATTAATGCCTATGATATAGACCAGAACTAGACTTTTTCTAGATGCTTTCGCTACTTTTTAGACATTATGTTAGAACAAAAATAAAGCTTTCCTGCAAGAAATTTAAAACTAGGAGTACTAGGATGAAATACACTTTTGATATTGTAGGAGTATCTCCACTTTTGCAGTTTTTTAATCACCAACAGCAAAATGGGCAAAAACCGCCCCACCAAGGCGTGGAATACTTGGGAATGCATACATGTAGACTAGATACGTTTCTAGAATCGGTGGAATCAGTTCCAGCAAAGTGGGGTTGGAATCTAGATCAAGTGGTAGATACCGTGATTCAGTTTTGGTTGAACAACTCAGACAGTATTCGTTATTGGAAAGTCCGTTTAACTGATGCTGGTAAGGATAATTTACTAGTTGCAAGATTGGCGGATATAAGCGCCTTACAAGCTGAATTTGAATCCCTACTAGATAAGGAATGGTGAAGAGATAGGTAGAATTGAAAAAGAATTCAGGAGCGGAGCACGAGTTGCTCCGCAATGCCCGCAATATATCTTTACTGCTTGCACTATAGAAAAATTAAGAGTGTGTCTGCGCCCATTAATTCTACGCAGGTTATTATTCATTCTCAACTGAGATTTTAATACATTGGCATTTCTTTTAGCACTGATACAGATTTTACTTATGTGTATGCATACAAATCATGCAAACCCAATATTTGCCAAACTTTCTGCTTGAGCATTATTGTGTCCTGGAAACAATTGCAAATTAAGGCTTTGAGATTCATAGGTACCTGAAAATTACAACTTAGGGGGTCTAAAATAGAGCGCTAAGTGTTGACAATTTTTAAATAATCGAATAACAAGGTGGCAGCAGCATTAAAAAAAGTGTTGGTGCATTCCTACTTAGAAACTAATTAACGCCTTTCATTAAACTTCATACGGATAACATAATTATGCCAGATAATACGGATTACAAAGCTTCCAAATCAGACAATCAAGCTATTGCCTATAAAGAACGCCTCAATTCTTGGGCGATCGCTCGTTTACTTCCTAATACGCAACGGGAGATTGTTGCTCGCTTCCGCAGTCGTTCTGATGCCGATGGCTATATGCGGCACCTCCCCCAGGAAATACCAAATGCTTCCTACATGGTTGTTTTTGATTGTCAACGCCAAGAAGAAGCTGTGATTTAAAGTACAAGTATAGGCAATAGACCTATCTTGAAAATAGGGAACAGCTTACAGTGATAGGGAACAGGGAAAGAGATTTTCGTTTGGAATTGTGCTTGCATGGCGGGCGCTTTATGCTCACTCTGTTCATGACATTTTGCACTCTTGATGTGAAAAGGGAAGGGTTAAGGGGAAAAAGAAAATTCAATCCCTTTAACCCTTCTTAATCCCTTTTCTTTTGCTCATGGACGTAGCTTGCTTAAAGTAGGGGTACAGGAAGCTCGCCTCTAAGTATCTATGCACTTGCGATCAAAAAATTAAAAATCCGATACCAAATAGCCCGCCCTTAGACATTGCTTACACTCCAGATTGCAATTCACGCTTCACTTAAAAATTCTGGATGTTGCCAACGAGCATATTGACCTTTGTATTGTACCTTTTCAAATCTGAGTTTCCGAGCCACACTTGCCAATTCACCAAACAGTAAGCCTTTACGCGTCTATGTTGGTGAGCCAGTAACTTTAAGTTTGTTTGCGTTAGCTACACATTAGCGATCGCGATCGCGTCTCGTAGACAAGCCTAGTACAGCAAGGCAGAAATCCATCTACCAATCTCAATGAACAAGACTTGGGGCTTAACAAGGGGATTTTGCTTCTTGTAAAAGGTAGGCAAACTCCCACCACAGTACCTATGCAGGAACCGCTATATATGAATATATTTTACTTATAAATAAATTCCGTAATTGCCCCCTTGCTATTGCTATTTTAGATTACTTAAAAGTAAAAGTTAGTGCAATAAGCCCTGAAAGTGCTTGAGGGTTAATCAGTGATCAAACAGCACCGATATGACTGGTTCAACGCTGTGACATTTTTCCGCAAACGAAAATTACTAGCGCTGTTGCTGGGGATTTTCTTCACAATCTCTGTAGTCCTACTCTGGCAGAGACTTTTAATTCAAACTCCGGGGTTATTAACACAAGTAGTATTGATTGCAGGGTCATTGGTTATTGTCACACTGACATTATCAAACTATTTTGCCTTGGAGATCAAAGCAAGTAACCAAGAGATAACTGCAAGAAATCAGGAGTTAACTTACAGGATTTTTGAACAGAAACAGGTAGAAATTGCCCTCCGCACCAGCGAAAATCGTTGGCGACAGTTGCTGGAAACTGTCAAAGTCATTCCTTGGGAATTAGACTTGAAGACTTGGCAATTTATTTACGTTGGGCCACAAGCGGTAGACTTGCTAAATTATCCGATCGCAGAGTGGTACGAAGAAAACTTTTGGGTCAATCATCTACATCCACATGACTTGGAAAAGTCTGTTCGTTTTTGCCAAGAAGCAACTGCTAGGTGCGAGGATCACGAATTGGAATACCGGATGTTCGCAGCCGATGGGCGGGTTGTTTGGCTGCGAGACGTTATTAGCGTAGTTAAGCAAGCAGGAACCCCTACTATGCTGAGAGGGTTTATGTTTGACATTACTGATTTGAAGCTGGTTGAAGAAACCTTGAGACTGAGGGAGAGGGCACTGGCTGCTAGCAGTAATGGAGTTATTATTGCCGATGCTAGACTCGCTTACAATCCGGTTATATACGTCAACCGCGCCTTTGAGAAAATAACAGGCTACAGTGCTACTGATGTGATTGGGCAAAACTGTCGATTTTTGCAACGCACAGATACCCAGCAACCAGCGCTCAATGACCTGCGTTCATCTATTCAAGCTGGAACAAGTTGCAAAGTTGTTCTCCGCAACTATCGCAAAGATGGTACCTTGTTCTGGAATGAATTGAGTATTTCTCCTATCCATGACGAAAATGGCAAGTTAAGCCACTTTATTGGAATTCAGACAGATATTAGCGATGTCTACAACGAGCTTTGCTTACGCAAACTTGCCGAAGCCAGTCTGCGTCGTCAAGCCCTCACCTTTGAAAACATGCATGATGGCGTAATTATCACAGATTTAAACGGAAATATTATTGACTGGAATCCTGCTGCCGAAAACATGTTTGGCTATAGCAAAGCAGAGATTTTAGCTAAGACTCCCACTATTTTGTATAAACCGGAAGCAGCCGCCACATTAAGCGCCAAAATTTTTGAAGTAATCAACCAGGAAGGACGCTGGTCAGGGGAAATAAACTTTATTCGTAAAGACGGCAGTGAGGGAATTTGCGAAACAACTGTCGTCTGTTTACAGGATGAACAGGGGAAAACTGTTGCCATTGTTGGCATCAATCACGACATTACCGAAAATAAACGAGCCAAAGAAGCGCTACAACGGCAATTGCATCGAACCCTACTACTTGAACAAATTACTCAGGAAATTCGTCAAAGTCTTGATAGCAGAAAAATATTTGAGACGGCTGCTACCCAAATTGGAAAAGCATTTGGAGCTGAACGCTGTCTGATTCATTCTTACATTAGCGACCCCACACCCCGAATTCCCTTAGTAGCAGAGTATAATACACTCCCTGTTTACTGCTCCATGTTGAAATTGGAAGTTCCCATGACCAACAATCCTCATGCCGAGCAGATGATGGCGCAAGAAATAGCGATCGCTTCTTGTGATGTGTACGTTGATCCTTTACTCCAGGCGGCTGAACCTATCTGCCGACAAATTGGGCTGAAATCTATGCTGTCAATCCGCACCTCCTATCAAGGAGAACCCAACGGTGCGATCGGCTTACATCAGTGCAGCTATTTTCGCCAGTGGACACAAGACGAAATCGAATTACTAGAAGCAGTAGCGGCTCAACTGGGTATTGCTCTAGCGCAGGCTCACTTACTGGAACAAGAAACCCGCCAACGAGAAGAACTTACCTTGAAAAACTTTGCCCTGGAACGGGCAAAACGTCAGGCAGAAGCCGCAAATCGGGCAAAAAGTGAGTTTTTAGCGATGATGAGTCACGAAATCCGTACCCCAATGAATGCTGTTATTGGCATGACTGATCTCCTGCTGGATACTGACCTTACCCCTCAACAGCAAGACTTTGTGGAAACAGTTCGCAGTAGCGGAGATGCTTTGCTCACCATCATCAACGACATTCTAGATTTCTCCAAAATTGAGTCGGGCAAACTGGAATTAGAAGAACAGCCTTTTGATTTGAGGGCTTGTGTGGAACAGGCTATTTCTCTATTAGCCCCTAAAGCTGCTCAAAAGGATATTGAATTAGCTTACCTGATCCAGCCGCAAGTTCCCACTCAGATCATCGGCGATATGACTCGTCTACGCCAAGTTTTGATGAATCTCCTCAACAATGCGATTAAGTTTACTGAAAATGGAGAAGTGGTACTTTCTGTTGAACTAGGGACTCTTGAAAAAGGCAGGATAGATAGCGCAGCAGTAGCTCATCCTGGAGCGTCGGCAGGAGGCATGAGGTTCCACTCAGATGGGGATTCAACCTTACCAGCGAGTTACTCTACTTGGGAAGATGCCATCGTCCTACAGCCCTTCGGGCATCTTACGGCGGAAGTCTCCCCAACACTTGAAGAGGCTCCTTGGGATTGGGAGAATGAAGAAGTGGGGGATTTAAACCTCAACTCACTCTGGTCGCGGCAGGAGCCAGATCGCGCAGCATGTGCCTGTTCTCTTGATTTGGATAAAGAAAATTCTTTCCAGTCCTCGATACCTATTAAGGAGCCACAATTTCTCTACGAAATTCAATTTGCCATCAAAGATACAGGTATTGGCATCGAACCAGAGAAAATAGAGCGGTTATTTCAACCCTTCACTCAGGCTGATGTCTCCATGACTCGGCGATATGGCGGCACAGGATTGGGGCTGGCCATCAGCAAGCGACTCAGTAAGTTGATGGGCGGCACTCTTTGGGTGGAAAGCCAAGGGTTTGTCGGTGGCAATCCTAGCCCTAGATGGAAAAGTGGAAAATTTTCCCAAGGTTCGACATTCTACTTCACCATTACTACCAAAGTGGCTGCTCAGTCAGAACAAGCTGAATTTAGTAATTCGCCAGTGCAGCTTGCCAAAAAACGCCTGTTGATTGTGGATGATCATCTAATTAACCGCAAAATTATCCGCTTGCAAGCAGAGTCTTGGAAAATGGACACTTATGCCGCCAAATCTGGTAAAGAAGCTTTAGCTCAACTAGCTAAGGGAATGCAGTTTGATATTGCCATTTTAGATATGCAGATGCCGGAAATGGATGGCATAACCCTAGCTCGTCAAATCCACAAGCAATCTGGTTGTCAAAACCTACCTCTGGTGATTCTGACCCCTTTGGGTAGACTAGAAACTTCCTCTGACTTTAATGATGTCCAGTTTGCTGCCTCTTTGAGTAAACCCATTAAACAGTCTCAACTCTATGATGTTATTACCCGTGTTTTGGGAAATCAGCCAACCCAAGCCAATATTTCTCATTTTTCCTTGGTTGATCGGCATTTGGCCCATCGACTACCACTGCAAATTCTCCTGGCAGAAGACACGGTTGTAAATCAGAAAGTTGCCCTACTGATGCTACAGAAAATGGGTTATGGGGCGGATGTCGTAACCAATGGGGTAGAAGTGCTCAAGGCTTTGCAAAAACAGCCCTATGACCTAGTGTTGATGGATATCCATATGCCCGAAATGGATGGGTTAGAAGCAACTCGGAGAATCTGTCAAGAATGGGAAGTGGGTTCCCGTCCCCATATCATTGCGATAACTGCCAATGCAATGCAAGGCGATCGCGAAATCTGTCTTGCTGCTGGTATGGATGACTACATTAGTAAACCGATTCATCTTCATGAGTTAGCTCAAGCCCTCAGCAAATGTCCACTCCAAAGAAATTCTAAATTCACTTCCATAGGAAAACAAGGTAGAGTGATGTGCTTAGAATTGCAACCTTCGCCAAATATCCTCCAGTTAGGGCAAAACCAGACATTAAAAAGCGCCAATATTGATCCCAAAATTCTCCAATCCTTGCGGGATATGGTCAGAGACGATCATGTGGCATTCGCTGAACTGATTGAGTGTTATCTTACAGAAACACTGAGATTGCTGGAAGATATCAGCACAGCGATCGCAACTCAGGATACCAAGACTGTATGGAACACAGCCCACCGACTCAAGTCAAGCAGTGCTTCTGTTGGAGCGATCGCCTTGGCGCAGCTTTGCAAAGTGTTAGAAGCACAAGGACGCAGCAGTAAATTAGAAAACAGCGTAGAATTACTGTCAAAACTATATCAGGAATATGAACAAGTTAAAACTGCCTTAGAAATAGAACTTGCGAAGGAAGCAACATGAATGCCACTGCTCAAGGAAGTCAATCTTTAGTTCTAATTGTTGATGATGAACCCTTTATCCGCATGATACTGCGGCATTTCTTGGAGCGGGAAGGCTATCAAATAGCGGAAGCTCAAAATGGCATAGAGGCTGTAACTGCTTTTAACAAACTACACCCTGATATAGTACTTCTTGATGCCCTAATGCCAGATATGGATGGGTTTGAGTGTTGCACTCAGTTACAACGTCTTGATTGTAGCAAGTACACTCCAGTTTTAATGGTTACAGGACTTGAAGATCAAGAATCAGTTGACCGTGCATTTGAAGTGGGGGCAATGGATTATGTTACCAAACCGATCCACTGGGCAGTTTTGCGACAACGGGTAAAACGCTTGATTGAGCAATCTCAGTTACAGCAAAAACTGGAAGCCGTTAATCTGGAATTGCAGCGATTAGTTACTATCGATGGATTAACTCAAGTAGCTAACCGCCGACGGTTTGAAGAGTATTTTCACCAAGAATGGCAGCGGATGAAACGGGATCAACAGTCTCTTTCTCTGATCCTTTGCGATGTTGATTTCTTCAAATTATATAACGATACCTATGGTCATCGGGTAGGCGATCGCTGTCTGCAAGAAATTGCTAAAGCCATCAAAGATATTATTAAACGTCCCGGAGACTTAATTGCCCGTTATGGTGGGGAAGAATTTGCTGTGATTTTACCTAACACAGACACCGAAGGGGCAACTCATGTTGCCGATAAAATTTGCCATGCTGTCCGCACATTAGCAATTCCTCATAAAAATTCCCAAGTTAGTCTTTATGTAACCCTGAGTGCCGGCTTTACGACAGAAATTCCTCAGCCAGATTCTGACATAGAAGAAATGATTGCCGCCGCAGATCGGGCGTTGTATCAAGCAAAGGCAGCAGGACGCGATCGCTTTGTGCAAAATATTCTACTACCCAAAAGTAAAAATTCCCGCTAGGGCTTCATCTGTGACAATCATTAGTATCAAAAGTCCATAGCTAATGACTAATGACTATTTTAAAAATCTACCCCTCGTTTAAGTTCTACACCTTGATTTGCATAGTGTTTGTGGCAATAAACCTCTGAGTGGACGCTAGCCAAGTCAAAGTACGCGGGTGGATTTTGGCAGCGACCAGTAATAATGATTTCGGTGTCGCGGGGTTTGCGGAGTAAAGCTTGAACAATGGGTTCAACGGGGAGTAATTCTAAGTCAACGGTGGGATTTAGTTCATCGAGAATAATTGTTTTATACAGACCAGAGGCGATCGCAACTTTCGCAATTTCCCAACCCCGTTCGGCTTCTACATAATCTAATTCTTGCCGAGAATTTCGCCAGACGATCGCATCTCCACCGCAGCGCTGATGATCCACCACTTCTGGATATGACTGCTGCAAGGCAGCGATCGCAGCATCTTCTGTGTAGCCACTACCACCTTTAAGCCACTGCATAATCAACACACGGGTAGACCCTGGATGATTGATTCCCCTACCAATTGCCTGTAAGGCTTTGCCCAAAGCACTAGTAGACTTACCTTTACCAGCACCAGTATAAATTTCAATCCCTTCAAGGAAGAGGGCTTTGGCTGTTGGGTGATGATGAGGTTTCATTTCTGAGTGTAAATCTGCAATATCAAGCAACTTTTGCGGTGCGGCGCGTCCGGTGGCGATGATTTCCAACTCTTGGGGTTTGGATTTTAATGTTTTTACCACTTCATCCACTGGTAGCAAACCTAAATCCAGAACGGGGTTAATTTCATCCAAAACGACAACTGAATATAAACCACTAGCGATCGCACCTTTGGCTACATCCCAACCCCGCATCGCTTCATCTCGGTCAAAAGTGGTAATTTCTTCTGGGCCAAAAAATTCGGCTCTCCCGGTGCGAACTTGGTCAATTAAATGGGGAAATCCACGCTGTAAAGCTGCGATCGCGCCATCTTCGTCATAATCACGTTCCGGCCCTTTTAAAAACCGCAGCAGTAAAACCCGGTTAGAATTGCTAGGCGTATTTATCCCCAAGCCAATAGAGCGCAAAACCACTCCCAAAGCCGCTTGAGATTTACCTTTACCCAGACCATCGTAGACGTGAATTTGACCAATGAGCCGTTCCTGACGCACTTGCGCCGTGCGAATACCAATACCGTTCCTTGTCATTTCTCGAAAAGCTATAACTATGGCAGTCTTTAATCTTACCTAACGTCTTGTACTCTTAGGTAGAGAAACTGCCCCACTAGTGCGTCCGTATGATGTATTAATAATATCAATAAGGTAATACTGGCACACTAGCATAGCAAAGGACAAAAACAATCAGTTGAGCTACTCCCACGCCTAAAAGGGGATTTCACATTGACTGTTGACTGTTAACTGTTAACCGTCAACGGCATCGGGGTGTCTATCATCCCATCTTTAGAATATTGGGTTTTCCCGATGCCTTTTTATAATTTCCCCCATCACCCTCATTATCCCAGTTATACTCTCTACAGTTAACCCTTACCCTTGACCATTTATGCCTGAAAATTGGATGCTTCCCAGGATTTTTCCTATTGGTGGAATTCTGTTTGACTTTTTATTTGTACTGATTGCCATCCCCATCGAAGCATATGTTTTGCACAAACGACTAAAATTTGACAAAAAAACTAGCACTTTTTATGCGATTTCTATCAATCTATTTTCTAGTGTAATTGGTTGGATCATATTTTTTGTAACAGAACCAATGTTGCCGATACAGGTGAAATCAGAATTGATTAACTATATGTTTTTTAATAATTTTAAATCAGCGAATACACAAACTTTAATAATTTTAATCGCTTCTATAATTTTTTTTGCTACTTTTATAATGAAATTTTTCATTTTAAGGGTGTTACTACTATCATTGAGTGAACCAGTTGCTAAAAAAGAAGAGGAGCCTCAAACATCTCAACGGCGGCGATGGCGTACTTTTAGCAGTGCTAAATTACAAAGTAGTAATTTAGTAATTACTACATTAATAGCGAATTCTCTGAGTTATAGTGCTATAACCATTATTTTATTGTTTCGCTCAAAGTAACAAAATCTTACTTAATTCAAAGGAAGACTAGTGATTAATTAATTATCGGGAGGGAATACAATGAATACGCTACTGAAAGATGTATTTGGAGTTTTTAAATTTGCGGAAGGGCTTTACGCGGGAATTAGAAAGGTATTAGTTCCACCCAAAGCTTATTCTTGGCAAACATTTATTTATCTGAGTGTTTTTTCTTGGGTAACTTCATATTTTGCTACAGGTTATATCAAAGATATAATCGCTTTTTTTGGTTGGTTATTTTTAATTGCCGGCACAGCTTGGTATACAACTGAAGATCCTCTGAGGGTTCCTGGTACTTTTATGCCAGTCGGGGCAGTGATCACTGGATTCTTAGTGAGTGTTTTTGCATTTGGAAGTCAAGAGGATGTAATTACGCCAAGAACAATCATTTTTTGGCCGACAATTTCAGCGCTAATTACGGCAATACCAGAATTTATTGAAGGAAGTGATACTGACGCTAAGGCTCGAATCCCTAAACCACAAGATCGCCAAAGAATCATAGTTTTAGTTGCTAGTAGTATGCTGCTAAGTTGCTGGATTCAGTTTTACTTTGTGATGGATAATTGGTTACGACAATATCCCAGTTTGCAGGCAGATACTTTTAAAAGTAGTACTATTGTTGTCAGAACAGAAGAACGAGTAAAAATTCCACGAAACGGTGTTGTAATTCTAGAAAGACTTCAACCAATAGTAGTAGAACAAATAGCCGCAACACCTTGGTCGGAAGTAGAAAAATGGTTACTAGATGCAAGACAGCGGGTAGGAACTCTGGGTAGGGGAGTAATTCAAAAGAACCTGGGGAAATATGAAGAAAAGGAACTATGGCGCGTTGAACCGCGTGTAGCTAATACTAAGTCTGGATACATATTAGATTTATTAAGTATTTGGATAGGCCCGAGTTCTAACCCACGGGGCTATTACTTGAAAAAATCTTGTCGGATTGAACCAGTTGCAGCAACTAGCAATTCAGACAATAAGATTACAGTTGCAGAAATAGAATGCGATCGCGCCAGTAAACTTATTGCAGGATCACCGCCTCCGCAGCAGTAAGGGAGCAGGGTAAAAAAACTAATTACCAATACTTCGACTACGCTCAGTACAAGTGACTAATGACAAATGACTAATAACAGAATTTTTGTATTGGCAAAGAATGTGTTTCAGGAAGTGGTACGCGATCGCATCCTATATATTATTGGTTTTTATGCGCTAATACTCGCCACTGCCTTCCGCGTCCTTCCTGAATTTGCAGCAACGGCTGAAGACAAAATGTTTTTAGACTTTGGGATGGCGGCGATGAATGCCATCGGGTTAATTGTAACGATATTTATTGGTACGGGACTAGTTAATAAAGAAATTGAAAAACGCACTATTTTGGTGTTAATTGCTAAACCTGTTAGCCGCAGCGAAATTATTATCGGCAAATACTTGGGTTTATCCGCAGTACTAGCTGTACTTATCGCCACGATGACAGCAATTTATCTGGTATTTCTGCAATTTGGTAATATCCCTCATCCAACGACGAGCATTTTAATTGCGGCAATTTTCTTATTATTACAGTTGTCATTAATCACCGCTATGGCTATTACCTTCGGTGTTTTTACTGGTTCACTGCTAGCGACTGTTTTAACCTTTGCGGTATATCTAATCGGAAATATTACTCAAGATTTAGTACAACTTGGCCGTCTTAGCCGTAACCCTGGTATGGAACGTTTAACCCAAGGTTTGTTTCTCATCTTGCCAGATTTATCTCGATTAGATTTTAAAAATGATGCCGTTTATGGTCTGCAAGCACTACCTGACACAACTGCACTGATTACAAATGCTGCCTATGGCTTAGTTTATAGTGCCATGTTGTTAGCGATCGCTATTTTTATCTTCTCACAACGCGAATTTTAGTAATTAGACATGGGGAAGCTACCATGCTGCTTCATCAAAATTCAAAATCTAAAATTGAATGACTCCTGTTGTATGAATATTTCCTGACTTATGTCAGCATTTTTTGTTTTAAAAACCACTTAAAAAGCGTATTTTCAAGCGATTGGCGATTTTTTGGGAATTTATTGTTGATTATTTACTCAGCTGATCTCCATTTGGGGTGTACTCTCAATATACGGTAACTACCACACTCGACCTTTGAGATACATTAAACCCAGAGGTGAATACCATGAAAAATTATGCTGATAAACAAGAATTTGTATTAAGTCAAATCACAAATAAATATTTTCAGCGCCGAGATTTCAGTGGATGTGACTTGAGTGGAATCGACTTAAAAGGAATTGATTTAAGTGGTGTTAACTTCATAGGCGCGGATTTGCGTGATGCAAATCTGTGTGGCTGTGTCCTCACTCGTGCTAATTTAAGTGGCGCAAATTTGATGCAAGCTAGCTTACGTGATGCTAATTTGTATGAAGCATCTTTGTGTGAAGCTAATTTGATTAATGCTGATTTAAAAAGAGCAAATTTGTGCGGAACATTTTTATGGCGGGTGAAATTCACAGGTAGTAATCTTTGGGGTGCTTCTTTGTGTGATGTGGATTTGAGAGAAGCAGACCTAAGTAAAGCCAATTTAATTGAAGCATCGCTGATTGAAGCTAACTTAAGTTTTGCAAATCTCACAGGAGCAAAGTTATGTGGAGCAAAATTACTAGAAGCTAATTTGACTGAGGCCAACTTAACTGGTGCAGATTTGACATGGGCAAATTTAACCAAGTCAAACTTGAGTAAGGCAAACCTTTGGGAGACAAAGCTGATTTATGCGAAGTTTCGGGATACTATCATGCCTGATGGCACAATTGAGCAACCTCAGATAGTGATTTATTAGTCAGGAGCTATGCAATTGTAGATTTTGAATTTTGGATTAAAGGAGAAATCTAAAATCTAAAATCCCAAATTGCCAGATTAATATCATCTGAACATGATATTAACTAGTTTGTTGAGCAAACGTGAGTTCTACCACCTTAATATAGGAATTCAATTTGATTTTTGAAAAAATTCTGTATACAAAACCCCTCAAAGTTTCTGGATATTCCAAAAATTTTGAGGGGTTGTATTTGATTTTGGTAACTTTTATTCTTTGTAGGCGAAGCTAACTATTAGTTGCCAATTTGAAAATATTTGCTGTCACTCCCAGGCTTTCTTCAAAAAGTGACTCGCGGCCCCAGCGTTGCACCTGCTGACTCAGCAATGCTTCCGCCTTTTGTTCCGAAAGTGAAGTCACCTGTTGAAACAGACCGGCAGATTGGGCACCACCGTGGGTTTCCATCCGCATACAACCACCAGTTTCCGAGCAAATAACTGTACCACAGTCTGCCTTCGGATTTGTTGAACTGAGGCGTAAGGCAATCAAGTCACCAACAATATCGCCCACATCAGCAACCGGAACTCCTGCTAACTCCGCTTCTACTTGTCGCTGGTCTTGAGCTATAAAACGGATGCGAGTAATGTCATAATCACCGCTTTCCTTTTGATAAGAGACTGGCTGCCATTCCAACCGACTTGCCAGCCAACCCAAAAACAGCAAAGCTTGAGCAGGGTTGCCTTTTTCGTAATCAATCGTAACCCGGTCAATCTCTTTGAGGGCGGCGCGACGCTTAGGTGAGTCGTAAGCTTCAGCTGTCAATTCCTGCCATGATGCGAGGCGACGCCAGTTCAAGTCAGCTAAAGGTACACCCGTTTCTACCAACTCTTGTAGGCGGAGTAAATCACTTTCTGGCTCGTTAAAGTTGCAAGAATCTACAATGACATTATTGCAGACTGCTGCTAGACGCTTGAATAAACTGTTGTTAGGGTCTGGTGTTGCCTTCCACCAGAGAAACTTCGGCAACCCGCCAATCAACAATGCTGGAATCATGCCACCGATGCGTTCTAAGGCAGCAGCAGTTCCACTGAGAGTAATGTATTCGCAGCAGATAAGTGTGCTTGACGATTGCTTTTGGATGGGGCAATAGGCAGAAACTTGAGCTTTAACCCCTTCATCTTCGCCAGCAATAGGAAATAACGCAATGATGCGGCAGGGGTTGCGGAGAGCGATTTCATCGGCAATTCTGGGGCTACCACTATTTAACCCACCAGCAGGATGTTCTCCTACAGAACCACTTCGCTGACCTTTAGCGAATTCTTCTCGTAATATGGTGAGAGTTTCTAGTGTTGCTGTTCCAGTTTCTGGCAGACTATGTTTCTTTTGCACTTCTCGCAATGCTGCTGCCATTTGTGGCCCTAAAATCCCATCAATTGGGCCGTTGTAAAATCCCAAAGCAGCCAACAAATACTGAGTTTCTTCTGGTTCGTAGACCACTAAAGTAAATGTTGTTGCCCTAGTAGCACTCGGAAGCCCACCGTCATCGCCAGTAATGCCGTAACTTTGCCAAATTTGGTTCAGTTCCGCATCTATTTCGTTCAGCGAAATATCTTTCGGTGCCTGGAGTGAAAAAATTGTAGAAGCTTGGAGAGCCATAGTAGTTTTGAGTTGTCAGCTTTGTTTGTTGAATAATTTAGAAATTAGAAATTAGGAGTTAGGAGAGACGCGATGAATCGCGTCTGTACAAGAGTTAAAAGTTAGGAGTGAAAGTTAAGAGTTTGGAGTTAAAAGAACTGAAATTCTTAACTCAAAAACTCATAATTTATAACTTATTACTCATAATTTATCACCGATAACTCATCACTCCTAACTCATCACTCCTAACTTTCTAGAGTCTGCGCCAGCGACGACCATCCTGGTTAATTAAGAATTCTGCTTCTGCTGGTTCCCAAGTACCGGCTTCATACTGAGGAATAGTAGTAGGATCGGCGGGTGCATCCCAAACGGAAAGAGCTGGTGTTACTACCTGCCAGGCTGCTTCTACTTCATCCGCCCGTGTAAACAATGTTTGATCGCCCATCATACAATCAAGGAATAAGCGATCGTAGGCATCAGATGTTGCTTGGATGCCAAAGGAACCATAACTAAAGTCCATGTCAACGGAACGAGTACGGAATTCTGCGCCAGGCATTTTGACATCAAAACGTAGGGAAATACCTTCATTGGGCTGAATTCGCATCGTCAAAATATTGGCGTTTGTCTGTTGGGCGGCAGATTGGAACATCCGAGATGGAACTTCGCGGAAGTGAATCGAAATCTCACTCACTTTTTTCGGCATCCGCTTTCCGGTACGCAAGTAGAAAGGAACACCTTTCCAGCGCCAGTTATCCACCAAAAACTTCATCGCTACATAGGTTGGTGTGGTGGAGTTGGGGTCAACGCCTGGTTCTGTCCGATACCCTGGCACTGCTTGACCTTTCATCCAGCCAGCACTGTACTGACCACGGACTGCTGACCGCGACAAATTGTGAACATCAGCTAAACGAGTAGCTTGGAGTACCTTCACTTTTTCTGTGCGGATACTATCGGCATCCATTGCGTTGGGTGCTTCCATCGCCGTTAGGCAGTAAAGTTGCATGAGGTGATTTTGCAACATATCCCGTAGTGCGCCAGCGCTTTCATAGTAGCCAGCCCGGTCTTCCACTCCCACGGTTTCTGCCACGGTAATTTGCACGTGGTCAACAAATTGACGATTCCACAAGGGTTCAAAAATCGCATTGGCAAAGCGAAACACCAGCAAATTCTGGACTGTTTCTTTACCTAAGTAGTGGTCAATACGGTATACTTGATGTTCTTTGCAATATTTCTGTACCACTTGGTTAAGACTTTGGGCAGAAGCCAAGTCCCGACCAAAGGGTTTCTCAATTACTAGACGATGTTTGTAGGGATCTTCTAGCATCCCGCCGCTTCCTAGCTGCTTAATAGCTTCGGGAAAGAATGAAGGGGCTACTGAGAGGTAGAACATGCGATTACCTCGCGTGCCCCGTTTTTCGTCTAATTCACTCAATAAGGTTTTTAGTTTCTGGTAGCTTTCGGGGTTGTCTATATCCCCAGGACTGTAGAACAGACCTTGAGAAAAGTCTTGCCAGAGTTCCCCTAAATCGACATCAGGATGTGCCTCTTCCATGCCCTTCTGCATTTGTTCACGGAAGTATTCATGGCTCCATTCTCGTCGTGCTACACCGACAATGGTAGTTTCTGGCGGAATACGCCGTTCTCGCCGCAATTTGTAAAGTGCTGGCACTAGTTTGCGCCAGGTGAGATCACCAGAAGCGCCAAAGATAACTATAATCTGGGGTTCAGGCATCCCTTGTTGTTGCAGACCAACGCGCAAGGGATTTTCTAGCAGACTAACCATAGGAATTTTGGATTTTGGATTTTGGATTTTGGATTAGGTATGGGGGAGAGGTAACAGGTGACAGGTGACAGGTGACAGGTGATAATCTGTACCCTGTAACCTGTACCCTATTCCCTTCTCCAATCCCCAGTCCCTACACTGGTGACAATACCTTGATCTTGTCTTCTAAAGAGTTCATCAAGGACTGGAAGGGCTGAATGAACTTGTCAATACCGTCAACTAACAGTTCATCCATTACGGTATCGAGATCGATGTTGATGTCGGGATCTTTGAGGTTTTCAATCAGCGTGTAAGCTTTATCTACATCTGTTTCTAAGCGATCGCCTACGTTACAATGATCGGCACAAGCTTTAATCGTCGCTGGTGGTACGGTGTTAACGGTATCTCGGCCAACCAACTCTTCGATATACATCACGTCGTTGTAGTTGGGGTCTTTGGTGCTGGTACTAGCCCAAAGTAGCCGTTGTACTGTGGCTCCTTTTGCTGCCAAGGCTTGCCAGCGATCGCTCTCGACAATTTTCTTGTATTCCTGGTACGCAATCTTAGCGTTAGCGATCGCTACTTTTCCTTTAACAGCTCTTAGCTTTGCTTCCACAGAAATATCATCAACGCCTTTTTTCAACTTAGCATCAATTTTGGCATCAATGTTGCTATCGATCCGGCTGAGGAAGAAGCTAGCGACTGAAGCAATTCTATTAATGTCTTTACCTTCAGCCAACCGTTTTTCTAAGCCACGAATATAAGCCCAAGCTGTGTTTACGTAGCTTTCTACAGAAAACAGCAACGTGATATTAACATTCATCCCTTCGGCTATTACCTGCTCCACTGCTGGCAAACCAGGTTCTGTGCCGGGAATTTTAATCATCAGATTTTCCCGACCAATCTCTTGGAAATATCGCCGGGCTTCGGTTATTGTTGCTTCAGTATCATGGGCGATAGTTGGTGGGACTTCGATACTCACATAACCATCTAGTCTATTCGAGGCTTCATAAACAGGGCGTAAAATATCACAAGCATTACGGATATCTGCAAAAACTAGGGATTCGTAAATTTTGTATGTCGGTAAGTTAGCGCGAACTCCGGCTTCTATATCGGCATCATAAATGACGTTACCTGCGATCGCTTTCTCAAAGATAGCTGGGTTAGAGGTAATCCCAGAGATACCTTGATTTTCAACCAGGTCTTTAAGTTCGCCTGATTGAATAATGTCACGGCTCAAATTATCCATCCAGATACTTTGACCGTATTGGTTAATTTCTAGTAGATGATTGGTAGACATAGCTCTAATTTGTTTCACTCCTGTATAGTGATGTTTCTAAGTAAAGTTGGCAAAACCCATCAAATGTTGATGGTTACTTTTGAATTGTGGCGTTGCCAATCACTTATCGCATCGGCCAGCTGAGATAATCTTTAATACATCTTTAAGAAGTGCTATTCTGCATTCCCAATCGTAAATCACCATGATTAACTTTTAATTAATGCCATAGGCTAGACGCATCCTTGATGCTTTTGTCACCGTCTTCTTCTAATGCAGATGGCAAAAATAACTATCCAGTTGAAAAAAGTTAAAAGGCCTTATTTAGAAACTTTATTTTCTCCTAAATCGTGCCTTTTTACACTAGTGTCCGTTTTGAATAAAAGACTCTACCTTTGCTACATCCTCTTTGCTGCCAATAATTAAGGGTGTGCGTTGATGCAGTTTTTTCGGTACCACATCCAAGATATCCATCAGCCCTGTAGTAGCACGACCGCCTGCTTGCTCAATCAAAAAGGCTAGAGGAGCGGTTTCATAAAGCAAGCGCAATTTACCATCTGGGTTTTGAATTGTGCCTGGGTAGAGAAACACGCCGCCTTGAACCAAAATTCTATGAATGTCGCTCACCATTGCGCCGCTATAACGAGCGCTGTAGCCTTCTGTGCGATGAACGTAGCGGATGTATTCTCGAATTGATTCTTCCCACTGCCAGAAGTTACCCTCGTTCACGCTGTAAACAGAACCGTGGTTAGGAATCCGGATATTTTCTTCTGTGAGAATAAATTCTCCTAAGCTGGGATCAAGGACAAAAGAATGAACGCCCTTACCTATAGTATAAACCAGCATCGTGCAGGGCCCATACAGGATGTATCCGGCAGCAAGCTGGTTACGTCCGTTGGTGAGGAGGTCAGTTGCCTTACCATCGCTATCAGTTCCTTCTTGTTGGCGAATGGCGAAAATAGAACCCAAGCTGAGATTGTTATCAGTGTTAGATGAGCCATCAATTGGGTCATACAGCAGGGTATAGCGACCAATGGGGCAATTTTCCGGAATATAGTAGGGTTTTTCCATTTCTTCAGAAGCTAGGCGACAGACTAAGCCGCTTTGCTTAAAAACTGAGATAAATACATCATTGGCATAGACATCCATCTTTTTGACGGATTCTCCTTGCACATTAACTTCCCCAGTAAATCCGAGAACGCCTTCCATTAAACCAGCGCGGCTCATGCGGCGAGCAACTAGTTTGCCGGCCAGGGCGATGCGATTCATCAGCGCACTTAAATCTTGTGCATCTGGCGAAAAACTCTGAAGTTGCTGTAAGACGTGACGGGATAAGGTTGTACAATCACGATCTAAAGCTCTGTCTGTAACTTCATTGATAGACGAATCTAAATAATCTGGCGCTTTAGCCATTTTTATATTCTCCGCAGCCACTAGCTGTTAATTGGGTTTTAGTCGTGTATGGCAACTTATGGTTGCTGCTTCTATCTTAGAAAGGTAATTTGATAACTTAGATGTGACTTTAGATAAACTAAAGAAATGAATCTTCATTGGCCCCTGCACTCAGAGCCTAGATACGTAGTAAGTCGTCTAAGTTATCACCAAGATTAAGCCAGTAATAAGTAGCATCGAGCTTACACCTTGTTTAAATGTATTTTTGCAACCGTAAATCTAAGTAAGTCATGATAATATAAGAAGTCTTGGGCGATTAGCACAGGGGTAGCGCACATCCTTCACACGGATGGGGTCACTGGTTCAAATCCAGTATCGCCCACTTAATATATATAAGGGTTTCAGCTAACTAGCTCTAGTCTCTTAAACCTAACTTATGCAAGTTTATGCAAGTTTGGATCAAGATAATTATTAAGTTATGTAAATTACTGAGTAATTATTGACATTAAAGTTTTCACTGGGTAAGCTTGATACATTCTATAGGTAACAAACTACAGTGGAAAATGATATAGAAACTAAAAATGCTAAAGCTATGGCTGTAGGGCTTGCAGTATTAGGTTTAATAATTAGTATTCCTTTTGCATGGAATAGTTATGATCAGTATAAGCAAAGAGAACAAGCAAGACAAAATTGTGAAAAGTTAAGATCGCTTAGAACTGAAATAGTTAGAAGAATGCAATCTGGACAGCAGATATCCCCTTTAGAAGCATCTGCTGCTTTGCAAATAGGCGTAATGACCCCTGAGGATTGTGCCGCACCTTTACCTTAAAATCACTGTAAATTTAATTTATACTTTATCAACTTTATATAAAATTTCTTTAGTAATTTCTCTTACTTCTCTAACTTCCTCAACAATTTTATTATGGTCTTCCACATATTTATTATGATGAGTCTTTGAGTCAACAGACATATTTTGTACACTATTAGCAAGCGACCTAAAGGATTGTGAATCAGATTCTAACTTCTCTACCCATTTTATAATAAGGTTGTTTAAACCTAGCCATCTAGCTAACACTACTAAACTGAGAAGGGTTGCAATAATTCCCAGCCCCACACCTGCGCTCTGTGTTAATATCTGGTCAACTATTTTAGATTCAGTATCAGGAGATACATTAATATAATTAACTTGTTTAGGAGTCTGGGGTTTATCTGTCTGTTGAGTCATAATATTGTGATAATTTTATAAATTTACAAAAAAAGAAAGCCCCCAATTAAGGAGGCTGAAAGTTGACTATTTTAGAATGCAAAAGGTACAAGTTGACCTGTACGGCTAATAGCAATCCTTGCACCCAAAGGAGCTAAATCAGAAGGATTGGTTAGGCTTTCTGAAGCAGGGGCACACCAAAGATTAGTATTAAAAGTTCTTACCCAACCAGAGTAAGGTCCTCTCCACCATACAACAGCAACCTTACCATCATGATTCTTAGGACTATATGGTCTACCATTTACAATATTAGGTAAGGAGTTTGTAGTAATATCCCTAACCTTTAACCAAGTTAAACCATTATCATTTGAACGCCATTCTTGTAGCTCTCTTATACCAGTAGGATCTGTAGTAGATAACGCAGAATTATTAGTAGGATTCTGAACTACAGTATTAACTAAATAAACAATATTTGGGTTATTAGCATCAAAACAGCATCCACCTGTGTAGCAAGGCTCCTCTAAAGTAAAACCATTTACTCCACTAGTGCCCATACCAGGAGCAGAAACAGCTACACCTCTAACTGTGGTTTGAATAGCAGGGACAACAGTTGCTCCAGTAATATCTACAGGTGTAGTCCATGCAGTACCATTCCACCTAGAAAACATATAGCGTTGATTTGTATAACCAAAGCTACCTGAACCATTATCATAAGTAGTAAATAGTACACGCGGGTGTCCATCAAAACCTATTACAATATCCCAACCCCAAGACCTAATGTTTACCCCATTCCAAACCATAGTAGGGTCACTTCCTCCGCTATGTTTAGGACGAATAGGTAAACTTGGTGATTGTGCTCCTGTAGCAGAAGGATTAACTATTTCTGCTCCTGCAGAAGTATAATATCTAGCCTTACCTAAAGCTTTATCCCACTGCACATAGAAGTGATATAAACTAGTACCATTTCCATTACCATTTGTACCTGGGTCTCCTGGGTGTCCATCTGTAAAGAAAAAGTCTACACGATTTCTACCATTTACTACAGATTGTACATAAGGTCTTTGAGTTGCCCAAGGTGCAAGAGTACTTTGTATTAAAGGTAATCCGTCAGTATAAGAAGCTGTAGAATTTGGAGTATTCAGTGTATTAGAAAAAAGAACAGCGTGTGGAGCATTAGGAGGAGAACCTGTTCTGAAATGATAGAGCAGCATCCCTGCATCTTCTAATAATCTAGGATTACTATAACAAGTTGGTAAATTAACATTAGGTGAAGAGATAGCATTAGTTGGACTATCTGCGATCGCAGTTGACCATTGTGTAATATCTTCAGGGTAAACAGTAGTCCTGGACCTAATACCCCCAAGGTCATTGTGAGCACCATAATAACAAGTAATCCTGCCGTCTTGTCTAATAAAGATTGCTGCATTATCATGATCATCTATCTCTGCCCCACCCACTTGAACTACATAAGTAGATACATCTTCTAAATCAAAGTGAGTAGCTTCTTTAGTTATGTTATTTACTTTTGTAACTCCAACGATACCTGCATTACTAACCCATCCAATATAAGTATTCCCTCTATAACAAACTGCTCTAGGATGAGTAAAAAATGTCCATACTCCATTTTGCCTTACCATAGTACCCTCACAAGTTGAAGTAGAACCTGCAACTGTTAAGACATTAGAAGGTGTCCCAGTACCTGAAGGATTTATAGCACTTACTCTAAAATATACAGTACCTAAAGGTTTAGTAATATTGTAAGCTACTAAATTAGTATTTCCTGTATTGATAACTGTAGTCCATCCACTAGAACCATTAAGACTACTTTCTATTAGATAGCTTGTGATTGCACCACCTGTACCAGAAGAAGCAGGTGCCGACCATTGTAGATGACACTTATTGTTTACTGTATCAGTGAAAGTAAAGTAAGCTAAGTTAAGTGGTGAGTCAGTTCTAGCAGGAGTAAAAGATCTAATAGCTAAAGATGTAGGAGCCTCAGGAGTCCCTGTAGTTGGGGTAATTGATAAAGTATTAGAGTTAGCACCCTCTCCAATAATATTAGTTGCCCTGACTCTAAAATCATTACCTGAACCACTTAAAGCAGTACCAGTAACACTAGTAACTGCAAAAGGACTACCAGCGATCGCACTCCAACTTGAGCCACTAATAGTAGTAGACTCAACTATATAAGTAATGCTTGCATTATTAGAAGTTGCAGCAGTCCATGATAGGTTAGTGCTAGTTAAAGTAACACCAGAATTACCAAAACCTATTACTTGATCAGGTCTAGCAATCTTAATAGTAGTTGAAGGACCATCTCCTCCGCTACCTACTGGTGTAATTCTAAAAGCATTACCTACCCCAGTGTCTAGAGTGATAGAAGCTGATAAAGTAGCACTTGATAAAGGACTTCCAGCAATCTGTACCCAGTCATTTACTAATGTGTTATTAGCTCCAGTTAGGGTACTTTTTTCAATCTTATAATTTACTACTGTTCCACTAACAGGGGCAGTCCAATTCAAGGTCGCAGTAGTGGCTGTAACTGAGCTAGCAGTGAAGGAAGATACAGCACTAGGTATATCTGAATTGGCTACAGTTAAAATAGTTGAGTTAGCCCCAACATTATCTGTACCTGTAATAGCTCTAACCCTAAAATCATTACCTGAAGGGTCTAAAGGGGCAGCAGTTAATGAGGTAGTTGAGGGAGTACCAACAGATGCCCAAATACTGTCCCCTATATTTGTTTTCTCTACAATGTAGTTTGTTAAAGGAGCACCACCTAAATTGGAGGGAGCAGTCCATGATAAATCTATAGTAGAACCAGTTTGGTTAGTCCCTGTTAATAATGTTGGGGCATTAGAGGTAGTTATTAAATCATTAATATAATATTCATTAACAATAAAACCATCAGTAGGGGTTGTGGTATCAGTAGCAGCAGATACAAACCACAACCCAAATTTACCAGTAGAGAATGATGTGTCAGTAGTAGTAATTAAGGGAGTACTACCAATTGTCCAAACAGTTGTAGTGTTATTATAACTATCAACATAAACATTGATACTTGAACCAATAACTGAAAGCCTTAAACGTCTTCTTAATGGATTACCAAAAGACATCCCAGAAGGGTTTAAATCTGTTGTATTAGTAGTACCTAATTGGTTTGATGCCCCTGCTGTCTGCCTAAAGAGTTGATAACCTGTGTTAGGTCTATACCTGACAAAGTAGCCATTATTTGCACTTTCATCTCCCCTAGCAATAACGCCCACATTTGAAGCTACTGTAGTGTAACCAACTAAGCTAAAATCAACAGTTACTTCGTAGCTGTTTACATTATTGGTTTGCCCTGAAGTTAAACCTGAGTTAAAAAAGTTTACTCTCTGATTAATTGTCCCTTGGGTATTTGGTCGTCTTAAAGTATTATTATATATAATACTCGCCACCACATTAGAGCCAGGTGCCCAGTCAGTATCTGATATTACATTAGTATTGTAAGCTTCAAAGGTAGTGCCATTGCTACCAATAAAAGTATTAATAAATCTTTTAGTCATTATATTTAAATTGTTATATCACTTACTAATTGACCACTGGAGTTATAGGTAACTGTACGCATCTTTCCCCCACCAGTAATTACAGTAGTTAAGGTATTGTAAGTAACTGTAAAATTATTACCATCTACGTTGTAGCTACTTACTCTATTTTGTAAGTCATAGGTAATGGAGCTAATATTAGACGCAATACCTGTCACCCCACTAGATATTGTGGAATTAATCCATTTACTAATTGAAGCGTTGTAAGTTAAAGATTGCCCGTTAGTTGGGGAAGAAATAGTAACATCAGTTAATTCAACTAATGTGTCAGGTTTAGCGTTAACTAAAGTATCAGTTTGACTTTTAGTATATACATCAGCAGAATTAGCTTTAGGAGCTACTAAACCATCAGTTTGAGTATTAGTATAATAACCACTAAGGTCAACTGTCACGCCTCCTATAAGGGCATCTGTTTGAGCTTTTGTATAGGTAGTAGATTGATTAGCTTTAGTATTTAATGCAGTATCAGTTTCAGATTTATTATAATAATTTGTTAAATCAAAACCAGTAACATCAGCTAACAAACTATCTACTTCAGATTTAAGATAAACAACTGGGTCAGCAGAATTAGAATTAGTTTTAACAGTACCTGCAACAGTTGAGGATGCTAATGTAACCCCAGAACCTACTTCAGATAATATGTAGGATATTAAAGATTGATATTGAGGGTCAGCAGAGTTAACCCCACCATCACGTAGTACAGATAGTTCTAAGTCAGAGGTTCCTAGAGGCACAACAGCATCAAAAACTTCTCCACCTGGTAATATAAACCTATAAAAAGATGAGCGTTCCCCTTCTTCATTACACCATAGAGTAAATTTAATTTGTCCTTCTCTATTGGTGATAAAATTTTTAGTAACTTGAGGGTATTCTATGTTGTCAATAGTATTACCCTGCATGTGAATTACTTGAACTGTAGCATTTCTTAAAGGTTCATTATTTAAACCAATAAATGTAGATTTAATAATTCTTTGAGTTGGCATATTTATTTTCTAAATAAAAAAGTTCACTCTAAATTAATAAAGTGAACTTCAAATTTTTAATATTTAATAATCTTATTTTTTGCTAACCAGGGTTGCATATTTTCATGTGAGCCATTACCACCTTGGGCATTAATAGTAATACCTGAAGTGGCAGAGTTCAAACTAACATTAGTTTTTGTTCCACCCACACTTAGATTGGTAAGTGCTGCGTTAATATTTATACCTGTATTATTATTTGCAGTAACACCTAGTAAAGGTTGGTCAGGGTTGGTATTAGGATTACCAGTGGCAGGAGAATTACCTAAAGTTTGATCATTAGTGGTGGCAGGTAAATTTAAGACATGAGCGTGACCTGGGTCAGTTATAGAGTGCCCATGACCAGGGTCATTTAGATTATGGGAGTGAGGATTTTCACTAACAGAGTGAGAGTGACCTGGGTCATTTATTCCATGAATGTGGCTAGGAGTTTGAGCTAGGTTTAAAATAACACCTTCTAATCCTCCTGTTTGTCCAAGTACTCTATTAGTTAAACCTGAACCTGTACCAGCTCCAACACTTACACGGCCTCTACTATCTGGCACTCTAAAATCAGAACCAGACTGACCATGAGTGTAGCCAATTGCTGCAAATAGTGCAGGGTATAGAGAAGGGGCATAGAAGCTACCATCTTCCCATAACCAACCTGAAGGTAATACTGAACCAGAAAACTCCATTGATGCCCCAGGAGGGATTAGTTGAGTAACAGGAATAGTACTAGGAGAAATTCTATCAACTACCTTATCCCTAAGGTCAATTATGTTGCCAGAAAGTGTACCAGAAGCTGTTGTTAATTTAGCTAAAGGGAAGCATTCATTAGGTAAGGAAGAGGCAGCTTGAACAGTACCATCACTCCCTAGAAAAAGGTATCTGGTAACATTATCAGGGAGGTTGATAGTGCTAGGGCTAATACTAACTTCTGAACCATCAGCTAGTAAAACTGCTCCACCTAAATAAGAGAAAGTTAAACCTGATTGATGGCTAACTTTTAAGCGGTCATAAAAAGTATAAAAGTTTGATTTAATTTGGCCTGGGGTGTCATCTAGGTAGTCATCTAAAACCTTGGGACCATGACCAATAAAGTCAGCACCATCTACCAGGGGGTAAGCTATAGCATTAGCATGCTCAGCAGTAAACCTATCCCCATTTTGAAATATAATTCTTGCCATATATTATTAGTTAATATTTATATATTTAATTTTTAAACTGTTCCAATAGCTACCCAATTAACCCTAACTGCGATACTTGCAGCACTAGTAGAAAGAATGAAAGAGTTTACTGTAGGAAGTGTCTCTAATCTGAAAGCATTACTTGTTTGATTAGAATCACCATTAACCAATACAACTACAGGAGGAGACGCAAAAGTTATACCAAAGTTAATTGTTGCTACTCCTGCGGCATTGGTGGTTATTACTGTTGTCTGATAAACAAGGCGTAAATTATTAGGTAGAACTAATACATTGTTACCTCCAGCAGCAACTTGTTTTACTCGATCTAACAGCATTGATACTGCAAAAGCAGTAGTGGCTATGGAAGTATCGTTATCACTAGTTGCAGGAGTTGGGGCTTTAGGATCACCTGTTAATGTTGGACTAACTAATGTTGCATAATCTGCTAAATTAGATTTCACATAAGCAGTGGTGGCAATTTGTGTAGTGTTAGTAGCTGTTGCTGCTGTTGGAGCTAAAGGTGTACCAGTAAAAGTTGGTGAAGCTAAAGGGGCTTTTAAGGCTAAAGCAGTATTTGTAGTAGCAACATTATCTGCTAAACCTGCTGCAACAAAATTAGTGTTAGCTGCCTTTGTAGAAGCATCTCCTAATGTTTGATTTGGTACAATTACGTCACCTGAAAAAATAGGACTAATCAGGTTGGCTTTTAAAGAAATATTAGACTTAACATCTTCAACTTGGTCATAAACTGCATCTTGAGAAGGGGATAAACCTGAAGTATTCCAAGAGGAACCATAAGGTGTGGCATCCCCTAAAATTAATGAGCCTGATGGCTCCACGGGTATATTCATCCAACTAGCTGTATTAGTTGGTAATACTCCTGTAATTGGGTTTAGGTCTTTAGATATATAGGTTCTACTTAAATAAGAAACTAAGTCTCTATATTTATAAGTTGTAGTAGGACTATATTCACCTCTGGGAAAAGGACCACCAATATTTTGAGCAAGTGCTGGGGTAGTTGAAATAATTCTAGCTACACGTAAAGCCCCAGTATCAAGTACATCATTTACAAGACCAGTAGGGACTAATGACGCAAATTGAACTGGGCTAATGTTAGGTACTAAAGCATCAAAATTAATTAATGCAGGTTCAATTAATTCACCCTCAGTATCAGTTTTAAAGAATTGAAAGTTGTAAGTAATTCTTGAAGTTTCAGATTCTTGTAAATCTATATCAAGTGCCCCTGCTGTGATATCAAAAGTATAAGACTGAGGGAGATAGATAGTATCTGGGGTAGTGGTGTCATCAATCAAACTTCCTGCTAATACTACTACAAGTTTACCTGTAAGAGGATTACTCGCAGAATCAACTAGTGTTCCTACAATTTGGCTCATTTATTTATATTATTTAAATTAGATTAATAAAGTTTTTTAAGAAAAATAGTTATCATTAAATATAATTTCAGTGCTACACCAGCAAGGACCATAAAGAGTATTTAGCTTTTCAGTTAGTTTTTGCTGTGACCTATTTTTATATATAGTAGGTAGGTAAATAATATATTCCCAAGCACTAGTACCCAGAAAGTCACCAGCAACAGAAGTACCTAATATGAAATCTCCCCTACTAGTTATTAAATGCTGAATATCAAAGCAATTTAGCACCAAACTTAATACATCTTTGGTACCTTTATTTGGCCAAATATTAATGTAGGAATTATATATTAATAATCGTTTAGATGAAGTTGACCAAGTTTTATCCCAATAGTCTCCTGTGAAGCCACAGAGGGGGGCTAAAACATCTAACCAAACCTCATCACACTCCAAGGGATTAAGTTGTTTAGGGAGGTCATCAATCTTTAATTTAGTTTCAATTAATAGTTCATCAAAGTAAGCTGTCAACCATTCTGCTACATCATTTTCTTTGTAGCATTCAGGTAATCTTTCCCAAATAGGTTTACCTGAACTCCAAGCTAAAGCTGTCTGCACTATACAAAGCCTCCGAATTCAACTGACTCACCTGCCCCCCGTAGACCTTCAAATACAATTCCATCTTCATTTACTAATTGTATAAATAGAGAATAAGGTGTGGGTAGGGTGTAAGTATTAGGTACAGGGATATTTGAAGGGGAACCATTTAATGTAAGATTTCCAGCCTCTTTTATTACCCCTGTATTTCGTAAAGCAAAACCTACTTCATAAAAAATTAAATCTTGACCCAGAGGATAGTTATTAGGACTCAGATATTCTTGAAAAGCTTCCCATAAGCTATCAAAAGCTTCTTCAGGATTTACACCTATGGTTAATTTAGCTGTGAATTCTGCGCTGATAAAAATCTGTTCTATAGGGCTAGTATATAGACTAGTACCTAACTGTAAACTATCAGATAGTTGAGATTTAATATAAGAAAGTTGAGCTTCATTAGCAGGTTGACCATCTGCGTTTAAGAGGAATAAATGAACCGCCCCAAGTTCTCTAGTAGTCTTATCTTTACCAAGTAGCCCAATGGCTTTAGCAACTGAACCATTACCTAATAAAGCCTCAGCAGCCTGTTCATAATCGTTAGCTGAAACTAAGTTTCTAATTCTAATTTGATTAAGTGCTCTAGTAATGGTGTCGGCTACTTCTTCTAAATCTGTACCACCACTAGCGGCTTCAGTATTAGTAACACCAGTTAAAAATGCCAGTGGTTGAGTAATATTTGTTATTGAATAAGCAGGGGTATTATAAACACTACCTACTTCTTCAGCAGTAGCGGTAATTGAACCTGAAATTAACCCTACAGGAATTTGTAATAAGTTGTCTGTTAAAAAGCTATATACGCCAGAGTCATCTACTACTTCAAATCCTTGAGGAATATTGAAGGGAACAGATTGGGGTGCAGCTATAGTAAATGTTAGAGTTACTTTTGCTTTAGTGCCAAGGTTTCTCTCAACACCTGTCACTTTTAAGAAGTCTATAACAAGCGCTAGAGGTAGTTTGTTGACATAATAGAGTAATTCAGCAGCAGCAAAAGCTTGACCCTGTATAAGGGCAGCTAGAGGGGAGTTTTCACTAAAGTCATTTAATGTACTACCTGACTCATTGAAAACTCTAACTCTAGCTTGTTGTGCAATTATTTCTTCTGACCTCTCATCAATTATCACTGAGTCGAGAGGTATAGTATTTTCTGCCATATATTATAAAATAAATCTTAATTGTGCTGGGTCTGAATCATCGTATGTCCAGTAAACATTTATTTCAGATTCACCTAAATCATTAATGTTTCCTTCTACTTCAAAATTAACTTCAGGTATATAAGTTTCTAAACCTGATTGAATACTTGAAGCAATAAATGAGATATCTTGAATACTTTCAAATAGATAATCTTTTAACCCATACTCAGGTCTCATCACTCTCTCAAAGTTCTCAGTTTTTAACCATGAGAGAATATGTCCTTTATATAGGTCAGCATCTTCTGAAACTTTTAAATTACCCTTTTCTATAGTTAGCGGGAAAGCTATACCTTTAACCATAATTATGTTCCTTCATCTTTTATAAATGTCCAATTAAACTTACCAACCTTTTGTTACCAAGGGGTCTCCATCATCATCAACAGCCCCTACAGTAGCCACAGATTTACCGTTGATTGTCATAGTACCTACGTTAACAAAGTTGATACCAAAACCCCCACAGTTAACTGTAAGTACACCACCACCCATCTCACTTGTCCCATTACTATATAACTTAATAAACCAAGTACCTGCTTGCAACAAAACATACTGAGCAGCAGTTAAAGTAATTGCCTGTAAAGCTTGGGCAATAAAGTTTCTTTTAACTTCAACCTTGCAATCTAAATTAGCTTTAGTGGTAACACTATTTTCAGAAGTAACTTCTACTTCACCTTTTACAGTTAGGTCATCATTGCCATTTACTAAAACAGATTTATTACCAGGAATTTCTGCTGAATAATCTTTGACAATATCTTCTTTATCTCTAGGTGGATTTGTTAGATTATTAACTGATAAGTAGTAGCCATTAGTTTCAAGCCCATCTGCCCAGAGAACTAAAACAGTTTGTCCTATAATTGGCATTGGCTCATCAACAAAAGGTGTAGTAGATAATCTTCTTAACCAGTCAGATTCAAGTTGAGGTGAGGAAGCCAGGGCTACCTTGATTCTACGTTTCTTTTCAGGATCAACATTCTGTACCACAATTCCCAAAGTGGGGTAGGATGAGCGACCTTGGGAATCTAAAGCAATCTGTGTAGCCCGTTGACTATTATGTAATAATTCAATTAAGTTAGTCATATTTATTTAGCTGAAACATATTTAAGTGGATTCAAATCAGCACCATTTTTTCTTACTTCCCAATGTAGATGTGTTCCGCGTGACGCTCCTGAGTTACCTTCTATACCAATAATCTGCCCTTGTTTTACTGGACCATTACTAATAGATATTGAATGTAAATGCCCATAGCGGGTTAACCAACCACCACCATGATCAATGTCAATATAATTGCCATATCCACTAGTACTGTTAGGATAAATAGTGGCAGTACCAGAAGCAGCAGCTACAATGTTTTCTCCTTTCCCATTTCCACCAGTAGAGCTAAAATCAACTCCTTTGTGATTAGGTCTAGAAGGGTTTTCTGTTCTATGTCTACTAGTTAAAGTACCTGTAGCAGGTCTAATAAATTTAGGAGCGTTAGGGTCAAAATCAGTAGCAGTGCTAGTTGTTGAACTATTAGAAGAAGAAGTATTACTTGAAGTAGTTTCAGCACTACCATTCTTATTTTTAAGAGGACTGTAGAATTCTAAACTGGTAGAAAAATCTCCTAAATTGTAGGAGTGGGTGACATTATCTATAACCCAAGTTCTATCCAAGAAAGTTGATATTCCTTTAGTTAGTAGCAGGGTATCAGGGTCAAGACTTAGAGCTTCAGGAGTGGTAGGAAAATCACATTTGGCTCCTATACCTTTGATTCTAGTTTCACTAGCTTTTCTATCAGCGTCCTCTTTAGCAGTGGTGCCGTCAGTCTTAGGGGCAGGTGTAGGAGTAGATGAACCTGTAGTAGATACATCACCTGTATCCCCACCTGTGGCTTCAATATTCTCTTTAACTTTTTGCTCTAGTTTTCCTGTGTCAGCATTAACTTCAAACTTACGCACACCTGTAGAAGTAGACTCACCTGGGTCACTTGATCTAGCACCACCTTTAGTATCCTTTTGAGCAGTATGATCACAAGTGAAATTGATACCCATGTTTTCACCATAGGTCAACACAAAAGTATCTTTGTTAGCTAATATATTTGCCCTTGGTTTGATGTGAAGTACATTACCTTTAACGTACATTCTCAGCCCAATTCTTCTTGCCTCAATAAGTAACATCTCATAGTCTGATTGTCCTCTTTGAGGGAAGTATTCATATTTAGGGCCGTCTATTGGCATATCCAATTTCAAACCATAAGCTGAGGCAACTTTAGTAGCAATCTTTTTAAAAGTTAAATTAGTGTAAACGTTATTTTTAATTCTCTGAGTGAGAACCCAACCAGCAGATGTCCCACTAAACTCTAAATGGTCAGGGGCAAATAATGAGTAACTTAAACCTGTATGAATGAAGCTAGAAGCTGCCAAAGTTTTCCCGTTATAACCAAGTTCAATAGTAATTTGAGCGCCTGCTAATGTTTTTGATTCTGCTATCTTTTCTTGTTGGGCACCTTTGCTATTATTGACAGAATCAGCAGCCTCATTAGTTTTAGATAGAATCCCATCTGTAACGTTATTAAGTGCCCTGACTGCTCTCTGAGCGTAGGGTAATAAAGCACTTTCAAGAGGGGCAAAGTTGCCTGATGATATACCACTATTTATTAAGCCAGTAAGAGTAGTTCCTAGTGCATCTAATTCTAATAAGGTAATACCTCTAGATGGTCCACCTAATGATTGCCTATGGTTAAATGAAAAGTTACCAAATTCTTTAGCTAAGGCAACATCCATTACATTAAGTGAAGCACCACTTTGGTCATACTTTCCACCTGGTATAACACCTGGTCTACCATTAGGAGGTGCATCAAAATGAAGTTCTAAGGTATAAGCTGAGTTAGCTTCTTTCAACTGCTGTACAGCCACATAGTAAGCAGTCCTAGCAGCATCACCTCTACCAACTGGAGTAGGAGGAGCAGAGATAACGTTGTATCCAGCTTTCTTCAATTCACTTATAAATAAGGTTGTTGAAATATCATTAGCTACAAATTCTCTAACCCTTTGTTCACCTTTATATAAAACTGAGTTAGTGTCACCTGAACCTGAAGTTCCCCCACCACTAGAAGTATCAGCAAGGTGTCCTGGGAATACAATAATAGATTTAGTAGCTGCTACTTTTGCAGTGGGCCAATTACCTATTTTAGTTTTAGATATATTACCCTTTTTAATATTATTAGCAGATTGCTCTTTGCTTTGAGATTTATCTTTTGGTGAAATAACTGCTGTAGCAGTTCCTCCTTCTAACCATTCAATTTTGACATCAAGAAGTCCTGGGGTAGTGCTAGGGCTGGTTAATGCATAAAAGGCTCCTGGGGTTAGGTCAATCTTCCTATCAGGGTTTGGTCTAAGGGGTCTTGCTGCTTTATTACCATCTAACGCAAAAGGTCCTGTAGACACAATAGTAACTACTATGCTTTTATTGTTAGCTAAATTAGTAACCCTCATCTTGGCATACTTATAGGCATCAATCCACTTCTGTTGGTCAACAGCCCCTCCCACAAAATTAGGGTGAATCATTGCAGCATATAGACCATTGAAGTTTATTATGTCTCCATAAGCTCCCTTTGTTCCTCCCTGAGTAGACTCCCCATAACCAAAGGTAGAAGCTATTGTTTTCTCATATAAAACTTTACCAATGGTAGCTTCACTTTCACCAGGGGTAGAACCTTCTACAACTTCATTCTTTGACTCCTCTGGTGTTTCAGACTCAGGTGCCTCAATTGGGTCTAAACCACCTACACTTTCTATGTAGCTACCAAACTTATCTACTAACCTTTTCTGTGGGTCATAAACAGTGAACTTACAATTTGATTGAGCTTTACCTTCACTGAGGGTTACAGAGGCACTAAGGAGCTTACCATCCCCTGTAGTGAATACTTCAGACCCAACATTTCCTATTGCCCCTATAGTGACTTTTACGTAAGGAGATAATAGATCAAATGAACTATTAGGATTATTATTATTAAATAAATTAATTTCTTCAGTCATATTATCAAAACACCCAGGAGCTTAGGCGGTAAATAGGAGTATCAGTTTCCATCTTCAAAGCTTTTCTCAATCTTTCTTCTTTAGTAGGCGCACTTAACTTACCAGCTAATGAAGACAAGTCTAAGTCTTTTAATAGTTGGGTAGTATCTACACCAAGTAGTTTGGTAATAGTTTTAACTTCCCTACTATTTACGATTGATTGAACTCTAGCGTTAACTGAGTTAATATTATCTACTGCAATATTCTTAATTCTTCTTTCAGCAGCAGATTTAGTAGGTACTGTTAATGATTGACCTACTTCTATCAATGAGAAAATGTCCAAGTCATTAATATCAGCTATCTCTCTCCAGCCTGAAGATTCACCTAACACTTTATAAGCAACACTAGTCAAAGTGTCACCACTTGAAAATACAATTGGTTGAGTACTCATGATTTAAATAAGTCCATTAACTAAAGGTGGGGGAACTGGAGTAGAACTATTAATAAGTCCGTTAACTAAACCTGAGGTACTTGGTTTTAAAGAATTATTAGTGGTAGTAAATTTACCATTTTTGTAATTACCAACAATTCCTAGATTTTCATTTTTACTACTAAATATAGTTACATTACCTTGAGGGTCAGTTGATAATTTATACTTATTAACTTTCACTAAAGCAGTAATCTTTTCAGGTAACTTTTTAACGTTAGCTTTAAGCCACTTAGTAGCCGCATCAGCAGCCTCATTTACTTGTCTAGGTGTAAGGACGACCGTCTTAGTAGAAGCAGCCTCTAGGTCTTTTACAGTGGGAGTGGAAGCTAATTTAAGTATTGGTACTTCTAGTAGAGTAAGGTTTACTCTAGCAGCAGCTACCTCACCATTTAACCAAGATGATTCACTCCAATCTAATGAAGTAATAACTGCGGGGCCAAACTTATCAGAACCCCAAGTAAAATAAACAAGGGCAGGAGTAAGTTTAGAATTAGTAGGGTCAGCTACCATCAACCCTTGAAGTTTTTGTAAAAGTAATTTACAAGTTTTACCTTCAGCATAGGATTGCATTAGTAAATTATTTAACAATAAAGTTAAACCTGTAGTGTACTTATATTGTTGAGAGGGAGTTGATGTTAATGCAGTAGGAGCTTCAGTATAATCAGCCCTTCTAGAATATCTTTTAGACTCTGGATTAAATAGAAAAGTAAATAAAGGTTTCCCTTCTTTATCTGTTAAAGTGGCATAAATGTCTACAACTTTTTCAGCAGCATTTAACCCTTTTATCACATTAGGATTTGACATATTTTATGAATAATAATTAAAAAAAATAACCCTTACTAACCTCAAATTAAATGAGATAAAGTAAGGGTAAATTTATAGTAGTTAAACAACAGGAGCTGCTACATAGTTTTGTCCAAAGCTTTGTAACTCTTTTTCAATACAAGCTACAACATCCTTGGCAATATCTTGAGCATTAGTAGCAGCAGTTTGGATGACAATAGAGCCAATACTAATACTAGGCTTAGTATTCATTGCTGACATTATCCTAGCCTGTTGAGAGGAGTTAAGAATAGTCTCAGATGAATTAGCCATTACTAACCCTGCACCTGGAGGAGCATTTAATAACTCCCTGTTAGCAGCAGACATTAATGATGAATTATTTAATCCATTGTAAGCATTAGGGTCTTTAAATAACTTCTTCCTATTTTCATCTTCTGGATTAAAAAAGAATGAAACAACTTTCTTTGCCCCATCTATAGCACTAGCTCCAGCATCTAATCCTTTATTAGCTGTCTCTCCACCCGGAACTTTTGCAATCTGCTCTTTAACCCAGTTAAATATTGTGCTAAATAAGTTATTTATACTGTCACCAAGCTCTTGTAGTTTTTGACCTATAAAGTTTCTGTTCTTCCAGATACCATAGGCTAGAACACCTAATAGAGCCGCTATTAATAAAGCTCCCCCTGTACCAATAGTTCCCCCTATAAGAGTACCTAATTGTATCAGACCTGCCCCTATTGGCCCCATAAACCCTAGTGCAAAAGTCCAAGCTCCACTTGCTAACATCCTGGTAGCTATAAGCTTACCCATTTCAATGAAGGCATAAGTTAAGTATTTCTTAACTAATATCCCACTTAAAAGAGTGGCGTAAGTTGACCAATTTAAGTTAGTTAGGAATGCCCCTAAACCTTTAGCAAGTCCACCTATTAATGATTGTAAACCCCCAGCATTAATGAAGGCGAAGATACCATTAAACATCCCATTAACGGCTTGTGCTAATGATTTACCAACTGTAGTAAAATCAAATAGATTGCTGAAATAATATCTCAAATCTTCTATTAAAGTTTCCTTGGCATCATCTAATGTTTGCCCAGGTCTTCTATTATTAAACTGACTAAAGAAAGAAGTAATTTGTTTAATAGATTCAGTGAAGTCATCAGCAGCATCCCTAAGACTTACCATAGGGTCTGCAAATACTATACCTAATCCACCTAAAGCTTTAGATACTTGGTCAGTTAAACCATCAGTACCAAATAATGCTAATAGAGATTTATTTATAGAACCAAAAGCAGTTTGCTTACCATTAGTGTTCTCATTTAAATCTCTCATTAGCCCAAAGATTCCAGTCTCTAGACCAACAAATTTATCAGTTACTAAACCAAATACGCCCTCCACAGACTCAGCTAAGGCATCTAATACGGCTGGGTCTAACTGAGCATTTTTAAGAAATATCTCCTGCCTTTCTTTAGCTGATAATTTTTGTAAATCTCTACCTGCTAAATCCTTTTCAACCCCGTTTCTGAATGTAGTATTTTTGCTATAAAAATCTAAAGTTTTTAATCTTGCCCAACTTCTAGTACCAGATAGAAAGTATGAGGCTTGCATTGAGGCAGCATCACTGGTTTGTTCAGCAGTCCTACCCAACAATGTACCGTATGTAGTTAATTTACCTAATCTATCTAGAGCTGCTTTTCTTTCAATACTATCTAATTTACCATCTAACCCAGCAAAGTAAGGAAGTACATCATCAGCTATTCCTCTACCAAAGGATGTAAAATCAGAGGTCATTCCTGGTAACACAGCAGCTACCTTAGCCATCTGAGTTTGAAAGTCTTCTACAAACGAAGTGGCTTCTTTAAAGTTATAGCCAGCAATCTTCATGACGTTGCCAGCAGTGGAAATTATACTAGATTGTGTAGAAGCAGCACTGTTAAATAACCCTATAGCTTTAGATGCCAATTTACCTACAGACTGTAAACCTAAACTAATAGCAGAAGTCATTAGGTTAGCACCAATTGTAGCTCTACCTAATGACCCTGATAGGTCTCTATTTATCTGATTGGATAATCCACTTATTACTGCACTAGCTTGCCCAGCGTTAGCATTTAAAACTATAGTAACGCTATTATTATTAGCCATTTATTTCATAATTTATATTACTCAAAATCATCTTCTGAGAATCCCCAACCTTGTAATTTAGATTCACTATTTTTATTCTTCTCTTGGGTCTTAATATCAATTATTAAGTATAAGAAATATAGTGTTTCACTAATCTCCATATCTAAATAAACCTGCACATCAGAGGATAATTTACCCCCACATGCTTGGATTAGATTTTGATATAGAGATTTTACAGTGAAAGCTGGTTGGTCTTGAACACTAATGAATAGCTGCTTTTGATAAATATTCAAGCTTATCTTGAAAAAAGGCTAAGCCTGCTGCTAACCTCTCCATATCTTGTAACTCAAGGTTATCTATTAAATTATCAAAGGAGATACTAGTATTCTTCCCATATTTGATAATACAAAGTGCCGACAATTTTAAAGCTAAAAATGATTCAGTCTTATACTCTGGTTCAGCAGAATTAAGAAAACTTTCTAACAATAAAAACTGTCGGGTCTTTGGTGACTTCATAGAAACAGGAGTACCATCAGTAAGCTCAAAAGTAACAATCCCAGTATCAGCATCATACTCTGCTTTGAACTCAGAGGATTCTTCTACTGTTTCAGATTGAAGTACTTCAGCTTCTATTGTGGTATCTTCCTGGGCTATTAACTCTTTTACTTCTTCAATTACTCTTTTCTGTCTCATGATACTTTATATTATTTTAGTTTATTAAATAGCGGTAGAAGCTGAACTAGTACCCGTAGGAGTAGCCTGCTCTACAGAAAACTCAATTTTGTACATAAGTGTCTTACTACCATCAGCAGTGTCAACACCCTCAGCACAAGACCAATTCATAATGCGACAACCTGATAAGTTCCAACCTTTATTAGAAGTAGCTGCAAGTTCACTTCTACCAGAAGTATTTCCTTTAGCAAAACGTACTGGAGTTAGGTTAAGGTTGAAGAATTCTCCACCCTCATAATCTCTAATAAATTGATCTACAACGGTGTCTTTGTCAGGGTCATACGGTTTGGCGATGGTTACATTTTCATACTTCTTATTACCACCTGAAGCAGTGCGGGTAAGTTGAGATAAACCATCATTGTATTCAGCACGTGTGTAAGCAGCTTTGATACCAGAAAACTCAGTCCAATACACTGAACCAGAGATTTCAGTTACTTTGATGACATAATCAGAGTTGCTGATAGGATTAATATTGTTTAAAGCGATAGCCATAATTTATTATTTCTATTAAATATTTTTAAATGTAGGTACTATAAATTTCAGCCAAAGTAATTAAACTCTGACTGAAATTATTAACTATTTAACTAAGCCTGAGTTGTAGGAAGAAGTTGAGCTTCTAGGTTAGTTTGGTTCAAGGGTAAAGTACCAATTGCAACCCTAATACTAGAGATAAGTAAACGCTCCATTGAAGGAGCAGGAACTACATAAACTTCTAGCAAAACATTACCTAGTTCTAGGTCTTCTGCTGTGTTATTTTCAAAGTCACATTGAACTTCAAAAGCATCAGCTTCAGAAGCCCCAAACAATAATTTAGCTCTCCAAAATCTACTACAAACTGAACGAGCAGAAGCAGCAATATCAGACAGCAAGATACCTAAACCGTCAATACTGGAGAATAGTTCATTATCAAACCCACGACGTAAAGTGCCATTCAAAACACTCATGATCACACGCACAGGTAAGAAGCTATAGAAGGTGCTACTAGAGCGTGTTCTCATAGCCCAAACTACAACACCCTTGTTACGTAGGTTTCTGATAATATTGATACCTAAAGGATTAAGTACTTCTTGTTGTTGAGTGTTAACTTTGACAGTTACATCAGTTACGCCAAGCACAGGAAACTTAGCTCCAGCAGGAGGTTGTTGTAAACCTTCAGCTTTGAATCTACGTGTAGCAACACCAGCTACAGCAGCAGAAGGAGGTACAATTCCACCCTCTAAATCTTTGAGGTAAGGGTAGTAAAAGCTAGCGTGTCCTTGGGGAGCTACAAGTAAAATACCTTCAGCTTGAGCTTGAGCTACGGTTAAGTTAGCACCTGCATCAACCAAAGCAATCCAATCAAAAGCAGCATCAGAAGCCAAAGCATGTAGAGAATTAGCAACTGCTAAACGATCTACACCTGAAGTTAATAGTTGGAAAGCTTGAGGAGCAATAATGAACCCTTGATTATAGTCATCTTCTGAATCAAAAGAATTCTCAATTGCATAAACATAATCAGCAGCAGCAGGGGTAACAGGAGTTGTTACTTCTACTGTTAGATTTGTCCCAACTGTCAAGGTAACTTCCGCACCAAGAGGATTATCTACTCTAACAATAACTGAATCTGTAATATCACCAGCAGAAGCTGTTACTAAGTTAGCAACTGGACTATTATTAATAGCAGCCAAAATACCTGAAGCAATAGCAGCCTTGGTTTCTCCACCAGCACTAACATAACTTACTACAGTACCAGCAACAGTCACTACATAGGTAGCATTAGCAGCAGTAGAAACAACAATACTACGTTGAACAGCGATAGGTGTTCTTACAAAGTAAAGGATTCCTCTGCGGTCATTTCTGAAGAATAATTTAACTGAAGCTTCAGAAGGAGAAGCACCAAATTGATTAGTAAAATCTTCTAAACTGGTAACTTGTGTAGGAACTAAATAATCACCAACAGAAGAAGAACCAACCATATATACTGCTTGAAAACTAGCAATAGGTAAGGTTCTGAACCCCTGAGTGGATTCTTGAATCCTAACTCCAGGAGCACTAAAATTTGCAAACAAACTTGTCATATTTTATATTTATTTTTGAATAATTATTTCTGAATCTTCAATATAAGTATCAGCTTCAGTAATACTAAATTGGGGTTTAGCTCTATTAACCCTAATCTTGATTTCATTTAAAGCAGGAGGATTAGCGGGGTTAAAATATCCTGGGTCTTGTAAGTCTGAAATATCTGGAAGAGTGGTAGTATTAAACCTAATATCAAAGGAGAAGTTTAAATGACATAACCAATCACCTTTAGCCCCATTTACCCTTTCTGCTGTTACAGAATCTTCCACATCTACAGGAATGAATGATTCTATAATTGGGTCTGGCCCAACCAATAAAGCATTGATTTGTATATAAGCACTCATACCTTCTAATGCTTTTAGAGGTAGTTCATGATAAGGTAATTGACCAGGAAATCTAAAGCTAATTCTATAAGGTAATCTAGCTGTAGTTTTAACTGAGTTAAGATTTTGTTTAGTATGAAGTAAATTCTGTACAGGTAATTTTATAGCTGTATTAGTAGGTAGTAATTTATCTCCTTGATACTTATATACTTCCTTTGGTTCATCTAAATCAAAGACATCTATTTTTAATACTTTTACTAAGAATTCATCCACTAGTTCTCTAGCTATTTGGATATTCATTAATCCTTATCCCTCCTTAAAATAAGCTTCCACACAGTTGAATCATTTTCTGATAGATATATCAGTTGATACTTTGAAACCCCTACCAAGGTCTTTGTAGTAGGGTTAGAATATATAATCTGATTGAAGTTATTTACAGGAGGATCGATTATGAATTCTGTAGTGTCATCTCCGTTAGGAATAAATAGTGTCTTAGGGTAGATTCTAGGTATGGTAACTTCAATATCATTTAAAGATATATATATTGAATCAGCACCTTCTATAGAAACTTGAAGGTTAGCATACCTTGGAGATACAGAGTTGATACTAGGTCTAGGGGTAATTAAAGTATCTGTAATAATTCTTGTTTTTAAAGAAGGATTAAGGGAATAAGTTCTTACTAGAAAATGTCTCCTCTGTGGCACTCCCAGCTTCACTTCAATTGCCCCTACCTTTGACTCTATGACAGCAAGTTTTTCATAAAGGTTCATTACTTTAATTTACCAATTATTTTATTTACATTACCTTTTAACCTAGACTCCATCTCAGGTACAGTTCTATAAACCATCTCAACCTTTTTCTCTACATACTGAGTGTAGAAAACTGGGTTTTCAATTCTAATAGATGACTTAGTAAGTGAAGTATACCAACCTGCTTTTAGAGCACCTGTCTTAACAGGACTTCTATCTTTTAACCTATTCTGCCCCCAGCTAGCAGTATCCTCTAATGCCTCTTTCATTAAATCTTTTATATCATTGCCCTGTTTGAACAAAGGGCCATTTGTTTTAACATTATAAGAGTACATTAGAGTTACCAGTAAGCTATTGTGTTACGTCTACTATTAGGTGAGTATTTATTAAAATTAACTCCTACTCTTAATAATTGTCCCAACTCATTTAGCAGTCTAGTACCTTCTGATTTCAAATGAGCTACATGGCTGTTATATGATAATTTTAAACCCCCTGAACCTCTTACATAAGAAGTGTCAAGGGATTCTTTTAGTAGATTATCAATACTCACCAACTCATCAAGAATAGTTAAAGTTCTATCAATTGTGGTATCAGAATACTCTGAAGCTAGACCATTTCTAACTGTGGTATCAAATACAAAGAACCCTAATATTCTCTCAAACTCTTCAATTTGAGGAATGGTGAATTGTGTCATAATTACTGTGTGATTTTATCCAATACTGCAACACCTTTAGCACGATTCTTCAGTTGAAGTTGAGCCTTGGTGTAGATTACATATTTTTCTGCATCAGGATTATCAGAAGGTAGTTCACCAATACTAAATTGGAGACCTTGACGATCTTGGCTGTTGTTTTGACCAAAGCTGTAAAGAGCTACTTCATTCTCATCAACAAAGTACAGAGTGTTAGCAGGGCAGTAGATATCTTGGATAATTGGACGACCTGAGAAAGTCAAACCTGTGTAAGAAATATCAGCTTGACCAGGTGCCAATTGATTTGTAATACTAAGTTGAGCAGCAAACAATTCTTTGTATTTAACTGCAATTTCAGGACTGCAATAGATAGCTGTGTAGTTTCCACCTTTACGGGTAATTCCTACTTCTGTTGCATACAGTAAGCTAGCGGTCAAAGCACGATTGGTGCCATTGGTATTTACATAAGAAGCCCAAGCAGTGTAGGTAGCTGGGTCAATGTTTGCATAAATTCCAGCAGCCGCAGCAGCCGTTACCAAACCAATTACTCCACCATCAGCAGCAACACCTGAACCTGAGTAAACTTTGGCGCTTAAAGCTTCTAGGATGGTGCGGATGCCACTGTTAATATCAGCAGCAAACAAATCACGAAGTACACCTTTACCAGCTACTTTAGCTTGTGCAATGTCTTCTTTTTGTAGTTGGAAAGAACTACGTGTTCTAGCTCCACCAATAGGTAGGATAGCTGATACATAATCATCATCACTGAAAGTAGAAACTGAAGCTGTGGTAAGTTCACCAGTAGCACCTGCTCCACCAACATTCGCATTCCACTTGATAACTTGTTGGCTTGTAACTTTCTTAGCCAAACGGTTAACCATTGGGTATTGAGTTAACTGAAGTGAAGCAACTTCTTCCTGTACAAGCAACTGTAAGGAGTTAACGGGAGAAATAATATTAGCCATTTAATTTATTATTTTGTAATTTATATTAATTAATTGAATGATTCAAATAAGGCATCTTCTGCCTTAAGTTTTTGATTAGGGTCAACTGGAGTTACTTTTGTTTCTTGAGCACTGGAACCTTGAACTCCTGAAGCAGGTAGAAATGCTTTTCCATCTTCACTTGACAAATAAGAAGTCAACGCATTTTCTAAAGTTGAAACTGAGTCACCTTGATTTACAAACCACTTACCATTTTCTTCTATGATTCTATCTGCATGATCAAGTAGGAAAACTTTCTGTAATGTGCTTGGGCTTAATGCCTTTGAGTTAGCAATAACCTGAGAAACTGCACTGCTACGTTTAGCTGTAATTGCCTCTTTATCCTTATCAGCTAACTGAGTCTTAAGGTCTGTTAACTGCTGTTCTAGAGCCTTAAGGGTTAACTTCTCTTGGATAGTTTCACTAGATTCTGTAACTGTAGGCTGAGGTGCTTGAAGTTTCTTAATCTCTTTAGTAACTGACGCTGCAAGTCCTTGATTAGCTTTTGTAAACTCTGTACTAATTTCAGTTTTAAAAGAATTTAGTGAAGCATCAATCAAAGCTTGAATTTCTGGTTCTGTCATTTTAAATAATCCTGTATTTATAGGTATCTATCTTTAAAGTTAATAGTAAACTTGTCTGGTTTATAAACCTTACCCAGTGGGTTTACCCTCAGTCCAAAACTCTACAGCAAGGAATATGTCTGTTATGTCTTAAGGATTGTTGAGGGTCTCTATACTATTGAAGTGTCCAAAGTCTTAATAGATGCTAGTAATATCTCTATCTCTTTGTTTACTTCCTCTTTTTGAGAGGCGGATAAATTACCTGCTAATAGCGCCACCATCTGTTCATAAATTACCTTTAAGGCAGAAGGAGGTAGATTATCTTTGAGTGCCTGTATATTCAATTTACTGACAGAATCAAGCTTCATTAGTACAGAATCTAAGGTGTCATTCTCAAAACTATTCAAACCAGTGACAGATATTTTACTTCCATCTATACCTGCTGCTTTGGCTACTAGTTGAAGTAAATCCTGATAGAAGTCAGTAATGATTTCACCATAAGATTTCAACATAGCTTCCTGTTTAACAAAATCCATCTGCTTAGATATTCCAGATTGGCTTAGAGCAGCATTACTACTACTTACACCACCAGCAGCTACCAAATCTCTTACTTGAGTTTCTATAGATTGTAAAGACTTAGACATGTGCTCAATCATGTAACCGTGAGGTTCAGACCATTCAAATTTATCTAGCTCAAGCACATGTGCCAAACCTGTTGGTAAAGGTTCCTGATTTTCATAAGAATTCTCTAAATCTCCATCAGGAGTTTGAATTCTTTTGAATGTTCTCTGGAAGTAAGCCATTGTTAACAAATCATATTTTGCACAATCTGTTCGCAAATGTTCTAATGCTTTAGAAGCTGCTTGATCAGCAACCCAAAGTTGGTCAGGTAACTCTATTTTAAAAACTGGTACTGTACCAAACCCATGTTCTATAGGAGGTGACTGTAAACTAATAGTGGTATCAGCATTAGTCATCTCACTATTAATTTTAGTGATGTTGCCTTTACCATCAAGCTCCACAAATGCAGAATACTTAGCAATGTAAGTACCATCAATAATTGTCCAAGTACACACCTTTCTAGGAGCAGCAATAGGGTTAGAGTTATCTTCTGATATTTGTCTAATCTTTAGCCAATTAAGTTTACCTTTACTCTCACTCCAGTTAATAACTTGAAGTGGACTGTAGCTCACAATATAAGGTCTTAAACCTAGCGATTCCTCTTGCGCTTTATTAATAGGGGCAACTTCTGACTTAGGTTTATCAACGTGAACAAATATCTTTTTAAACTTTAAAAGTTCTCTAAAGATTAATGTAATTAGATTCTTTTCTGAACGTCCAGATAAGTCTGTGTCTTCCCTGAAGGCTGACCAAAACTTAGGGTTAAGCTCTAACCCCTCAATTGTCATAGGGGAGTTAGCAAGCTTGGAAACCTGCTCATTGATATTTGTAGAAAGAATATTTAGGTAGGTATGTTTCTTAATTCTAGTTTCATAAAGCTCAACTTCCTCACCTGGCCGTCTTGGAATAAAATGTCTAATAGCATTCTTTAATTTATAACCCCCTGAAACTAATAAATCAATTTCATTTAGGGCGGGTAACATCTGCTCATACTCAACATTCTTTGCCTCTAGAGTCTCTAGAAGTAATTGATTAGGGTACATATATTATTTAATTTCTAAGTTGTTTATTTTGAAGAGTGTTATACAAGCTACCAATGCAATAACGGGCAGCATCAATTGTGTGATCTTCTTGATTGTCTGCTGGTTTATTTACCAACTCACCTTCTGAATCAGTTGCCCGATGGTAGTCTTCAAATTGGGATATCAATTCAGTTAAACTAGCTTTAATAAAAAGGTTGTCTTGGTAGAATAAATTATTCATAATGTCTACACTTGGCATTAGTCCCAACTCAGTTCTACTGACCTTTACAGCCCTGCTCATACCAGGTATATTCTCACGCTTACCTAATATTCTTGCTGACTTAACACTACCACCTCTGTCATCTGGTAAGAAGCTTTTGTACACATTATATTTGGTACAAAGTCTAGCCATCTCCCTTAAGAATATTTCCTCTGGTATAGTCTCACCAGATTTATTTAACCAGAAGTCAATTATATAAAATTTAGTTCCATCTCTACTTACCCCAACGACAACTAAAGCAGGATTTCTATCCCCCCAATCTGACCCTAGATAATAGCTGAGGTTATTAGGTATATCCTTTATATAATGTTTATCAGAGTTTATTTGGTCAAATAATTGTCCATCAAAATCTTCAAAAGAGGCTTGAAACTCTTGCCTATATGTTTTAGGTGGCATCTGAGCTTTAGCTAACCTTAATCTCTGTATAGGGAAGAAAGGATTGTCTCGTGTTTTAAAGTGATAGTAAGCCCACTCAGGTAAGTCTTTAATCTTTTGATAGAACCTATATAAAGGATGAGATTTACCTTTTGGTGTTCCTACTAATGTTGCTGTGGAACCTTCAGTATCTGAAAGGGCTGGAAGAATTACATCTTCCCAAACTATAGATTTAACATCTTGAACTTCATCTATTGCTGCAAAGAAAAACTTAAGTCCCCGTAATCCATTACCTTCATCATCATTTGCCCCTCTCAGAATAATGTCAGGCTTATTACCCTTTAGAACTATTCGATATTCAGAATTGTTAATACTCTCTACAAAAGGAGCATCTTTTAATAGGGAAACTAAACTTTTCCAATGCACTGCTTTAGCTTGCTTTAATGTTGGCATTATTAAAGCTACAACAGTTGGGAAGTTAGGATCATAAGGGAGGTTACAACTTAATGCTGCTACTATAATTTGTGTTCTGAGTAGGTGTGACTTACCAAATCTTCTCCCACAAACTAATAATTTAAATCTCCTTGGGTCTGTAAATATCTCCTTTTGTTTTTCATGTAAGTTAATCTTGAAGGTCACAATTCATCATCCCCTTCAAGTGTTTCTTCTTGAGGAGCTACAGCATCTCCTATAACAATTGTGTAATTTGATTGCTGTTGAACTTCCTCAGACCATTCAGCTTTGATAGCTTTGATAGCCTCAGTAGCTGTCTTTAAATCATGTTTTAAATAACTAACTACTTCTCCTCTAGAAGATTGTGTTTGAGCTAGATAACCATCTTTACCCATCCTTACAATCTCTTCTAAAGCTAAGGTACGGTTGATTTTAGAACTTAAACTAATCAACCCAACTTTGACAGCTAGTGCCATAGTTAAAGCTTCATTCTTCTGAAGTTCTTCAACTTTGCTTTTGCTATTTTTAATTAATGTTTTTAATTGCTGTGCTGTTAGTTCAATCTCAAACTTATCCTTAAATAGGGCAGTCATCTGAGGTTGACTTAGATGAGGTTGAATTGATAAAAGTAATATTAAAAAATCACGCTGAGTCTGTGTCAGCATGAATGCTTTATTAGTTGGCATAAAAAAAGGTGCCTCTTAAAGCACCCATAATATTTAGATATCTATTTAATTAATCTGTCCTAAATTAGCCCCATAACCTCAGAGGAGAGTAGGACTAAAGCATCAAGGTATGTTTCACCAATCCAGGAATCTAAGCTGGTCTGTTGCCCATCCTGGAAGTACTCATGCCTCACAATTAACCAAGATTTCTCACTGGCTAGAAAGTGGTATTCAAGGATAGCTCGATGTAATTTACTTAGTCCCCAAATAGCTTGAGAAAGTTCATCAGAATCAATTTGACCAAATAAACTATTACCTGGTTTTAGCTCAGAAGAATCTTTGTAGATGCGGGGTAGATATTGGTCAACGTTATCAAACTCTCCTTGGAAAAATAAATCTAAACATTCTTCCAAATTTGCTGTATCAATATAGCTGGTGATTTGAGTAGTCATAATATATATCCTTTTATTTAGTAAATTTAATATTAGTAAGTTGAAGTTAATGTATTCTCAAATAACGATTTCCAATCACCTTTTTTGTAGCTGCACTCCAACTCAGTTATCTGCTGGATTTTGCGGTTTGTATATAGAGGTCTATCTAAATTAGCTCTCTCACTTTCAATAATCTGATTGAAGTTTTGATTCATCCAATCCTTTATCTGTTGCCTATCTTTGGGTGATAAAGATTTATCATTTGTGTACTCATTAATTACTGCTAAGACACCCCAGTGATTCCTTTGCTCTGCATAATCTGTTCCATAAATCTTTCTGAATTTGTAGCTTAATGTTGACTTAGGAATCTTAAATATCTTTTCTAATGCCCTTAAAGAATACCCTTTTAAAAATAGTTTATAAGCTCTACTAAATACATTACTCATTTAAATTCTCTAGCTCCTTTATCTTCTAATAGAATAGCTTTTATGTGCTATCAAAAGGTAGGATATATCTATTATCTGAAAGCACCTTAAACGCTGCGCTAGGCCCACAATAGAATGAGGAATTCCGGCTTAAATTTAGATACTAAAAAACCTCCCTGTTACAGGAGGTTTCTGTTAATGTCTATTTAGATTATGCTGCTTGAGCACTCTTTAATTTAAGGATTGGAACAACATTATTCGTCTTAGCTTTCTTAATTAATCTACCAGTTTTGTAAGCTTCTGCAATAGAGTCATTTAATTTAGTAATTGTTCGTTGACCTACTGAAGCTGTAAACTCTTCTCTTAGTTTCTTCATAAAGAAGAAGTGAGATTCAATTGGTGAGTTATCTATAATGTTGTTTACCACCCTTTCTGTGATGCTTTGTAGGTCAATAAAACTTACTTTGACCTTTGCATTGGGATACAGTTTCTTAGCGTTCTCATTGACCTCCTCAATGTAACTCTTAGCTTCCCAGTTAATTCCTTTTGGTGAGGTAAAGATAAATTCAATTGATTTGTTAGGGTACTTTTCAAGAGCAAGTTCAACATATTTCTTATCAACTAAAGTAGCTTTTACATCCTGTTCTGAAAGTGTACGAGCTTTAAGTTCATAAATTTTAATTACTCGTGGTAATCTCTCTACAAAATCCCATCTGCGGTGACTACCAGGGTTGAAGGAATCAAGGATAGCAACCTCAAACTTGAAACCAACATTGCTATAAGCTACAAGCTCAATAAGCTGCTTCTGTAACTCTGGTTCAACAGTATGTTGGATTTCATTAGTTGAAGCTACCTCAATTGCTTTAGCTCCTAACTCTTGGAAACCTTTAGCAACTTGGGAAGAACCTTGAACTAAGTAACTATAAGCGTGTAAAAAGTTACCAACCCAAAGTGAATTAATTCTACCTAATGATATTCCATTTTGCTGTTCATACAACTTTTTGAAGTTAGCTAACTTATCACCTTCTAATTTCAAACCCTTGCCAGCTAACCTTTCTGACGACACGTTTTTTCCACTTGTCGTCACTTCCACCCAATTATCCCTATAGTCACTAGCATTTAAGTTTTTAGCTATACTTAGGTCACTCATTACGTAGTAAGCATTCTTACCATTTATATCTGATACCCATTTAAGATTCTTAGTGCGGGTCCATTCACATAACTCATCAAGAATACTAGAGTCAACTTCAGGTGAGATTGCTTCAATAGCTGATTTCAATTTAGTAGCGGAATTTAAAGGAGAATTAATAAGTGTCATATTTTTTAAGTATTATTATTTAAGGTCTCTTTCAACCTTCTATAAATATGATACTCACTACACGTAGGTAATAGGTAGGCAACACAACAGCCCCCTATTTGGTAGTAGGAGGCTATTAGCTGAATTAAATTTAATTGAGTGATTACTTACTAGTGAAATCCCTAAACCCAACTTTGATTACATCTATTAATGCTCTTATTTTGATTAGTTGAAATAGTAAACCTTCAGAGTAGCCTGAGTCTAAACTATTATAATGATAATCCTGGTGAGGATGGTCCTCTATAACTTTCACAGAAATTGAATGTGCTTTAAGAGAACTAGCTACTAAGATTTTTATCTTACTATCATTAAATAGTAAAGATTGCACTAATACTAAGTAATCATTAAAATTCTTAGACCTTAGACTAAATATAATTCTTTCTGTTAAATAGACTTTGGCATTAAGTCCATCCCATTCAGTAGTAAAGTGTGGAGCCTTAGAAGCGGGTAATAAATTAAACATAATACATTCCTTTATTTATTATTAATTTGCGTTGTGGTGTCAGTTGAATTAAGTCTATCTTTCTTGATTAGTTAATATTAACCAACCAAGTTTTACTGTATCTACTAGTAAGCTTAATCTAGCTATTAGAAGTAATTTACCTTTGAGATATTTAGTAGGAGCTACATTAAAGTTATAATCAGGGTTAGCTGTTATAAAGGCTGCAAACATATCCTCATAATCCATATACCCATCTTTATCTACAGGAACTTCTATATTATTTTCCTTTATCCATTTACCTATTTGGCTAGTATTAGGATATATTCTCCAATTATTAATTTTCTCATTAACTTTATTAGTAAATATAGAACCTAAAAGGCTGAAGTATTCTTTAAATCCAACCACTATACGAAAATATAATCTAGGTTCATCAAGAGCAGTAGGGAAGTAAACATGAGCTAATCTATATTTGTATTGTGGGGGAATCTGATTTACTTCAGGCTCTCTATGAACTGGAATAAAATTAAACATAATAGAATCCTTTATTTATTATTAATTAGTGCTGTAGTGGATCTGTTAAAAACCTGTATATTGAGAGAAATCTATAAAGTCACGCTCAAAGTCATCATAGGAGGCTAGAACACCTTCTTCTAGTTTAGGTTGCAAAAGTAGTTTACCTACCAATAAACCAAGCACAAAACTGAACAGAATCAAAGTAAAGATAATCAAGGTAATAATAGCAATCATAATAATCTTTCCTATATATTTTGTAATGTAAAAGGTTCCTGCACTCAAGGAACCTTGGTGGTTAATTATTCAGCTTCGTAACTGTATGTAACATTTCTAATAGCCTTACCATTTGTCTGTAACATATAGGAAACTGAACGACTGGTAATCTTGGGTTCACCTGTTATAAATCTGAATAAGTTAGCTAATTTGATAGACATAAATTTAAATCCCTTTTTTAATCTTATGTACCTACTATAACTGTTAAGTATGCGAAGAATGTAGGCAGTATCTATTAGCAAATACTTGTAAAATTAATTTAAAAATAATTTATAAATGCCCATATTTTACCTATAAAACTATTGACAATTGGGTGAATATTTGCTATACTATATATATAAGGGTGAGGGAGGGAATACATAAACTCCAGCTAGATGCGCCTCAAAATGATCTAGCAACGATGAGGTCACAACATATTAACCTTATGCAGCTAATAGGGATTCTGCTAAAACAAGTTCACCTGGTCACTTTCCTGTACACCACCTTAAGTAAAACAGGCGTTTAGCAGTGTACGCTACTGCCAGAGATTTCAACTACTCCTCTTAAAATAGTTTGACAAACACTACCCCTGCGACAACTGGTAACAGTTCACTCCAGGGGTTTTGTAGTATGTATATATCTGCACTCAGGAGATCCATTAGGATGCCTGCTGGTGTATTAGTTACTCAAGGTAAATAGAGTGCAGGAAGCTGAAGTGAACTGCATATTTTTAGATTTCTATACTCACAATACTTCAGTTAATGAAAGCCATAAAAAAAGAGGGGCTTTCCCCTACTTCAAAATCAATGTTATTATTTGCTTGCTATCACATAAAAAACCCAAAAATAGCTAGGATAATACCAGCCAGATTTAAGACTATTTTCAACATCGTTGTTAGTTCTTCCCAAGTCTTAATACGCCTTACTATACTATTTAAGGCAGTCTTCTTTTTATCATTGCTCACAATAGCTTTGGGAGCTACCAAATGAACCGAGTAGTGGGTATAGCTACTAGAAGACTTTAATGGCAAAGTTACTCCATCAAATATATACTCCCTATTGCTAGGTGGGATATGTATCACAACCATTTCATCCTTGCACTCTTCTTGTATTTTAGAAGGTGCGCTGTGCAAATCCTCTGGAGCAACCTGTTGGTACTCAATGATCAGGTGAAGTCTGCAGTTAAGGTGTTGGGGTTCGTACATAAGAGGCTTTGGTAGGGGTAAAGAACTCTGCTACCAAGCCCCCAACTAAAGATGTTGAAGTAGATGCTTCATCTGTACTATTTGCCTAGTTGGGGGTCTTGGGTCACAAAGAGGTTGTTTGTTTAACATGTAACTCCTTTACAATTTAGTTACTCAAAGCGCAGCATTTTTAAGCAGCTTTTGACTGCTTGAACCTAATATAACTGGACTTATAAATAAGCGCACCAGTGTAAACCCTTCTTGTAAAAATACAGAGTTCTATATATTGAAAGTATTAAGTTGTATAAGTAATTAATAAAGCTAGGGTAAGCAACAGCGATCGCATCCATCTGTCTAGTAGATTCAGTTACCTATTGGTGATGAGGAAGCCGTTAAATGGTGATGAATACTTGGTTGACTTATAGCCTGCGGCGCTTGAGAGAGAATGAGGAGTTGAGCCTTAACTTTGGGCAGCAGGGTTAAGGTTTTTTGCTTAAGTAATCTAAAAAAAAAGTAGACAGCAAACCAAGGGAAAGAGAATGAAAGGGAGGAGGTAGGAAATAAGGGTAGAGAAAGGGAAGGAAAGGAGAGATAAAGACTACTAGGGATAGTATGCAAATATATTTCTACAAGTAATATATAGTAATAGTTTCCAGCATTTTATCCTTCGTCCTGCTCTCTAAATCAATATCAATTATCCCAGTTATTTCAGTATTAATTTTGTTACAATTATAGTATAGTAAAACATAAAGTATACCTAATTAAAATGACAACCAACAACTCCTCTAATATTGTCTATAGCAGCTCTTTACATGATAAGAGTACAAATATACCTTCAATAGAATTAAACCCTACTAAGGTTAAAATTAAGGGTAGAAGATTAACTAATAAACAAAGGATGATTGAGCAAGAGATAATGAATGAGGTTAACTTTGCTTTAGAAAATAATGATTATTAATTAAGTTTATTAAGTGCCTAATTATTACTATTAAATACTTACTATTTATGGCACTTAGTATTATTTAGTGTTATAATGAAAGGAGAGGAAAGAAGATAAGTTACTTATTAGAAGATTATGATTCACACTAAATATGTTTCCATTAGAATGCCAGAAGACCTTTGTAATCAGATAGATACTGAAGCTGATAAAGAGTTACTATCCAGAGCTGATATTATCCGCAGGGCATTATTATTCTACTACCAATCTAAACAATCAGTTTAACTTTCAAGGGGCACCTAAGCCCCACCTAGTACTCTCAAATTAACTAATAAACTTTTAATAAATAAATCATAAAAATAATGACAAACTTAAATATCTCAATCCAATCTCAAATCAAAGCCACAGTTCAATCAGATAAAGAATTCTCAGTTTACTTTGAAGAAGCAATTGAATGGTTAGAATACTCTAGAAAAGATGCAGCTAAAAGAACTTTACTAGCTAACTTTGAAGAGAATGTGGATTATTTAGTTGTCCTCAACCCTGTGGAGTGCTCATCATATAAGGGTTCCAGCCGTCGTGAGGATATATACTTAACAGGAGATTGCCTTAAACAGTTTGCAATGGTTTCAGGTACACCTAAAGCTAAAGAAGTTAGACTGTACTATTTACAGTGTGAGCGTGAGTTGAAGGCTATTAAAGCTGCTCCTAAGGAACCTGCTGATATTCTTTACTTACTAGAACAGTCAGCAGCAGCTATCAGAGAAGCTAGATCACAAGCTGCGATCGCTGAAGAGAAGGTGGCTTTACTGGCTCCTAAAGCTGAGGTTTATGATGTGGTAGTTGCTAGTGACAAACTATTAAGTTTTTCTGATGCAGCAAAAATTATTAATAGTCCTGGTTTAGGGCGTAACAATTTGATGAGCCTTTTGAGGGATAAAGGGGTACTTCAAATCTCCAACCTACCTTATCAAAAGTATGTTTCTCAGGGTCAGTTTGAAGTGGTGGAGGTAGACACTCATGCAGGTTTGAAAACTACCTGCAAGGTGACACAAAAAGGTCTGAGTTTCCTTATCAGACTCTTAATAAAAGAAGGCTATACAGTACCTTCTAAGGCAGCATAAAACTAACTAAATAATCTAACTAAAGGGGACTTTAATAAGTCCTCTTTTTTAATGTTCAATCAACGCCTAATTAATGTAGTTAACACTGTGGCCGTTTGTGCTACAAATTGTTATAATGGATAGTATAAGAAACAAATTATATTTAACTTTTATTTTTAAGATTTTAATATTATGAGAAAGACAGTATCCTTAAAATTCAGAGATATTATTAAAGCTAACTTCCCAGGTCTAGGTAAAAATATTAGCTACTGGAAATTCATGAGACACCTCCTATTTGGTAGGAGAGATAAGGTAACAGGTTTACCTATGATTAGTCAGCGTTGTATAGCTAAGGCTGAAGATAAATTAAATATTCTAGAGAATTCAAATGCTTATAATGCCTCCAAGTTTCTAGTTAAGTTTCAATCAGAAGTAATGTCAGAGGAAACATTCTCTTGGTCTGGTTGGAACTTTAAAGATGGTGAATCAAGAGTAGCTTTGGTAGAATTTCCTCAAGAAGTGATAGATGCTATTGAATCTGAAAGCTATAAAATTATGTTAAAAGATCGAGTGTATTTTGATACAGGAAATAAGTTCAGTGATAAACTTCAAAAAGTTGACAGGGAATTAATTAAAAAAGAAGCTTATACTTACTTCAACTTTTCTAGCCCTGAAGCTCAAGATTTACTTGAGTATATGAACAACGTACCAGTTAATAGTTTTAGTAAGGTGGTTGCAGCTAACCTTGATGCCACTTTCCTTCAAGCTCTTAAGATTGAAAACCCTGAAAAAAGACATGTTCAATTAGAAGTTCTAAGCACAATTAGAGATGAGTTGCAACCCTTCTATAAGCCTTCTGATAAGGGAAATACTGTAAGGATCTTCCCTCTAAATTACAGCATCCCAATGCTTCAGAAAGACCTAAGGAAATCAATTACTAAAGGTTGGTATGAATTTGATTTAGCTTCAAGTCAGCTTGCAATAGTAGGTAAAACTTGGGAGATTCCTGAAGTTCAAGAGTTCTTAAAAAGTGGTGGTAAGATTTGGGCAGAATTAATAAACCATTATGGAATTGATGCTGCTAACCTAAAGAAGACTGATGAAGCTAAGTATGAAGATATCAAAGGAGTACTAAAAGATTCACTGTACTCACTGATTTATGGAATGTGTAAAAATAACCTGATAGCTTTTCTAAATGAAGGTTTACTTCCTTTTGGTGTTAAGGATGCAGGTAAAAAGTTTTTAACTCACCCTTTAATGAAATCTTTGTTTGAAGCAAGGGAAGCAAAGATTGCTGAATTAAATGAGGCTGATACCGCAGGAACTATCTTTAATAAAGTCATCAAGGTAGCTGGGGATAAGACAAAGGATGGTAAGCCTACTGCTGCTAGAAAGGAATGCATAAGAGGCATCATGGCACAGCAGGCTCAAGCAGTGGAACTTTACCTTCTACTACCAGTGCTTGACCTTGCTAAGACAACTAAGGACTTTGCAATCACCTTATGGCAACATGATGGCTTCAGTGTCAACTTTAACAGTGAAGGTAGAAAAGATAGGTGGATCAATAAAATTAATCAGGTGGTTGCTGATAGGGCTAATGAGTTAGGTATTATAACCAAGCTTGAGGGTGGCCTGCTTTAAAGCTGAAGTTTGCTTAACAGTCCCTGCAGGACATTTGAGAGGGAAGGATAGCTTAATCTGACCCCTCTTTTTTAATGGGCGGCATTTAGGAAAATTAAATGAATTAAATTGCTTAAGTAATCTTCAGTATAAATTTGCTTAAGTAATCTATAAATTAAGTAAACTAAAATAGTTTTATTTACATTAGGTTGGGCGTTTTTTTTCCTTCTTCTTCTTTCTTTCTTCTTTCCTTTTTCTTCTGTCTCCCTTCTTAGATACCTATAGTAAAGTAATCTAAAGGAGGCTGAAACTATTGTCTAATATAGGTTTCAGCCATTTTAAATCTCAAATAGAAATGCGGAAAAACTGTCAGATTTTAGTAAAATGAGCTGAGGATTTTGTCTCAGCCCCTACATAAGCGATCGCACCCAAAGAAATCTAAATCAGCAGACTTAGTTCAGTCTCCACAAATCAAGGTATCTGTGCTGCGATCGCACCTCAAAGTAGTTAATCAATTATAGTAAGTTTCACTATAAATAAATCAAGCCCAGTAAAACTTAGGGGAGGAATCTTCAGTGGGTGAACACTAAAGTAAATTGGTAGGTTCTACCATTAAGACCCATTAAATTGCCTCCAGTTCAGGCATCATAAATCAAGTAATCTGTACTGCGATCGCACCCTAAGAAAACTAAAATCAGCAGGTAATATTTATTCCTCTCATACGCCGTAGGCATTAAGCCACCACAGTAACAGCCACCCCAGCCTGTAGTATTCTGCCCTACAGGAGACCTGAAACCAAGATGCCTTAATTCAGTAGCCTTACCAATGGAACCACTATAGAATCCCCATTATAGTTGATTAATTATACTGGGGTGTTGTTATGTTGAAAATGAGAAGAGAGGCTATTAAGAAGCTATATAAGGCTTATGAACTAATTAGGGAAGTAGAGGATATAGCCTGTGGGTATGTTTTATGGCCGGAGATTGAATCAGGATTTAAATGTAGTGATAAGTCAAAAGAGAACCTTTTAAATATCATAAGTGAAATAGCTAGAGTTGATGATTTTGATTTAGAAACCCTTAATGAAGAATCTCATAAACTAGAGCTTGATATTGAGAAAGTAAAAGTTTTTGCTCAGAGTAGAAGCAAACGAAGAAGATATCCATTTACTGAAACAGAATCATAAACTAAATTACTTTAGGGTGCGATCGCTAACTAAGAAGTATTTATACTTAGTGAACTTTGGGCGGCACTTACATATATAGAGAGAAGAGAGAAGACACCTACAAGGGAAACCATAAGGGAGTAACCACCAATAGATAACTGAATATATTTCACCTACTCTCAAGCCCATAAGAAAACACAGGGACAGATAACTTCAGTTTCAGCTTTCTATTTTAAATTACTAACAATAGTATCCATAAAGAAAAGTGATTGAATACCCCTTAAGCATAAGAACACTTTTGTTAAGTTAACTTGAGTAGAAACCTATTTCCAGCAAGTAGACTTCCTAAACTCCAGCTTTCTTCACTCAATTGGCTACTAAATCAGCTATCTCTACACAGGCCACCACAAGGGTCAACAGGGTACTGCTGCTACGTTTCAGGTATATTTGTGTGGTGGAAAATACAGGCTGCTTGTAGGGCAACTAGGGTGTAGTTAATTAATCAGTTATGTTACCTCTCTCTATACTTAGCATTAGAAAGGTGGGGATATTTATGTTTTAGGGTTGATGTTACTCTCTATGTGATTATTAATGAGGTGGCTCAAAATAATTTATCACACCAAAAATGGTTAGCTTACTTCTCTACAAATAATTAAGCTATTAATCCACCACACACAGTAATGAACATACTGTAGGGAAAATAATTGAGATAAATCATCTACGTACTCATCTCAATTACTTCTTTTATTTAAGTTAGATAAAATGGCTGTAATCTATGGTGAGTAAGAGTTACAGATCTGCTTCTCTAAAAATAGAATCAGACTAATAACAGAACCAGACTTTCTGTTAATGTATTTAATTATACTGAATACTTAAAATTGATTAGTTTTATTATAATTTAGCTTAACCTTCTTATATGAAATATTAAACCCAGATTGATTTACAATTTTCAGTAAAAGTATAGCGTCATCACTAATATCAGGAGCTGCTAACTCGCCTTCAGTTCTCTTGCTAAATTCTAAATATCTTAGCAACTGACCAATGCTATTGCAGTCCACTTTATCTTTTTTTAATTCAACAATTTTGTCTCCAACAATAACATCAAGCCTGCCACCCTTTATTACTAGTTGTCTATTACCGCCATATCTATTTTGGTAGGCTCTTTCTAAATCTGTTTCTAAGAAACGTATATTGGATGTATCTGAATTATTATATCCATCTACGTAAGAAAAAGCTCCTAAATAATCTGATACCCATAATTGGCGTGCTCTTGATATAGCTTTCTCATATCTATAGTTAAAATTATATTTAAAAATCTTTAACCTGTCCCCAGTTAACAACTCAAAATTTCCAGGTAAAATGCACTTACCATTTACTATAAAGTTCTTAGCAAAGTCTTTTGAATTGACTCCTTTAGCCTTTGCTAAGTGACCCACCACAAACCTCACCTGACCTTCAAATAAAATCCATTGAAGGTTATATCTTTCAATTAGAAAGTTTAATTCTTCTAACATTGTCTTTGCTGCATCAGGCTGCTTTTTTAAATAAGTTTGATTATATCTATTTAATGAGACATTTTTAATCTCCTTTACATAATATTTAAAGAAGCTTGATTTTAGGGTGTTATAAGTAAAATAAGTTAACAGAATACGGGTATTTAAGAATTGAAATAATGGTAGTATGTTTGTAGTTTAATATTTAATTAAATGCCCTTTCCAGTTAAAGATGAAATCGATTTAAGCTTCAAAGATTTTAGTAACCTTTTAAGTATTTGGCAGAAGCTTTTAGAAAAAATGCTTGAGGATAATGCAGAAGATCCTGTACAAGGTAGAGAGTTTGTTCTAGCTGCTCTAAACATATTAGAAATAAAGTTTCTTTCTGAGCTGCATAAATTAAAAGCTAAAGTCGAAAAAGATTTAAAAAAGGAAAAAAAGAAGAGAAATAGATAGTGATCCAAATAACAGAACTCCAATAGGAGACCCAGGAAAAGGCATATAAACTAAATAAAATATATATGCCCCTTCCTTCATAAGCTGAACACTTATGAAGAGGATTATAATTCGGGTAACTCAGGTTTTCTAATACTTCCCAGGTAGTGCTTAAAAATCACATCAGCACTATTACCAACGATAGCGGCTACATCATGAGGAGGGATGCCGCTACTAATGCAGTGGCTGATAAAAGTAGACCTACAAGTATATAAAGGTCTATGCTCTATACCCAACTTTTCTAAAGTTTTCTTCCAACAACGTTGACTAATATTGTGGTCATCCAGTACTAAACCGCTAGGAGTAGTAAATACCAAATCTTCAGGATTACCTCTGCTTCTATTACAGAGAGACTGATAAAGTTTATTATTGACAGGTACAACCCTAAATTTAGTTGTCTTGGTAGTCTGTCTTTTCCTTTTACTGGAATTTCCTTTATCCCTATTTAAGACTTCATAGACATGGATTTCTCTTTTATCTAAATCAATATCTCGCCACCTTATTCCTATGACCTCTGATATACGCATACCAGTATTCAGGAGGAATAATACAAAATCATAATAATGGGAGTAGTGTGGGTCATTGTAGAGGGAGTCTAGTATTCTATCTACTTCATCAAGGGTAAAAGGTTTAGGTCTAGGTTTCTCTCCAACACGCAGTTGAATACTTTCAAACAAATCACGCCTCAGAACTTTAAGTGTAGTCAAGTACCTTTTTTGGCTAGAAACTTTAAGTCCTTTTTCCTCAAGCCATTTCATAAATTCTTTAGCTTGAGTAGGAGTCTTTATTTCCTTTTTGAATTTCTTTAAGTTCCCAAGTAGAGAATAATCAGCAGCAGCATAATGCTCTATAAGTCTTTGCTCTAATAACTTTAATAGCGGAGGCTGCTTAGGTTTAGAGGTAGGGTTGCCATTAGAGCCATTCCCATTTCCTGTATAAATTAAACCTTCTAACCAAGCTTTATATTTATGTAAAGTGGTGTCAAAGTTTCCTGACAGGCTATCTTGATATATCAGTCTAGCAATATACTCCATTTTGGCTTTGTCTACTGCGTCAGTCCATCTACCCCAGGTTAAGGAGTAAGTGTCACCTTCATAGCTCCAGCGCAGTAAACAGCTATCTCCATTCTGCCTAACTTTGATTGGTCTCATATAATCCTTATGCAAGTTTATGCAACTAGCTAGGGTTAAGAGACTCTAGAAGCCTTGTAAGTAGTAGCCTGTATATAACCGCACATCCTTCACACGGATGGGGTCACTGGTTCAAATCCAGTATCGCCCACTTAATATATAAGACTTACGCAAAACACACGCTGTAGGGGCAATTAATGTTTTAATACAGCAAAGCTTTAACTCAATTAACTTTTCTGAGTTTCCAAACATTGGGGCGAAGGTGCGGTAAGCTCACAATGCTACATCTTTAATGGTTGCATTATAGCGATTCCTATTTAAATGCGATACAACATTATATCGCAAGTAGGGGCACGGCATGCCGCATTGGTGTCAACTTAACGTAAAAACCAGTCTATAACCAGCTTTTAGGATTGTCTCGTTCCCAGTCTCCGACTGGGAATGCCATCCTTGGGGCTGCTGCCTCTCTTGCTGGCGGCAGAGCCGCCAAGAGCAGCATTTCCAGCCCAGAGGCTGGAAACGAGATTTGAAAAAGCTTTTAGCTTAAGTTGACACCAATGGGCATGCCGTGCCCCTACGGGTGTACCTCACGTAAACGAAAACCGCTATAAGCTGTTCCGCATTTAACTTGACGTGAGCTTCCAAGAATACCGCCCAAATAAATCTAGAATTTGCTCAAACGCCTCATCAACTATAAAAATCTGATATTTATTTCTGACTTCTGAATTGTTCTTCAACTTCAATATGATGCTTTATAAAGTTCAACCCAAGCGTATTGATTTACATACAGCAAGGTTTTTAGCAAATTAACCCTCTCCCCATTTCCCACTTTTAGGGGAGAATAGGGTTAGAGGGCATAACTCAGAGTAATTGCTAGCTTTCTGAAGTTTCCTGGGAGAACTTTTTATGGATAGTTCTAGTGGATTCCCCATCAGCAGCCACCGTTATGAGATAGTCCATTAAACCATCTGAAAAGGGAAGACGGAGGTGGAAAGTACCATCCGGTTTGATTTTGATGGAATGGCCACCAATGTTTACACTTGTATTTGGTTGGGTTGCTCCGTGAATAATCAACTCAGCATCTGCCACAAACCAAAAATCTTCGTGGGAACGATTGAAAACCCGAACATTAGGTGAACGGGCTATGAGTAACCAACGTAGTTTACCGCCGTAGGCATCGCCATCAGCGAGATAGCCAATTTCAACCATGTAGTCGCGATCGCTCACGGGAATAGCCACAAAGCGATCGCGTGCTACCTCTTCACATTCATACTGCTGTACAAGTTGGGGACTTTGATAACTCAAATCAATCCCAGTTACATCATAGAGCCGCACTACCAGTTGAGAGCCGCCTTGTTGTTGCAGTGCTTCGTTCTGAGCTTTGGAAATGTGCCAAGAAACATAAGCCCACTTGGGAGTGCGAGGTGTGAGCAAAATACTGCTCTCTTCTTCTACATCTACCAAGTCAATAGCTGTTTGGCTTGTTAACGCTACATCTTCAACGGTGAAATCTGTAGGGACAATAGCTGTTTCGCTTGTTAACGCCACATCATCAACTATGGGATCTGAATGAACAGGACTGAAGACGCGAACGATCGCTGAATGGGCGATGGACAACCAGCGTAGTTTACCGCCGTAGGCATCGCCATCAGCGACATAGCCAATTTCAGCTATGTAATCGCGATCGCTGATGGGAATTTCCACAAAGCGATCGTGTGCTGTCTCGTCACATTCATACTGCTGTACAAGCTGGGGACTTTGATAACTCAAGTCTATCCCTGTTACATCATAGAGCCGGACTACCAATTGAGAGCCGCCCTGTTGGCGCAGCGCTGCTTTCTTGGTTTCGGAAATCTCCCAAGAGACATCAGCCCATTGATGAGTGCGGGGTGTGAGGACGATACTGCTCTCTTCTTCACTGATCTCTTCTTGGACATCTACCAAGTTAATATCTGTTTCATCAGCAATCGCCACATCATCAACTATGGGATCTGGATTAACAGGACTAAAGACACGAACAATTGCTGAACGGGCGATGAATAACCAGCGTAGTTTACCGCCGTAGGCATCGCCATCAGCGAGATAGCCAATTTCAGCGATGTAATCGCGATCGCTGATGGGAATCTCCACAAAGCGATCGTGTGCTGTTTCTTCAGATTCATACTGCTGTACAAACTGCGGACTTTGATAACTCAGGTCTATTCCAGTCACATCGTAGAGCCGCACTACCAATTGAGAGCCACCTTCTTGGCGCAGCGCTGCCTTTTTGAGTTCGGATATCTCCCAAGAGACATGAGCCAATGTAGAAGTATGCGGTGTGAGCAAAATACTGTTCTCTTCTTCTGCATCTACCAAATCAATAGTTGTTTCGGTCACAATCGGCACGTTGCTATCCGCAGTATCAATTTGGTTTTCGGCATCTGACCCAGAAATGGTAGTCCAGCCTGCAATCCCTACGCCTGCTGCTAGAGCAGTAGCAGTGGCAAAATCTGTGGAGTCAGCTTCAGCAATATCTTCCTCAACAGTAGGCTGTGCTTGAGATTCTTCCTCTGGCAAATCGGCAGTGGGTTCAGCTGCATCCGCTACCACATTAAATACATCTTCTGGCAATTCTGGCAAATCGAGCAGTGAGGATGTTTGTAACGCTGACGGTTCAACGTCGGCTGCCACTTCGTCATCCTCTAATAAGGGTAATTCATCTACTGAGGCTATATCTTCAGTTGAGGTAATACTCTCTAGCCAGTTCAATTCTGCCTGAAGTTCCTCATCTATCTGATCTTCATCAACTTCTGTGTCCCAATATCCAAAATCAGATGTTACTTCTGGCACATCCGCTAATTCTGGGAGTGGGGCTGTCACCTCAGATGAAGGTAGTTCCACATCAGATGTCTCTTCTGGAATATTAGCTAGGTGAGGATATGAAGTATTTACTACAGCGGCTGGGGCTTCTATGTCCCATGCAATTTCATCAGAATCAGGAGTGCTTGTCTCCGTATAGTTACTTGGCGGGACTGTCTCATCAATGGCGTTTGTTTCTGTTTCTTTGTTGGTAAAGGCAGACCAGGTGGCCGCCCCAATGCCCGTTGTTAGAACCGCACCATTGGTTAAAGCTGCGGCTCCCAAGTTGTTATTTTCTGAACCATTAGCTACACCGGATGTTGTACCTTCATAGGAGTTAGAGGTGCCATTAGTTGCCTCTTGTACTAAATTTGAGGTCTCCTGAGTATAATTCTCCGTCAGATCAGATTGTGTTTGAGTATAAATGTTGAAAGGAATGCGATCAGGGGTTTCTTGCTCTTGAAAGTGCGGCACTGGTTGTTCTTCAAGCATCGCTCCGTTAAGGGAGGAAGTTGTGCTGGTGTTGAGTACCGCCGTTTCATCATCTGTGCTAGGTGGATGAGGATCTGATTCTGGTAAGTTGTCTGTTTTCTCAGTGGGTAATGGGCGTTTTCCCAAAATCCACCATAAAAACGCTCCACCTACAGTAGTAAAAAACAAAGGTAGGAGCAACCAAAATGGTGTTTCTCTATTTACAATTGGACTGGTTTGTGCAGTAGCAGGAGCTACAAAAGGCTGTTCGCCAAATGCAGAAGTAGTGGCACTAGGGGAAGCTGTAGCAGCAGGTGTCGTCTGGGCATCAGGGGAAGGGGTGAGTGCAGGTTGTAATACGCTAGCTGCGATCGCCTCTGCTTCAGCAGTTCTAGCTTGTTCTATAGCCTGCTGTCCTGGGGCTGCAAGGGTAAAGCCGAGAAAATCTACTGTGCTTAAACTCGGATTTTTTTTGTAAACGTAAACTAAAGGTTGCGAGAAGGGATATTTATCATCATCTGGCAAAGCTTGATGTAATTGCAGAACTCGTACATCTTTCAATTTCGACACCTGATTAGCTAACACATAGCTGATGCCGTCTTTGCCCAGTTGTTTGATGATTTCTGCGGTATTATCCTCAGTTACTTGCGTAGCATTGGCCCCTGTAGTAAATTCAGCAGTTTTGAAGGCTGGATAAGTACGAAAAGTATCACGAGTTTCACTCGTGTTAGGGCGATCGATTACCCGAATCTTCTCTGAAGGCCCTCCCAGTTGTGACCAATTGGTAATTTGTCCCCGGAAAATGCGGGCGAATTGCCTACTGGTTAAGCTTTGCTTGAATGGATTATCTGCACCAACCACGATCGCAATCTTCTCACGGCGCAAGCGAACTTGCTCCAGTCCTTGGGCTTTTTCTGCTGGCGTCAATCCACGCCCCATTGCTACTATGTCGATTTTGCCATCTAGCAAATCTTTCAGTGCCGTATCTGTGCCGTTAGCAGCAACTTCAACCTTTGTGCCGGAAAACTGTTTTTCAAAATTTTCTTTCAGGCTTTGGTTGATTGCACCCAAGCTACTTGAACCATCAATCCGCACTATCGTCCCATTTTGCACTGTTTGCGGCAGTGTAAAAGAGGGAGAATCAGGTTTAGATTGTGCCAGCATCGGTGCTGATACCACCAAACTTCCTGCCATAGGGGTTGTAGCTAAGGCAACCCATAATACCAGCCTGATTATCGAAGTATCTTTTTTTTCTTGTTGCCACATATGCCCTTTATTAAAGTAAAAAATAGAAAGCCTACCAGTCCTAAATCACAATCTTGTTAGGGATTATGGAGGAGACGCGCTAATTATACATCTGAGTTATCTTTACTTCTAAGTTCCTTCAGCGCACTTATATTGATTTATACTTCGATGTAGATTGGATAGCATGATAATTTATACTCTAATTGCCAGAGTCTGTTTACTATAAAATGTTCTAATTTAGATTGCAACTTATACCAAGTTGGTAGCTTATGGCCACAATTATGAATTATTGAATTACTAAAACTGGTAAAGTGTAGCAAATTCAATATTATTTAACAATATTATTTTCAGTAGTACTGAGTACTGAGTACTTATTGTTCAACACTCATCAGAATCTACTACATTTTTGAGATAACAATGACAATCTGGCTTATCAATCAGTGACTCCACTAAAGCATTCAGGGCAGTTGCAGCTAAAGCGCCACCTCCCAAAGTCCCTGCAACTGTAATAAAAGGTATCTCTTGCTGCATCAGTTGTCGCTTGGCTGCGGGGGCATGGCTAAAGCCAATGGGCATTCCAATTACTAATGCAGGCTGAATTTTCTGATTAGTGATTGCCTCACAAACTTCTACAAGTACTGAGGGAGCATAACCAACTACCAGCACACAACCCTTACTTACTTGCTGCAATTTTGATCGCCATTCTCGATGTTGCCAAAAGGCAAGTTCTGCTTCTGTGGCGGTGGTAATATGGGGGTTATCAATCAAGGTTTCGATGCTACATCCCAAGTGAAGTAATCGAGTTTGATCCAAAGCCGCAGCAACCGTTTGGGTATCGACAACAATTTGACAGCTTGAAGATAAAGCTACTCGACTAGCTGCGATCGCACCTCGACTCAACTTGATAAAGGACACTAAACTCACATCACCACAAGCCAAAACCAACTGAGAAATTAAGTGTTGTTCAATTTCCGAACGGTGAGACAAATCAGGTAGTAAGCGTTGTAGCGATTCTGAAAATGCTTCCGAGTGCGTATGAATTTCGGCATCCAAACCACTCCACAGGTTTTCCAATCCCCCCAATCCAGCTTGAGTTTCGACATCAAGTAACTTGAGTTGTGCCAAAACTTCCGCCTGCATAATTTGACAATGGCGATCGCGCCCCAATAATCCTTCTAATGCTGATGCTGTTTGTCGCAGTTGAGAAATTTGTTGCATCACCGCGCGATATTGCTGTTGAAGTTGTCCCATTAGGTTAATAGTTGTGTCGGCTTCTGGTTCCACTTCCAAAATATTGCGGATATGGTTTAGCTGAAACCCTTGCTGCTTAAGTGCTACAATCCGCTGCAACCTGAGAACATCTTTTTTGGTGTAGAGACGGTAATTGCTACGCGATCGCACTGGTTGCGGTAACAGTCCCAATTGATGGTAATGGCGCACCATCCGCGGAGTTAAACCGCCGCCTACTGCATCTGTGAGTTCTTTAATAGTTAAGCAACCAGCATTCATGATTTACTCCAAAACAACACAGATAAAGATTTAACTTTGCGTACCTTTGCGCTTCCCAGCCTGCGGCAAGCCGCAAAAGCGTCTACAGCGTCCCTCTGCGTTTCAAAATCATTATAAACCTTGACATTAACATTGATGTCAAGGTTTAGCGTGAGAGAGTCCTTGTAAATTCACCTCTCATGCTCTACCCCCAACGTTTGGGCCAATTCACCAGAGAACACGCAGATACCTTAGCCGCACTTTTGTGTGGGTTACTACTATTTCTCGGATGGTTCGCTTTGCATCTCGGTTGGTTGGGATTGGCGTTGCTACTACTACCTGCTGCTTATGTAATTGGTGGTTACGAAAGTGCGCGAGAGGGATTGACAACTCTCTTCAAAGAAAAAGAACTTGATGTAGATTTGCTGATGATTGTGGCGGCCATTGGTGCTGCTAGTCTCGGCTTATGGCGAAGAGAATATCATCTAATTATTGATGGGGCAATTTTGATTCTGATCTTTGCTATCAGTGGCGCACTAGAAGGCTATGCAATGGCGCGAACTGAGCGGAGTATCAGGAGTTTGATGAGTCTGACACCAGATACAGCAAGGGTTTTACTTCAGGGAAGGGAAGAGGAAATTCCTATCACTCAGCTAAAAGTGGGTGATGAAATTGTCGTCAAACCCGGAGAACTAATTCCTACTGATGGGATAATTTTATCTGGTTACAGCACCCTCAATCAAGCTGCGATTACAGGCGAGTCTTTACCTGTAGAGAAAACAGTCGGTGCAGAAGTATTTGCCGGTACACTCAACGGTTATGGCGCATTGCAGATTAAGGTACACAAACCAGCCCAAAGCAGTTTAATTCAGCGTGTAATTCGTTTGGTAGAACAAGCGCAGACAGAAGCACCTCCTTCCCAAGAGTTTATCGATCGCTTTGAGAAGGGATATGCCAAAGTCATTGTAGTAGCCGGAGTATTGCTGGCAACTTTACCGCCATTTCTTTGGGGTTGGGATTGGGAAACAACAATTTATCGCGCTCTTACTTTCCTGGTGGTTGCTTCTCCCTGTGCGCTGATGGCTGCAATTATGCCCACTTTACTTTCAGGAATCGCTAATGGTGCAAGACAGGGGATTTTGTTTAAAAATGGGGCGCAGTTGGAGAAGATTGGTAAAGTCAGAGCGATCGCATTTGATAAAACTGGTACTCTAACAACAGGACAGGTGCAGGTATACAAGGTAATTTCAGTTAGTGAATACACCCATGCAGATGTATTAAAAGCCGCCGCTAGTGTGGAATCCTCTTCAGAACATCCCATCGGTAAGGCAATTGTGCAGGCGGCTGGTAATTTGGATTGGGTTGGCGCAGTTGAAGTACAAGCTATACCTGGACAGGGAATTGTAGGAATCGCTCAAGAACAACAGGTAATTGTGGGGAATGCAGTTTTTGTGCAGAAATATGTGACAAATTTCCCTGAAGAATTGCGAGAAATGGCTCAATCTTTAGAGCAAGAAGGTAAAACTGTGGTTTGGGTAGCACAGGGAAGTAGGGGAGCAGAGGTGATGGGTGTAATTGCGATCGCAGATGAAGTAAGATCGCAAGCAGCCGCAACCATTACTCGGTTAAAGAAACTGGGAGTTGAACAGATTGTCATGTTAACCGGGGATAATCAGGAAACTGCTCACAGTGTTGCCAAAGCAGTAGGAATTGATCGAGTATATGCTCAACTTCTACCAGAAGATAAGCTTGATGTTATCCGCAGTCTACAGCAACAATATCAAACAGTTGCAATGGTAGGTGATGGGATCAATGATGCACCAGCTCTAGCGCAAGCATCTGTAGGTATAGCGATGGGAGTATCTGGTAGCGATGTGGCATTGGAAACCGCAGATATAGTCTTGATGGCAGACAAGTTAGAAAAAATTGCCGTGGCGATACATTTGGGTAGGCGATCGCAATCCATAGTCAAACAGAATATATTTGTAGCGTTGGGTTTCATTATGTTGCTTTTGGTGGGCAACTTTCTAGGAAATATTAACCTACCTATCGGCGTGATTGGGCATGAAGGTTCTACAGTGTTAGTTACGCTCAGTGGTCTAAGATTACTGAAATGAAAAACTCCACCCACTTTTGGGATGGAGTTTTTGGGCATGGGGAATGGGGCATGGGGAAGATCGTACCGCCACTATGACCAATGCCCCAAGCGACGGGAGGAACAACCTCGTTCACCCACTCAAGGGAATTGATTTTACCGTTTCTTTCAATGAAAATGAGATACTCAATCCTCAGCTTTTGTTGAATATGCAGCAGTTTTACCATCCAATGAAACTGTATCTGTTTGCAGTTCTTGATGCCGATTTGGTTTGATAAAGCGCTCTGTTGTCGTCTTAATAACGATATACAAAATCGGTACTACAAACAAACTCAAGAAAGTCGCAATTAACATTCCCCCAAATACTGTTGTTCCCAAAGATTGCCGACTTCCCGCACCAGCACCTGTAGCAATAGCTAACGGGAAAATCCCTAAAAGTGTAGAAAAGGCAGTCATCAAAATCGGGCGTAACCTTTCTTGTGAAGCCTCAATTACTGCTTTGGTAATCGAAAGCCCTTGCTCTCGCAATTGGTTTGCAAATTCTACAATCAAAATTGCGTTTTTACTAGCTAAACCAATCAACATTACTAGACCAATTTGACAGTAAACATCATTAGCAAAACCCCGCATTGATTGAGCTATCAGCGCTCCAAAGATAGCTAAGGGAACTGATAACAGAATGATAAAAGGGTCAACGTAGTTCTCGTATTGAGCAGCTAGTACCAAAAACACAAAGATTATTCCTAATCCAAATATCAGGGGTGCTAAACCACCAGAATCTATTTCTTCTAATGCAGTCCCTGACCATTCGTAGCCATAACCTGCTGGTAAAACTTCTTTAGCAACTTGTTCCATTGCTTTAATTGCGTCTCCAGAACTAGAACCAGGAGCAGCGGCACCATTAATTTCAATTGAGCGGAAGAGATTGTAGTGATTTATCGTTTGCGCTCCCACAGTCGGAGTAACTGTGACTAAGTTACTCAAAGGAATCATTTGATTCTTTTGAGAACGAACGTATAATTTGCCAATATCTTTTGGATTGGAACGAAACTGTTGATCTGCCTGGATATACACCCGGTAATTGCGCTGCTGGAGATTGAAATCATTCACATATTGTGATCCCAAAGCAGTTTGTAAAGTACTGAAGATATCATCTATAGAAACTTGCAACGCATTGGCTTTATTACGGTTTACTTCCACAAGCAATTGTGGTGTATCTGCGGCAAAGGTGCTAAATACAGCTTGTAATCCTGGTGTTTGATTAGCGCGACCTAGCAACTTACCCATCGACTCTACTAAATTTGCTAAACCACTGTTACCTCTGCGGTCTTGCATTTGAAAGACGAAGCCGCCAAAGTTGCCTAAACCCTGAATTGGTGGTGGATTCACAGGAAAGACCCTGGCTTCTGGGATTGCCAACAACTTCCCTTGCAAGCTGCCAATAATCGCCTGTACAGATTGATCGGGTTTTGAGCGTTCGTCCCAAGATTTTAAAGTTGTAAATATGATGCCGCTGTTAGCTGTGCTACCACTAAAACCAAATCCACCGATCGCAAAAGTCCCGAGTACTTCTGGAATTTGCAGAATTTCTTTTTCTACCTGTGCAATCACATCGCTGGTGTATTGCAGCGATACGCCTTGGGGCCCTTGGATGATGGTGATAAAGTAGCCTTCGTCTTCATCGGGTAGAAAGGCTGTCGGTACTGTGGTGTACAGCCAAGCAGTCATACCCAAAGAAACGATAAACAGTCCAATGACGATGCTTTTGAATCGTACCATCCAGGTAAGCGATCGCTCATAACTTGACCTTACCCATTCCAGGAATCGATTAATTAGGTCAAACAACCAGCCAATCCACCTGGGAGGTCTTTGTTCTTGACGTAGCAGCACGCCACACAAAGAAGGTGTTAGGGTCAAAGCCAAAAAAGTCGAAATCGCAATGGAAAAAGCGATCGTCAGCGCAAATTGTCGATAAAGTGCGCCCGTGGTTCCCGGAAAAAACGCCACTGGCACAAACACCGCCATCAATACTAGTGAAGTGGCAATAACCGCGCCAAATAGTTCCGCCATTGATTCACTAGCGGCTCGGCGAGGATTAATTCCTTTATCCTGAATAAAACGGCTAATTTGCTCCACCACAACGATCGCATCGTCTACTACCATCCCCGATGCTAAGGTCAGACCAAACAAAGTCAAACTATTAATGGAAAAGTTAAAAATTTTGATGAAGGCAAATGTCCCAATTAGTGCTAGAGGAATAGTCAATGCTGGAATTAAAGTGGTTCGCCAATCCTGCAAGAACACAAAAATTACAATTACAACCAGCACCACCGCTTCAATCAGAGTCTTGATGACTTCTGCCATCGACTCTTCTACAAACGATGTTGTGTCAAAAGCTACCTGATATTGCATTCCTGGTGGAAAACTCGGAGCCAATCGCTCCATTTCAGCTTTGACTCCTTTCGCTACATCCAAGGCATTACTGCCAGGAACCTGATAAATCCCTAAACCTACAGCATCATTGCCCCGGAACCGCAGAAATGTGTTGTAATTTTCTGCACCCAGTTCTGCTTTACCTACATCTTTAAGCTTGACTAAAGTACCATCATCTTCAGTTTTCAAGACAATTTCTTCAAACTCTGATGGTTCTTCTAATCGGCTAGCAGCACGCACATCAAGTTGGTATCTTTGTCCTTCAGGAGCTGGTTCTTGTCCAATTCTCCCTGCACCAACTTGCAAGTTTTGTGCAGATAAAGCATTTGCTACATCCTGAGTCGTTAGTCCTCGACTGGCAAGGCGACTTGGATCTAACCACAGGCGCATTGCGTAGCGGCGTTCACCAAAAATTTGAGCGTTGCTCACCCCTTTGACTCTTTTTAAAGCATCTGCTAGGTAAAGGTCGGCATAGTTGCTTAAGAATATATTGTCGTACTCTTTATTCTCGGCGAATAAACCAATTGCTAAGAGAATGTTGTTAGACTCTTTTGATACCCGCACTCCTGTGCGCTGCACAGAGTCTGGTAGTTGTGGTTGGGCAACAGAAACACGGTTTTGCACATCCACAGCCGCAATATCTTTATCCCGTGATGAATCAAAGGTGGCTGTAATGGTACTAGTACCATCGTTACTGCTACTGGAAGTAAGATATCTTAGTCCTTCAATCCCGTTGATTTGCCTTTCTAAGATATTTGTCACTCCGCTTTCTACGACTTCTGCACTAGCTCCGCTGTAGTTGGAAGTCACACTGATTTGGGTGGGACTAATTTCTGGGAACCTAGCGATCGGTAGTGAGGGAATACTGATTAATCCTATTAAAAGAATGACGATCGCACAGACCGACGCAAAGATTGGCCGCTTAATAAAGAAGTCAACAAACATAGTTTAAAAAATTGGGGATTGGGTATTTGGCATTGGAAAGAGGACTTGGGGACAATGGGAAAGATTTGTTGCAAGTTCTCACTCAAGTCCCCTTGTCCCCTTGTCTTCCCTGCTCCCGTCTTCAACTAAGGCTTTAGACTACCCACTTCTTGTGGTGCAGGAGAGATAGGAGCGCCATTAGTTAGGTTGAGAATACCGGAAACAACTATTTTGTCTCCAGTCTTTAGTCCGTCGATAACTTGATAATTATTCCCCTCAATAACTCCCAATTTCACAGGTTTTTGTTGAGCCACTAAAGATGGTGCTCCAGGTTTAGGCTTTTCTGCTGGCGCTTGAGCCACAAACACAAAAGTCTCCCCACCCAAACGAGATACTGCTGTAACTGGAATTAAGATTCCTGGACGTTCGTTCCAGATCACTTTGGTTTGCACTGTCTGGCGATTGATCAGTTGACTTCTAGAATTACCAAAGTTGGCTTTAACTAAAACTGTCTGCGAATCGGAACTGGCATTTGGAGAGATGAAACTCACCTTACCCCTTGCTGTGGGTTGACCTTGGGCGTTCAGCATTTGCACTGGTAATCCCAAGCGCAGATTTTTGGCTTCTTCTAGGGGAACGGAAATATTCAGTTCTAAAGAGTCGTTTCTAGTTAATGTAGTGAGCTGGTCTGCTTTTTCTACATAATCTCCCACCTTTGTTGGAATATCACCAACAATGCCAGTGAAAGGAGCTAGGACTTTTGTGTATTGCAATTGCACTTGAGCAGCTTGGACTTGGGCCGCTGCTTGACTTACTTGCGATCGCGCCTGGGCAATTTCTTCTGGGCGGGAACCATTCTCTAGTTGTCTTAAGTTTTGTTTCTGTTGTTCGAGAGCACCAGCTAGCTCATTGATACTAGAATTTCTGCTTTTGCGAACTTGGTCTAGGCGTTTCTGGGCTACGACAAGGGCAGCTTCAGCACTTTCCTGTTCTTTGACATATCCTTCTAAAGTATCTTGGGAAACTGCACCCTCTTTTCTCAATTGTGCGTATCGCTTGGCTCGTGACTGTGCTAGTTCTACATCAGATTTAGCTGACTGAATTTGAGCCTCAGCCTGAGCAATTTCTTCTGGTTGCGATCCCGATTGGGCATCTCTATAACGAGCTTGGGCTTGGGCTAACTGCGCTCTGGCTTGGGCAATTTCTTCTTGTCGCGTACCCGCTTTGAGTTCAGCAAGACGTGCTTGAGCTTGTTCTAGTCCAGCTTTTGCTTGTGATAATTGAGCTTGGACATTATCACTTTCCAGGCTAAGGATAACTTGCCCTTGTTGAACACGGTTGCCCTCTTGGATGAAAATCTGCGTTACTCGTCCTTCAACCTGTGGCTTGATGATTACCGAACGTGGAGCCTCTAAGGAGCCAATAAACTCCGAACTTTCCTGCACGGTTTCAGTTTCCACAGTTGCTAGCTTGACGGGAATTGCCATCGGTTGACCAGCTGCGGCCCCAGCAGGTGCATCGCTAGCGCTACTAGTTTGCCACCAGCGCCAACCAAAACCAACACCTGTAATTAATAGGACGATTCCCAACAGCAGAGGCCAACGCCGCTTTTGAGGTGGCTTAGGCGATCGCTCTAACAATGGTTGCGACTCTTGACTAGAATCATTAACAGTAGGCTGTTCTATTTCAACGGGCAGATGAGAATCAGGGAACTCAGAATGGGACATCTTCGGTTTCTTGTCTTGTGGATTTAGACTTGGGCAATCTACTCTTCGCTAAAAAAGCTTTGTTTGGATCATTTTTTAGCCCTTTTTTCTTGATGTTGGTGACAAATATGTATTTGGGTATTTGGGCGATCGCTCACGTTGTCTAGCACCTAAAACAAACAAATAGTCTTCAGCACATTATGGTTGTTTTGTAAATTATTTAACTGTTATCGGTTTTTAAAGTGTAATTTATAAAACTTTTTTAGTCAGTAGAAACCCATGACTTTAGCTCAGAGAGAAAACACGGTTTATCTTGCTGTCGCAAACACCTCAGTTGCTGTATTTATCAAGCGTGCACGAGTTTGTGCCGTCCTTGATCCTAAGTTTTCTACAAGTGTTTGCAAGCGCTTGCTTGCATTATAACCACATAAAAGAGGAGATAAGTACAAGTTACAGATGAGTTTATCGCTCTTAAATCGTAGTGAATACTGATCTTAGGGAAGAGAAGGTTATGGAGCGATGCCAATGGCGGGCTTCCTACGCTGTTAATTCAGCTTTATTAAGCAAGGTTGCAAGTTTCATACAGTTATCCTCACTAAGAACGATGTGCAATCAATCAGTGTTCTCTAGAATCCTATTTTTGAGCAGTCTCAACTTCCTACACTTAGGTCACCCGATCGGTTGATTTGTAACTCACCCATTTGGGTGATTTAATTTTTTCTAATTATGGCTTTGTCTTCCTAGTCGCTTAATGTTCGCTAATTATCAAAAAATCCCCAGTCTCCAGCCCTTTTCAACCATCCACAACTGATTTTTTGGAATTTAATTTCGACAAAGTACCTACAGTTGATTTTCGGTTAGCGACAATATGAGAAAGCAGCCCTTCATATCGATTAAGTGCTTGCTCTAAGGAATAGTTTTCTTCGGCAAACTGTCTTCCTGCGTTACCTAGCCTCGCCCCTAGAGTAGGATTAGCATATAAATCATGCAGCGCAGTAGCCATTGCTGAGGGTGATTCTGGCTCAACAATTATCCCACCACCACTGAGTTTGATTGCTTTAGCAGCAGTACCAGTGGCGGGAACTGAACCCACAATCGGGCGACCACTCGCCAACAGCAGTGGTATTTTTGAAGGCATATTGAACGAAATCACATTGCGCTTTTGCACAATCAACCCTACATCAGATGCTGCTAGCATTTCGGGTAGTTTTTCTCGTGGCTGCAACGGTAGCAGCAAAACATTATCTGCTCCATTTAAAAGACAATATTCTTGCAACCTTTGCAATGCTATTGATTCGCCAACGATAACAAAGACAATCTCCTTAATATGGCGCAAGAAAACTGCTGCTTCTATTACTGTTTCTAAACCTTGCGTTAGAGCAATATTGCCCGAATAAAGTACTACAAATTTCCCATCCAGTTGATGGCTAGATATCCAGGAGTTGTTCTGTTTCGGTAAAGGGCGGATGAAATTTACATTCACCCAATTGGGAATACAAACGATTTTATTAACAGGTACTCCCTTATTCACTAAATTCTCACGAAACCCATCGGCGATTACACTAATAGTATGTGCAGTCCGATATGCAAATTTCTCTAGGGCTGCAAGAGTTCGGATCATCCATTTGTTCTTCAAAAGCCCGATACGCACGGCAGCTTCTGGTAAAATATCTTGCACATTTAGAACTATTGGGCAGTTGTATAACCAACCAAATATTGTTGCTGGTAATGTACCTAAAAGAGGCGGAACTGTTAAGATAATCACATCGGGACGTTCGCCTTTAAAGGCTTGGGGTAAGCTCGTGAAAACAAAGCTCAACTCCAGTAACAGCCGATCTAGGAGGTTAGGTTTAGACTTAATTCGGAGGTAACTTCGTTGAATAGTTACACCATTTCTTTGTTCAGTAAGGTACCACTTACCGCGATACTCATCATAAATTTCGCGCTGAGGATAGTTGGGCATTCCCGTAATCACCCGCACTTCATGACCTCGCTTTACTAGTCCTTCTGCCAATTCAGTCATTAACGGAGCAATTCCAATCGGCTCTGGATGATAGTTGTAGGAATAAATCAGAATGTGCATGAGCTATTTGTGAATTTTTTGAAGACAGCCTGAGATCATCGGATTTATTCCTTAATAGTCAGTAGGGGCTGCTACTTTTATTACTTGTTTTAATTTGTAAATTTGTTTCATTAACATTGCGTTAAACATTGTTTATGAATATTTGAGTGATTTTTAAAAGAGAGTTTTTCTATTATATTAAATCACCTAACAATCAAAATATCACATTGTGTAAATAGCTTGGGTTTCTAGTGGTTGTTTTAAAAGTTCCAGAAGACATAATTTTCTGGTTCTGACTTGGATTAACTACAACGAAAACATAAGGTTTCAGTTATGTACTGAAATGCTTTGCTGTGCTCACCAGTAGAGTAAAAGACCCTTTTAAAACATCCTCTTATAGACATAGGTTTTAGTTTCTGGCAATCATGACAATATTTGCCCTGGTTGTTTCTGAACTAATGCCTAACTTTACACTTGGGGGATTGTAGCATTATATTTAAGCTCGTGCATATAACCCGCATTCCGCCCTTTAAACTGGCACATAGTATAGTGTTGATGGCGAACCAATGAGGTTGAATGATAGCCCCACCAGTTAACTGAACTAGTAGGGCTAGAATAGACATTTAGTAAATTTGGCAAGCTCTGACTAGAAAGCCCTAATTTATAGCAATTGGCTTGCTTTGTCTTCAAAGTTGAACCTACACCCAACGTAGCAAAGGCTACGCCTACGCAAGACTGATTGCTGTGGTAGCAGCGATTTTGGCGAAAATATTTTTCATTGTCATAACTCCAAAATTTATTGCCATGATGCAAATATAAATACATCAGACAGTAGGAAGTTTACGACATCAATTTGTATAAATAAATACTGAGTACAAGTGTAGTAGCAAATGTAATAAATCAATTAAGAGAAAAACTTGTTTTTTAAATTTTTAGAGAAAATGCCAAGTCTATCTAACAAATCTAAGCTCAACTTTATCCATTTTGATGTATGTAGCAAGGTTTATTAGCTAAAAATCACGAGCGATCGCCTGATAATAACTGATAAAGTTGAGCTACGCAAAGTTGAAAACAGTGACCTATGCCTGCGTTTCTATTAGAAGTTGGTACAGAAGAATTACCTGCAAGCTTTCTCAGTGATGCCTTAATACAGTGGCGAGAGCGCATTCCTCAAAGTTTGGAAGCAAACAGCATCAATGGCGAAAGTGTTCAGGTGTATGGTACTCCTCGGCGTTTGGCGGTAGTGATTAAAGGTCTACCATCCCAGCAAGCAGACCGAGAAGAAGAAATTAAAGGGCCCCCTGCCCAAGCTGCCTTTAAAGATGGTCAGCCGACTGCTGCTGCTATCGGCTTTGCCAAAAAGCAAGGTGTGGAAATAGATACACTGTTCCTTCGCCCGACTGACAAAGGGGAATTTGTCTTTGTGCAAAAAAGAATTCCCGGCCGTCCTGTGGCGGAAATTTTGACAGAACTTGTTCAAGAGTGGATTTGGGGTTTGGAAGGTAAGCGGTTGATGCGTTGGGGTGATGGAGATGCGAGGTTTTCCCGACCGATTCGCTGGCTGGTAGCTTTGTTAGATGAGACAGTGCTACCTCTAGAATTAGTGAATGGTTCTAAAACGATTCAGAGCGATCGCATTTCTCAAGGTCATCGGGTCTTGCATCCTGAACCTGTGACAATTGCTCAAGCTACTGATTATGTTACCGCTCTCAAGCCTGCCTATGTCACCGTTGACCCAGAAGAACGGGCAAATATTATCAAAGAGCAAGTAAAGGCAGTAGCAGAGAATTTAGGTGGGTATACAGTAATTTACCCTGATTTATTAGAGGAAGTAACCAACCTTGTAGAATATCCTTCTACAGTTGTTGGTAAATTCGAACCAGAATTTTTAGAATTACCAACTGAGGTAATTACTGAAGTCATGGTTACTCATCAGCGTTATTTCCCTGTATTCAAACCAGATAGTTCTGAGCAAGAATTATTACCTAATTTCATCACCATTTCTAACGCTGATCCCAAAAAATCAGATATTGTTGCCGTCGGTAATGAAAGGGTAATTCGTGCCAGATTAGCTGATGGGAGATTTTTCTACGAAGCTGATTTAACTAAGCCAATAGATAGCTTTTTACCACAGTTAGAAAAAGTCACTTTCCAAGAAGAACTTGGTTCGGTGCGTACCAAGATAGATAGAGTAGTCAAGATTGCCGAGCGAATAACCACCCAATTAAAATTAGCGGAAAATCAAAGCCAAAAAATCCAACGTGCCGCTTTATTATGTAAAGCAGATTTGGTCAGCCAAATGGTGTATGAATTCCCCGAATTGCAAGGCATTATGGGAGAAAAATACGCATTAGCGAGTGGTGAAGATGCCGAAGTAGCAAAGGCAATTTATCAACATTATTTGCCTACAGGAGCCAGTGATAATTTCCCCGAAACCCTTACAGGTCAAATTGTCGGTTTAGCAGATAGATTAGATACCTTGGTGAGTATCTTTGGTTTAGGTTTAATTCCCTCTGGTTCTTCTGATCCTTTCGCCTTGCGTCGGGCGGCTAATGCTGTAGTTAAAATTACTTGGTTTTATAATTTGCCGATAAACTTAGATGATTTGTTGGCACAAATAGCAACAGATTTTGCAGCAAAGTACCACAAAGATCAGGCATCATTAACAGCAGCATTACAAGAGTTTTTCTTGCAACGCATCCGCACTTTACTACAAGAAGAAAAGCAGATTGATTACGACTTGGTAAATGCAGTTTTAGGAGAAAATGACCCAGAATACACAGAACGGACATTAAAGGATTTATTGGATGTCCGCGATCGCGCCTTATACTTACAACAAATCCGCAACGACAGTACCCTAGATAACATCTACGAAACCGTTAACCGTTCCACACGATTAGCCGCCCAAGGTGATTTGGATACAAAACAGCTAGAACCAACAACCGTAGTCCGTCAAGAACTATTCCAAAAGCCCTCTGAAGAAGCTTTGTATAATGCCTTAATCGAATCAGTGCCGCAAACTCAAGCAGCACAGCAGACACGGAATTATCAACTGTTAGTAGCAGCACTAGCCAAAATTGCCCCTACAGTTAGTAACTTCTTTGATGGCCCAGATAGCGTTTTAGTTATGGACTCCGATCCAGAAATCAAACGTAATCGATTACACTTACTTGGATTAGTTCGCAATCATGCTCGTGTTTTAGCTGACTTTGGTGCGATCGTCAAAAATCTGTAGCGTAGGTCAACAAAAAGTTGTGTAATTTTTGCCAATAAACGCTACTATAGGGAGTGCTTAACCAGGGACACTCTGCTGCAATCTATGTCCAGAGCTACTGTAATTGGATTGGGAAAGTCCGGTGTTGCTGCGGCGAGATTGTTGAAACGGGAAGGTTGGGAGGTGGAGCTAAGTGATAGCAACACCTCCGAAACCCTCCTACAACAACAACAAGAACTCGCTGCCGATCAAATAACCGTGAAACTAGGCCAATCCCTAGAATTGAATGGTGCTAATTTACCCCAATTAATAGTCGTTAGTCCTGGCGTGCCTTGGGATATTCCCTTATTAATCAAGGCACGCCAATTAGGTATTGAAACCATTGGGGAAATGGAACTCGCTTGGCGAAATTTGCGATCGCTACCTTGGGTAGGAATTACTGGCACTAACGGCAAAACTACTACCACAGCTTTAATTGCTGCCATTTTCCAAGCAGCGGGTTTAAATGCACCTGCCTGCGGTAACATTGGCTACGCCACTTGTGATGTTGCCCTATCTAATAGGGGACAGGGGACAGGGAATAGGGAAAGAGGAGAGGAAAATGCAATCCAAAATCCAAAATCTAAAATCCAAAATTGTATTGATTGGGTGATTGCGGAAGTTAGCAGCTATCAAATAGAATCCTCGAGTTCTCTTACACCCCGTATCGGTGTTTGGACGACTTTCACACCAGATCATCTTAGTCGCCATAAGACTTTAGAGAACTATTACAACATCAAAGCCAAGCTGTTGCGTCAGTCCGAGTTACAAGTGTTCAATGGCGATGATGCCTACTTGAGGCAACAAGGTTTAAGTGCTTGGCCTGATGCCTACTGGACAAGTGTCAAAGGAAAAGATTTCCTGATTAGCGAAAAAGGCTTTTACATCGAAGACGACTGGGTTGTGGAAAAATTGACTGCAACCTCTGCACCAGAACCGATTGTGAAAGTATCTACTTTGCGGATGGTGGGAGAACATAACCAGCAAAATCTCTTGATGGCAGTAGCAACGGCACGATTAGCGGGAATTAATCGTGATGCGATCGCACGTGCTATTGTTGAATTCCCCGGTGTTGCTCATCGTTTGGAGCATATCTGCACTTGGCAAGGTATTGATTTCATTAACGACAGCAAAGCCACCAACTATGATGCTGCCGAAGTTGGTTTGGCATCTGTGAAAAGTCCAGCGATTTTAATTGCTGGTGGAGAAGCCAAAGCAGGAGATGATACTGGCTGGCTAGCACAAATACAAACCAAAGCTGCTGCTGTGTTATTGATTGGTTCTGCTGCTCCTGCATTTGCCCAACGCCTCCAAGAGGTGGGATATTATTCTTACCATATTGTGGAAACTATGGAAAGGGCAGTCTCCAGATCGGCGGAATTAGCCAAGGAGTATCAAGCGCCTGTAGTGTTGCTATCTCCGGCTTGTGCGAGTTTCGATCAGTACCCGAATTTTGAGGTGCGGGGCGATCATTTCCGTCAGTTGTGCCTTACTTGGGCGGAAGGAGAGAAGCTTCAATACAACTCGATTCTTTCATCTTCTCTGCCTTAATTCATTCACTGTGTGACTTGCAGCTACACAGTGAATTCATTATGTAACCTAAAAGTGCGGTGCGATCGCATTATTCAGATAGACTTAAATTTCTAGAATGATTGTTTAGAGCTAATTTAGTGGTTTCCTATAATTATGTTTTGCTGTAGTTTGCAACTTCAACCTCATGAGCGATGCTTGTAGGTTTAGGAATAGGTAAACCATCTTCTAGCATTCCTTCTATATGAAATTCAATAGCTTCTGCAATCATCTGCTTGACTTCTTCTAAAGTTTCACCCACAGCTACACAACCGGGTAAATCAGGGATATAAGCGCCGTAACTAGTTTCTCCCTTTTCAATCACAACTGTATAACGCATTAGTCTTCCTCCAATTGAGCTTGTCTCCAGATATTTTTAAGAGTACCAATTGGCACATCTACATTTGGTTTACCAGACACTGTTACAGTACTGGATTTATCTGGATGTTTGAACTGTCGATGACTACCTTTAGTTCTGGCAAGATACCAACCATCAGCTTCTAGCCGTTTGATAACTTCGCGTACTTTCATGCTAGCGCTTATCTGTATAGGTGAAATTTATATTACAGATAGAGTGCATTCTTGAGAAAGAAAAGTAAACAACATTTTGTCGTGGGTTTTGGCATTGGTAAGTAGATGGACAAAAATATTTCTCATGAATCGAGTGGCTCAAAATGAAATGCTAAAGTTAATAATCAAGCTTTTGCAGAGCTACATTCTCTCTCTCCCAGATAAAATTTATATATGAACGCTACACAAGAAAAACTAAAAGTTCAGCTTGAACAGGCTTTAGTCGCAGCTTTTGGCGCTGACTTCGCGGGAGTAGATCCAATATTGGTTTCTGCTAGCAATCCTAAATTTGGTGATTATCAGGCGAATGTGGCTTTATCCCTGAGTAAAAAGTTAGCCAAGCAACCAAGAGCGATCGCAGGTGCGATCGTTGAGAAACTAGATGTATCCGAAATCTGCGAACCGCCAGAAATCGCTGGGCCAGGATTTATCAATCTGAAACTGAAAACGGCATACCTGGAAGCACAACTAAACGCGATTCAAGCTGATCCCAGGTTGGGAGTTCCACCAGCGAAAACACCCAAGCGGGAAATTGTAGATTTTTCCAGTCCGAATATTGCCAAAGAAATGCACGTTGGACACTTGCGTTCTACGATTATTGGTGATTCCATCGCCCGGATTTTAGAATTTCAAGGACACGATGTTTTACGGTTAAATCATGTGGGTGATTGGGGTACGCAGTTTGGCATGTTAATTGCCTATCTGCGGGAAGTTTACCCAGACGCACTTACCACCGCTAATGCTTTAGATATTGGTGATTTAGTCTCTTTTTACCGCAAAGCCAAACAACGCTTTGATACAGATGCAGCTTTTCAAGAGACAGCACGCCAAGAAGTCGTCAGATTACAAGCAGGTGCGGAGGATACACTCCATGCTTGGAAACTGCTGTGTGAACAGTCGCGGCGGGAGTTTCAAGTAATTTATGACTTGTTGGATGTTCAGCTAATTGAACGTGGGGAATCTTTTTATAACCCTTTACTATCTGGCGTTGTGGAAGATTTAGAAAAATCGGGGTTACTAGTAGAAAACCAAGGGGCAAAATGCGTTTTCTTGGAAGGGTTTACAAATAGAGAAGGTGAACCTTTACCCTTAATTGTGCAGAAATCAGATGGCGGCTATAACTACGCCACAACAGATTTAGCATCCCTCCGCTACCGGATTCAGCAGGATGAAGCAAAGCGGATAGTTTATGTAACCGATGCTGGACAAGGAAACCACTTTGCCCAATTTTTCCAAGTAGCACGTAAAGCTGGATGGATTCCCGATGATGTGGAATTAGTGCATGTGCCCTTTGGGTTGGTGTTAGGAGAAGATGGTAAAAAATTCAAAACTCGTTCTGGGGATACTGTGCGGTTAAGGGATTTATTAGATGAAGCTGTTTCTCGTGCCAATGCTGACCTAAAAACTAGGTTACAAGAAGAAGAACGCCAAGAAACGGAAGAATTCATTAATGAAGTTGCTAGGGTAGTTGGAATCAGTGCAGTTAAGTATGCAGACTTAAGCCAAAACCGCACTAGTAATTACATTTTCAGCTACGACAAAATGCTGGATTTTAAAGGTAATACTGCGCCCTATATGCTGTATGCTTATGCGCGGATTCAGGGGATTAGCCGCAAGGGTGACATTAACTTTGAGGAGTTGGGAAACAATGCCGTCCTATTGCAGCATGAAACAGAATTAGCGCTGGCAAAATATTTACTTCAACTGGATGAAGTTATTAGTAGTGTAGAACAAGATTTGCTGCCCAATCGTTTATGTGAGTATTTGTACGAACTGAGTAAAAAGTTTAATCAGTTTTATGATCGTAATCAGGGAGTTCAGGTTTTGGAGGCGGAAGAACCGCAGCGGACATCCCGTTTGGTTTTATGTGATTTGACTGCTAGAACCCTGAAGTTGGGATTGTCTTTATTGGGAATTCAGGTATTGGAGAGGATGTAATACTAATTCGTAATTCGTAATTCGTAATTCGTAATTAGGACATATCGAAAAATGCTTGAGAAAAGCGGTGTCCAATCCGTTGCCTTGTGAGGGTGAAACAAGAGATAGTTGAACAAGTTTGTATAAGAGTTAAGCTCAAGCTAATTTTTTCTTTGTGTCCTTATCTACGTTAGCGTAGCGTGTTATAGACCAATACAGTTCAGATAAGACCAAAACACTTGTAGAGACGGCGATTTATCGCGTCTCGAAAACCCAAAATTTTTGCCAGTAGCCCTTAACTGAACCGTATTGTGTTATGGACAGACGCTACGCGAATACATCTTGGCAAAGTTGGAAGAAAACGTTTTGTTGGAGGCGATCGCAAATGGTACGGACACCATCTAAAAACATAACTTTAGCAGAGTTTCTAATGCTACCAGAAACGAAGCCCGCTAGTGAATACATCGATGGTCAAATTATTCAAAAACCTATGCCACAGGGAAAGCACAGTATAATTCAAGGTGAAATGGTTAGCACTGTCAACTTAACGGTCAAGCCCAAGCGAATTGCTCGTGCTTTTCCAGAACTGCGATGTACTTTTGGTGGAAGGTCAATAGTGCCAGATATTTCTGTTTTTACTTGGCAAAGAATTCCTCGTGATGAAAATGGTGAAGTTGCCAACGTATTCCAAGCAGCTCCCGATTGGACTATCGAGATTCTATCACCTGACCAAAGACAAACGAAAGTTACAAAAAATATTCTGCATTGCCTGAATTATGAAACACAAATGGGTTGGCTGATTGATCCAGAAGAACAAACGGTATTTGTGTACATCCGCAATCAACAGCCAGTTATGTTGGATGAATTAGAAGCTTTACTACCTGTGCCAGATTTTGCAAGTGAGTTGAGGCTGACGGTGGGAGATTTATTTGGTTGGCTGTTGGAGTAAACCAAACCCTGAAGAATTGAATAAGGAAATACACCAAGTGCAACAGGTTTTATGGGTAGGAATCGGTTGTAAACGGGGAACCTCATGGCAGTTGATTGATCAGGCAATTGAGCAAATATTTCGAGAAAATCAACTTTTTCAAAGTGCGATCGCAGGTCTTGCTACTATTGACACTAAAGCCTCGGAAGTTGGCTTAGTAGAACTTTGCCACCTACGGAATTTGCCCTTAAAAACCTTTTCTGCCCAAATCCTTCGCTGTGTCTGTGTTCCCAACCCCGCTACAATTACCGACCAAAAAGTAGGTACACCTAGCGTTGCAGAGGCAGCTGCTATTCTTGCAGCTACTCAAACCCCGTTGTTGACTGCTTCCCCTTTTACCAGCATAGAAGCATTGAGAGTGAGATTTTTAGTTACTAAACAGATTTTCCAGCCAAAAGGGCAACCAGGAGCGGTAACATTAGCTGTTGCCCAAGCTTCAAATATGAGTATTACAATTTAACGCCGTGTGCAACTTTCTCTCGAACCTAACCCCTAACCTCTTCCCTGGTAGGAAAGGGAGCAAAAATAAAAGCCTCTCGACCTTTCGCAAAGAGGTTTGGAGAGGGGTTTTAAGAATAAGTAGCACATTGCGTAATTTACTAATTTTTTTAGTCAACAACTCTCAAAAAATAGTTAATTATGCTAGAAACAATAGCTAGTACAATTGAACCCAACAAAGCAGGTAAAAAGCCTTGAATCTCAAAACCAGAACCAGGAGTTAAGGCACTTGCCAACCAAAGGGTTAAAGCATTGATCACCAATGTAAATAAACCAAAGGTGAGCAAGGTAATCGGAAAGGTCAAAATCTGCAAAATTGGTCTAATAAATGCATTAACCAGACCAATAACAAGGGCAGCAACCAAGGCAACCATAAAATTCTTGATAAAGAATCCTGGAACGATATTAGCAGTCAGAAATAACGCCACCGCAGTACCGAGCCAAGTTAATAAAAAGTGTTGCATAAGTTTTTTTAGAGGAATTAGCAGTAAGTTTAATTAATTTCACTATTGACATCTGTGATCTGTAACACTATCAGGTGTCCTTGTGCTTGACTTATCAAGTTGCCATCATCATTTGTCAGCCCAAAAGCAATGTAATTTTTCAGTGCTGGCATAGAGAGATACTTTTAATCGGTGTATCTTTATCGTATTGCAGGATGTACCGCAGTGAACTACCTACACTGGCCTGAGTACACGTTAAGTGGGGGACTTACGGTGATTTAGTTAAATTCATAAAAAATGCTGTGAAGTCCCAAACCCCTACAGAGGTTTATTGAAGTTGAAAAACCTCTGTACCTTGGGGATTTCCAAAAAAGAAATAAGTTGCCCGCTATCTTTGGTTATAGGCAAAGGAGGCGTTGGCTATGCTCCCTAGTAAGGCTAACGACGCAAAAGAACCTCCCAGGTAGAGCCACCAACTACACCGTCAGGTTCTAAACCATAGCGCTTTTGTGCTGCTTTTACAGCAGCCTCAGTTGTCGCACCAAAGTCTCCATCGGCATCGCCTTTTAAGAAACCAAGCTTTTTCAGTTGTTGTTGCAACTTAACAACTTCAGAACCACGTAATCCTATACGCAAAATTGGCAATCCTTCTGAGGTGTATTGAATACCAGGGGTTCGCTTAGTAGTTGTGTTTGGCTGAGTTCTAGTAGTTGACTGAGTTCTAGTAGTTGATGTAGTACGATTCGGCGTTTTTTGTGTGCTTGAAGTTGTAGTTTTTCTTGGGGTAGCAGGTCTTGGCTCAGGGCTGGTTGCAACTTGTGTTACGGCTTTTTTTGGGGTAGTAGGTCTTGGTTCAGGGTTAGTCGCAACTTGTCTTGGGGTAGTAGGTCTTGGTTCGGGGTTAGTCGGAACTTGGGTTACAGCTTGTCTTGGGGGGTTGGGATTTGCAACGTTGGTGAGGTTACTAGCCTGGGTTGGAACAGGAAAGTTGGTAGCTGAGTTAAATCTTGGCTGGGATGAAGGGATGGTTGATGCTGCTACTGGTTGATTAGGGAAAAGTCGTTGCCAAGTGCTGGCATCAACAATGCCATCTGGATTTAAGCCAGCGGCTTGTTTAAACCGGGCAACAGCATTGGCCGTATTCTCACTATATGTACCATCTACGGCACCAGAATAAAAACCCAAAAGTTTTAGAGCTGCTTGAAGTTCAGCAACGCGTTCGCCTTGGCTACCAACTTTGAGGGTAGGACGGTTGATGCTATCTCCAGGATTTACTTGGGCAATTTTTTGTGGTGCTGCTATTGATACTACAGATGTTGAGGCAATCAAGAGAGGCGTAGTGGAGAACAAGAGTATTTCAATGGCTGATAAAGATTTAGACCTCTTTGGCCACCAACCCTTTTGCCGTTTTTCCATCCTACAGCGATTTACAGTTGGGTCTAGTAATTTTAAGTAACTCAAAATACTTGCTGTCAGGCTGCTTTGCATGGAATTTACTCCCAGAATATTCTCATGCTAATGGTACAGCCGCTTGGTCTAAAAAACAGCTGCTGCATTTACGATTGCACATTCTTAGTTACGCGATCGCTCGATTAATTGCTTCTTCTTGACCAACTAAAGACAAGTAAGGCTCTTTTAAATACTTACAAGCTGAAGCGATCGCATCCTTGGCACTCACCGCTGCAATCAATTCTTGGAACTTGGTATCAAAATCAATTCCTAAGCCCAAAATTTCATACCAACCGTATATCTGAGCAATTTGCCCATTCGTTTGTTTACCCAAGGCGTACTGCCCCAGGATTTTGTTTTTAGCGGCTTGGATTGCGCTTTCAGATATTTCCGTCGTACACAATAAATCTACTTCTGTACGCAGTCCCTCCAGGGCAATGCTGGTATTTTCTGGTGCTGTACCCATGTAAACCACAAACGACGCTGGAAATAGCCTTGTGGAGTAAAAGGCTGATACTTCGTAAGCTAAACCGCGTTTTTCCCGCAATTCCACAAACAAGCGGCTAGAAAGCCCATTTCCCAAATAGGTACACAGTAACTTTAATGCGGCGTAGTCAACAGAACTCACCGATGTTCCCAAATACCCAAGCATCACGATTGATTGTTGTGTCTGTACTGGCTTAACCCTTACCTGCGGTTCCACCTTAATCTCAGGTAAATTGAGTATTGGCAGTGCTTGGGCTGGCGCTTGCCAATCAGCAAAAACTTCTTCCACCAACGCTGCTGCATCCGTGGGTGTGACTCTACCTGCAATACTAATTACTACATTATCTGGACGGAAATAAGTTTGGTGATACTCGACTAAATCCGCACGAGTTAAGCGGCTCATGGTGGTTTCATCTCCTAGCACTGACATAGAATAGGGATGATTTTGGTACATTACCTGCCGCATTTGTTCAAAGGCAACGGTAAACGGTTGCTCTTTTTGGGAACGAATATCCTGGAGTGCTAAACGCCGTTCTAATTCCACTTGAGTTTCGGGAAAAGTAGGCGATCGCAAAATCCGCCCTGCCAATGTTAAGATTTCCCCAAAATCAGATGTTACCGTCTTGAAAGATAGCAAAAAATAATCAGTGCCAGCATCCGCACTTAAACTCGCCCCTACAGACTCGACAATTTCTGCAATTTCTAAGCTAGAAAGTCCATCGCATCCCTTTGTCATCACTGCTGATAGCAAATGTGCCAACCCTGCTTGCTCTCGGTTTTCGTTACAACTACCGGCACGCACAAAGATTCGCGCCGCAATAATGTCCGCAGCCGGATTTTCTGCCACCAGCACGACAATGCCATTGTTCAAAACGGTGCGATGGATAGGCGATTTTTGCAGCAAGGTTGTCATTTGTCCTTTGTCCTTTGTTATTTGTCAATGGTCATTAGTCATTGGTCATTTGTCTTTTGCTAATGACTAATGATTAATGACTAACACGGTTTAAGTACAGTAACCGCGTAATTCTCCGGCGAGAGATACTGTTTAGCTAATTTTTGCAGTTCTTTGGCATCAAAAGACTGAATCTGCTGGGGATATGTCACAGCTAATTCAGCTTGGGCGATGGTATTGTAATACCCATAAAGCCCTGTAAGTTGATTTGGCGTTTCGGTGGAAAACGCATACTCATTACATAGCAGCCTGCGTGTACGAGCAAGTTCCTGTTCACTAATTCCTATAGTCTGCAAATCATCTAAATGAGCGCAAATCAAGGACTCAACTTCCTCCAGGTTTTCTGGTTCTAACCAAGCAGTAATTGTAAATAAACTCGATTCCCGTTGTAGAGAAAAACTACTGCAAATTCCCTGTACCAACTGCAAATCTTCTCGCAAATCGCGTACTAAACGTGAAGTCCGCCCTTCTGCCAATATCACCGACAACAAATCTAAACCATAGCCAGTGCGGATTTCTTCTACTCCTGGTACCAGCCACGCCATCAACAATCGCGCTTGCTCTATGCGTGGCAAACACAGTTCTTGACGGTGAATTCCTGTTATTACTGGCTTTGTCACTTTCTCAAACTGCGGACAATTAGAGCGTTCGGCAAAATCAGCAAATGAACTATTTACTAGTTCCCAAGCTGGTTGCTTGGCTATACCCCCGGCAATTACCACCGTCATGTTTTCCGGCTGATAGTGAGTGCGATGAAAACAGCGCATTGCTTCTGGGGATTGCTGCATCAGTTCTTGCTCAGTACCCAACACCGAACGTCCGTAAGGGTGATGCGGATAGATGCTTTGAATCAAAGCTTGGAATCCTATCCAGTCGGAATCGTCCTGACAAGAGCGAATTTCTTCTAGCACCACGTCCCGTTCGCGGCTAAATTCATCTTCTGGAATTGCCGCATTGAGCAGTAGTTCTCCCAAATGGGGCAGAGTATCCTTTAAATAAGGGGCAGCTGTGGTGAGTGAATAATGAGCATAATCATAGCTTGTCGCCGCATTACTCACGCCTCCCCGATTTTCAACTTTGGAATCGAACATCCCAGGGGGTAGCGTTGCCGTACCTTTAAAAATCATGTGTTCTAAAAAGTGTGCCATGCCGAACCACGGTTTTGGCTCTAGGCTGGCTCCAGCACGCACCCAAACATCGGCCACAACTACAGGAGTCGTGGAAATCTCTTGATGAATAAAAGTTAAACCACTCTCTAGTCGGAAGACGGAGGCTGGAAATACGGTATTAGTTAGTTGTTTTAACAATTTTTTGTAGTTTGAACCACAATTTTAGATAATTTTGTTATCTTAACTCTGAACGATACCTAATTTAGAATCAAGTTATACAGATTTTGTTTTTATCAGCAGTTATTGCTAATTTCTAAGTTAATAAAGATTAAAATTGTTTGATTAGTACAGCCAAAATGTTTAATCTGCGTTGTTTCAGATTTTTAGTTTGGAATTTCTTATTTGTCCTATAAGTAATACTGATTTAAATAATTAAAGCTCCCAAGTTCTAACTGACTTTAGGAGCTAATAATTTTAAGTTCACCGCGACGCCGTTTTACCTAAGTTTATGACCTGGTTAAACCAGGTGGGAACCTAAATTCCTCGTTTAAAGTTTCCGGGTACATGCCCGGTCTACTGCCACGAGAACTGTTTGACTCCCTTGTCTTTAAAGGCATAGATCAAAAAACTTGATGGCAGTCACCAACGTCGTAGTGCAACTCACTTATTATAGCTTTTCAAAAGATGTTGTGTGTTCAACATCGAAACTTTCTGAGCAATTTACCTGGGATACCAGATAGATTCTATGCTGTGGGCGATGTCGTTGGCGATCGCTGATTCTCGATTTGGATTATCTAGCAAAACGGTGACATGTCCCAACTTCCGCCCAGGACGTGATTCTGTCTTGCCATACCAGTGAAGGTGCGCCTGGGGAATCTCTGCTATTTTTTGACGCTGACTTTGGTAGTCGCTGTCAGAATTTTCATACCCCAGTAGGTTGACCATTATAGCGCCAGGGCACTGCAAAGCCGGATTCCCTAAAGGTAAACCACAAACCGCTCTGAGGTGCTGCTCAAATTGAGAAGTTTCGCAGGCATCAAGGGAAAAATGCCCGGAATTGTGAGTACGGGGCGCAATTTCATTTACCAGGACTTTGCCATCAGCACCCAGAAATAGCTCAATTCCAAAAATTCCCACTACTTCTAGGCTATTTAATAGAGTATGTGCGATCGCTTCGATTTCTGCTACTTGATTGGGTGTAATCTGGGCTGGCGCAATTACCCGCCGACACACTTGTTGTTCTTGTTGAGTTTCCACTACTGGATAAGTGACAATTTCTCCCTCCACAGAACGAGCTGCAATTATTGCTAATTCTCTTTCAAAAGGGATAAATTCTTCTAACAAGAAAAGTGATTGATTTGAAGTTTGTGTTGTGCTTTCACAACTTAACTTCTCCTCTAAACTAGCAAAATCCTGAATTATGAAAGTACCTTGACCATCATAACCGTGGCGGCGGGATTTGAGGACTACTGGAAAACCTAGATATTCTATTTTTGATTTTATATTTTCCACATCGTCAAGGGCGAAAAATCGAGGAACTGGTAAGCCCAAGTCGCGTAAATAGCAACGCTGATGATATTTATCTAAAAGAGGAGCTAAAGCTTCTAATTTGGGACGAAAACAAACGCCTTGCTGTGCTAAATCAGTTAAAGCTTGCAGGTTAACAAATTCATTTTCAAAGGTGATAATATCGCATTTGTTAGCTAATATTCCCGTAGCTGCTGCATCATCAACTGGGGCGAAAATAGTTTCTTTCGCAATTGACACAGCCGGGTCATTTTCACTAGGAGTTTGTACTACCAATTCTACTCCTAGCTTTTGTGCTGCATCCGCCATCATCCAAGCAAGTTGTCCGCCACCAATTACACCAACACGTTTCATTGACATCCTAGAGAATCACGAGTTTGCACACCTGTTTTGGAATTCACACCACTGGCTTTACCGCACAGTTCTTTGATTTGCGCTCTATCCAAAATTGCATCTGTAAAATCTGCACCGTCTATATTCACATCATTAAAGATGGCGCGGAGCAAAAGAGCTTCTTTGAAAACTGCATCGCTCAAATCTGCCTTAGTCAAGTTTACCTGATCAACCATTGCATTAGTTAAATCTGCCCCGTGGAGATTTGCTTTTGTCATCACCGAAGCACTCATCACTGCTCCCCGCAAATCAGCGTTTGTAAAGTTAGCCAGTTCCATATTGGCGTTAGAAAACTCCGCAGCTTGCAAACTTTCACCAGAAAAATCACGTCTTGATAATTCTGCATTGCTAAATGAAAGCGGATGAGTCCAGTCTACTGCCAGTGCGGGATCAGCCACACACCATATAATTATTCCTAGAAGGAACGCCAACCCTTGCCGCCAAAGTATATCGAGAGCCAATTTGGGGTCTAATCGCTGCATTTAATTACCACATTTGAATATTAGCAAGACTGGATCATCCTAATTGAGACTCGCAGCCTTGCTACTGGACTTGGGGAAGTGTATTTTCGTTGCTTAATATTTTGTAACGCAAAAAGGGCAACCGCTTCTCACCTTGAGTAAAATTTTCCGTGCTACTTGAGGTAGAGAACGCAATCTAGGAGCGTTCCCACTAAAGTTAGATATCAGGGCAATAATGACTGAGTATAAGTTACCTGTCACATCAAGCAAGCTTTAGCAAAACATAGACGGGGAGCATAACCTATCACTTTTGATGATGGGAAAAATTTAAATCCCTAATTCTAAAGCAATAGTTTGGCTGGATAAAGCAATGTCTACAATGGACTATGCCTACGCTTGTTTATTTGTTCACAATTGTACATTCTTAGATTTTAATTACAGGATATAAAGAGTTTTATAGAGCAGTAATACTCACTGAGTTATTTACAATTCTTGACTTTCAATGTTTCAAGTAAAGTTTGTTGTCTTTTAAATTCAACAGCCCCTATCAACTGTTAGTCTTTTAAGTAATGAAAGCAAGGTTTGAGCGTAATTATAAGCGTCTCAATTGCTTAACAAAGCTTAAAAGTTGGATAATTAGCGTTAATTTTATAGCGATTAGTTAGTTCTTCAGGAATCTCCAAGAGTTTACATTCACCAAGTACACAACTTCCACAAACCGAACTCCGAAACCCGATGATGAATCATTACTCACTTCAATGGATTGAGGCATGGTGCCAAGAAAATGGCTGGACAGATTTATTTGTAGAGCGACGTAACAACTTCTGGGCTTTCCCTCCGGGTGGGGTAATGCCGGAACCAATTCCAGTTCACGTTCTCAGAGTGATTAAAGCCGAGAAGGGATTGACTTTTGAAGAACGATTGTGGTCTATGTCCGCAGTAATAGGTACAGTTCTAGCTGTTCTTTTTACCTTTTGGTTCCAGTCGCCGATGCCATTAGTTATGGCTTTCGCTTTTAACGCCGTTACGGTGGCTCAATTTGAACTTGAAGATGCCTAAATTCTTTTTTTGGGCTTTGCTATTAAAAACTGCTCTTGTCTACTTTCAGCAAGAGCAGTTTTTAATTTCAGAATAAGAGACGAAATCACTACAGTTTCAGCTAAAAATTATTAGTTATTCATTAATGAATTCTGTTTCTTGGCAGAGCAAATATTGTAATATATTAGCATTTGACAGATACCTCAGTTACATTGCTGCGAAACTTTACCATCGCTTCACTAGCGCCAAAATGTGCTGCAATCTGAGGTAACAGCATCTTTTGTTGTGTCGCCCATAATAAACCACGTTTGGGAATTTGAAGGCATCCCCCTAGATAAGTTGCTTCATCTTCGTTGTTTTGTTTGCGTTTTGGTAGTCCAGTTACCGAATCAAAGCCAACAGGCTTATGATTGAACAACACATGAGCTATTTCATGCATCAGACTTGATTCATACCGTGCAGGTGAATGACGCGGGTTGTATACAATCCATAGTGGGTTATAGCGTATAATCCCTGCTGACCACCCATCGCTAGCAAGTAATACTCCTACTTGCTCTTGCTCTAAATTCGGAACCTGACCAGGTGTAAAAAGTCTTGCTCCTAACTTGGTTGCTAGAATATCTGCGGGTAACGGTTCAAACGATCGCACTCGAAGTAAGCTTCGTTGTTCAGTTGCGATCGCTTCACAGCGTTGCCTAAATTCCGGCGAGAGACTTTGAATTAATGACATATCTTTAGGGATCTTGCTTCAATTAGCCATCATTTTGAGAGAGATCACGATACGCTGCTTTGACTAAGGATGCTAAAGCATTCGCGATCGCTGGATCAAGATTTTTGTCAGCGCGTAGTTGAATAGCGATCGCTTCAGGCGTATCCAGTTGATCCTCCTCTGAGGTTCTAAACAACTCAGCAGGTGGCACTTCTAGCCAGTTACAAAGTGCCACAAAAGTTTCCATATCCGGCATTTTTCCACTCTCTACTCGTGAAAGAGTGGATGGACTAACATTACCAATCTCCGCCGATGTTTCCCGTAGTCCTCTGCTGCCGCGTTTTTTGCGGACTAGGCTTGCTAACCGTTCTATATCTAGATAACTTCCCATTCCTTTGCTCCTGTCTCACAAAAGAATAAATTGTCTCTTAGTTGACACAAAATAAATAATATTGTACGGTTTATGAAACAAATGTATCACGCTTGAAAAAGCTCGTGTTGTTAAAAAAATCCTCTAAATGAAGGATTACCTTCAATGGGAAGTAATGAATTTGATAATCTCATCCTTGGTTTAGCAGAGTTTGTCCGTTCAGATAGCAGGTATCCATATCCTGAACTGCTCCGTCATGCTCTTAATAAACTAGCTTTAGAGCTAACTGCTGTAACATACCCACGGACTCTAACTGGTCTTTTAGCATTACTCGAAAAACCTGTAAAAACTTGGTATCCAGGGCGCTTACTGCCAAAAGAGTTTGACTCTGATTTTGGTCTGCTCTATGAAGAGGGGTTGAGTGAAGAAGCAAGCCGATATTTATATGAGGAACTACTTGAAAAAACCAAGTTATCAGAGTTTGCCACCACTTTAACCAAACAAATTGCCATAGAGAATGTCCAGTTTCAGAAAATTTTGGAACGGTTACAAGAACTTTACAACAACGATAGCGATCCTGAGCGCGTTCAGCAGGAGTATGTTTTGCTGCGTCTATTTTTGATTGAGAATCCATACACAACTCCAACACAGCTTCGCAAAATATTTTCCAAAACTCGACATATTGATATTCAAGAAGTTGGCGATTTCTACCATGAGTGTGAAGAAAATGAGCCTTGCTGGAATTGCGATCGCTGCGGCCCTTTGTTTAAAAAGTATGGAAAGTTACGTGGTATAAAACCCAGTGCTTGCAACGATCATCGCCAAAATTTGCCGTTTATTCGACAAATCACTTGGAAACAAGGGCTGCGTCGTCTGAAGTTTGGTATCCATTTGCGTATTTGTTTACCGGGTATACCTGAGATGCGCTTATTTAAAGCGTTGGAAGAACTTCAAAGCAAATACTCAGATCAGCTTTGTGCCATCCATCTTTATCCAGGCATTGATCGCTATGACTTACAACTACGCTTCTGTGACCAATCAACCTGGGCTGTGGATATTAAAGATTACCGAAGCCCCTACAATTTAGCACCAAAGCTGACACCTCTATTTGGTGAGGGCGATCTGCTTTATGACGAGAGCTTTTATGTTATTCCCATCCAACGCTTGCAACAACGAGAGGACTACCTCGAAATTCTTCGTGAACAGGCGACAAAGCTGCCTAGCAGTACCCATCTTCTGAGTGATGCTGTATTTGAGGAAAGAGTTATCCATAAAATTGAGCAGTTGCGGGAAGAAAAATAGTCCATGAGTCAGATGAACTTATTTGAAGTACCGACCGAGTTTAAAGACCGCCTCGAACAGTTGAAGGAAGCAGGTTTGGATCGTATTCAAGCTGAATTGTTGCTTCAAGTAGAGCTTGGCTTTGCTCTGATAGAGTATTTGGAACTTGATGATGAGCCAGTCACCGCACCTTGGGCAATCTTGAGTGGAATGCCTTTGAGACATCCACGTTTGCAGAACTTGAATGAAATGGAACGTCGAGCGATCGCCAACACTCGCCAAATAGTTCCATTTTCCGCCCGTTTTGCTTGGTTAGGCGCACTGCGTTCTTATCTAAGGATTCCTCTAGATTGGCGTAACTATCACGAATTCACTCCGCAAAACTGGGATAGCTATATTATTAATGCTGCCAAAAACCTCCGGCATCAAGTTCATCAAGATTTGTACGAACGGTGTCTAATTGCTAATTTACATATCCGGCTTCGCAAAGTTAAACAGGTAGAAGCCAAAACCACTTATCAGTTTGAGGCAAAGACAGAAAAAGAGACAGTTATAGTACCAGTCAGATTTACACGGCAACAGTTACGAAATGCACAAATACAGCCGTTAGCTTGGTTTGCTACAACTCGTTCTCGTAGTTCGTTTTCGCTTCGTATTCCAGATTTAGAGCTAGATGCAGCATGGATTGATCGGCGAGAGGAAGCCTTAGCGCGTCAATATGGCTGGGATCAAACTGCTAGAGGACACTGGGTTGATCGCTTTCGCAAAATTAACTTCCACAAAGTTCAGCAGAACGGAACACTGTTTCCGCAAGAGGAGCAAATTCTTGAGTTAGATGGCTTCACAAATATTGCAGGCATGGTTGCCTCTGGAAAAACTACGGTTTCGCAGTTATTTAGCGTTAATGTTGTGCGGCATCATTGCGATCGCCGGATCACATTAGTCGTTAGTGATGTGCAATCAGCAATTAAACTAGCAAACCAAATTAACTGGTGGTTTTGTAACGATCCAGAGAATGATGATCCAGTAGCAGTGCCAATCTTGGGGCGCAGTAAACGCGATGCACACCTTCAGAGTTTCTCTGCTTCAAAAGATTATCAAGAACATCGACAACGCGGACAGCCTCACTGGGGTGAACGTTGGCTAGGCACAGCTTGTCCTCTCCAAGGTCAGCTAAAAGAGCGTGATTTTATTCAACTTCTAGACGGCAAAGCTCTTAAACCGGGAATTGAACCTTGTCATACTCTAAAAAAGATGCCTAAAAGCGATCGCAGCAAGCGAGGTAAAAACCTCGGTTCATCCTATTTGTGTCCATTCTTTGATAAATGCCCATCCCAACAAGTCTATCGAGATATGCCAAATGCCCGTGTTTGGATAACAACTCCTGGCGCGATGGCAATGGCAGGATTACCACGTCATTTAGACTTGCGCCCGATCAAAATCGGTGAACTCGTTAATGAACAATCAGATTTTGTGGTCTTTGATGAAATAGAAACAATTAACAAGTGGTTTGATGACACTTATGCTGAGGAGGTGGTTCTTACTGACGGTGGTAATAGCGGCGTTTTTGATGATATTGGAGTGAAAACAGAACAATTCTCTAAAACTAACCGTGTTATGCCCCCATCAACACAACGATGGACTGGCGCAGAACGTGATGCACAAAAAGCTATTACAGCAACACTAACCCTACTCGATAAACAGGTTGGACATCAAGTTCTCCGAAATTGGATCAAGCGAGGTTACTTTACACCTAACTCTCTTCTGTTCAAATTTGCGCGTCGTCTTGCTGGATTAGAAGAATTTGAACCTTCTGAATACATCTGAGGCAGTTTCAAGAGCAAATACTCAACTTGTTGAGCCAATTGTGCGCTATTTTGATGCACTACTCAACGAGGATGATCCGTTGCGGATGCAGCCTTCATCTAACCCAAACCGAGATCCAGTCTTTCGTCTGGCGCGTCTTATGCAAGAAATCAATAGTACTGGAGAAAGTGCTTCAGATGAGAATATCTACAGAGATTGCAGAGCCTGGATTATCGAATTTTTCCCAAATACAGAACAGTGTTTAGCGCAACTGCGAACAGAATTGGAGAATCGCAATCAAAGTTCTCAACAACAGCGACGTTCACCAAACGGGGATGAGCTAGATCCAGTAGATACTATTGAAACTTTGGCTTATCGCCTCCAATTTGCGCTAACAATCGCTCTTTTAGATCGGCACACTCGAATTGTCTTCTATGAATGGCACAACCGACCTCAATCAATCAACGACGAATCACCGCATGGTCGAATGCCTGCTGCAATGTTGAATATTTTGCCATTGCCTCCCACAGGACGACAGTTTGGCACTTATTACTCCAGAGGAAATGATGACGATAAAAGATCCAGATATGGCAGCAATAATGCGCTAACGTTGTTTGCCTACACCAATATTGGACGCTGCTACATTTTAAACTTTCATCGTTTATTAACAGATTTTAATGGTCAACGTGGCCCCAATGTGCTGGCACTTTCTGGAACATCCTACTTACCAGATTCTACCAGCTTTCACGTTGGTAATCCGCAGGGTGTTTTAATGCCAGAACAGGGGGCGAGAGATGCGATCGCTCAAAGCCACTTCAAATTTCTTCCCCAATTTGACCAAAAGAAAAAACCTCTCCGCATTTCTGGTAGTCCCGAACGGCAGAAAATGGGCTTGTTTCAGGAAATAGCGCGATCGCTTGTTGGTAGTAACGGTACAGGTCATTTGGGGCAAGAACTCAGAGAATTAAAACATCTTGGCGAAAATGATTTAAGTAACCATTGGAGGGATCGCGATCGCCTTCTTTTACTAGTCAACTCATACGATCAAGCTCGTTGGGCAGCAAACGAAATTCGCAATTGCTGGTCAAGTAAGCAGGACGTTGTTTATCACCTAGTTCGTGACAATGTAGATACATACACGGAAGATAACTTTGATGAGCTAGCGAAATTTGTCAAACCACCTGATAAGGGTGCGCTCAATCGTGCAGATATTGAAACTTTTGGGCAAATTAAAGGAAAGATTCTTGTTGCTCCTATGAATGCAATCGGGCGTGGTTTCAATATTTTGAATGCAAATGGTAAGGCTGCATTTGGTGCTGTTTACTTTCTGACTCGTCCATATCCACATCCACATGATACACAAGCGATCGCCCAAGAAATGAACCGTCGTGCTTTAGAGTGGGCAGATAGAGCAGACTTTCTAGCATGGCAACAAGGAGACGGAATTGTACAACGTGCTGAAAAGGTGCGCCAACTAGCGGCGCGTTACTGGCGATCGGTTGAGCAACGTTCTTACTATAAAACCCTGCGCGATAATCAGGAATTACTTGCTTTTCCACGGTTCGATCTTGCTGCAACTACTGCTGGATTAGTTATTCAAGCCGTTGGTCGTCTTTTGCGTGGAGGTGTCCCATTTCGTGGTTATTTTGTCGATGCAGCTTGGGCACCCAAGAGTGCTGCAAGGAAAGCTGATCCAGAATTATCTGAACTAGATACAGAAGAGACAAGTCTTCTGGTTGCGATGCTTCTACGAATCTGCGACTACGCCAGTGAAGAAAACACAGTGGGAAACGCGCTTTACAAGCCTCTAGCCGATGCACTGGAAGGAATCGAAGACCTGCATTGGTAAATTTTTTGTATAAAGGAATTCATAATGCCTAAAAAAGACGTGCAATCTCCTATTCTCTTACCTGCCAGAATGAATCTTGCAGAAGATGCTCTTACAGATTTAGAAATTGCGATACTTGAGTTTCCATTTGCAGAAATTGTTGCGGACTTTCGTAACAGTATGGAAGAAGTTCTCTCACCTAATGGCAAGAAAAAGGTCTGGATACCATATCGACAGTTAAACAATGGATTGCTTGCCTGTGCATCAACGTTGACACATGGTTTTGAATACTTTGGTACAGGTGATTATCGAGCATTAGCTGTAGGAACAGTTGAAAATCCGTTGCGAGTTCCAACTCCTGAGCAAATACATGAGTTAGTGATGATTTGGGCGCAGGAGTGAACAAAGCAATTTGATGGTAAGGGTAAAACAGATCAGGTAAATAGTGTTTGCGATCGCTTCCTTGAAAATATGGTCATAATTCCCACTAATTGGGATTGGCAACCTATTACTCCAAAAACGCTCATTCAAAACATCAATGCTGAAAAAGGACTGGGATACCAAGCCATTCCTAGTTTCTTAGCAACATTGCTGCATGAAAAAAAATGTGTTATTCGCTCCGGGCAAAGAGAGCAAGAAATCCAGTGGCGCAAGGTACAAGGCGATGGCTCAGGTCGTACTGGGCTATTCTTGGTCAGTCAACCATTTCCGGCACTGTACACAGATGACTATGGCAACGAAAGGGAAGGTTATTTTGTCTATCGCTTGGATTTTCGCGTTCAGACTCAAGCAGGGCGATTCAACCAAAATGGCAAGCTTCAACCGTGGATTTTTTTGCATTTAAGTTGCCAACGATATGCTCATGAGCCATTAATTGAAACTAATTATGGCCGTGATATCTCCGTCCTGATGGGGATGAATGAGGAACGTTTATCTGGTTACAAAGTAGATTCAACTTTGATACGTCTTACCATTGAGAACAATGGAAGAGAAGATAGTAATCTGTGGAAATTTCAATTACCAAATCTGCTAGCTGCATTCAAAGCGCGTCCCCTTGAAACAACCGATAACATTCGTTGCAATCCTTTTATATACGGCAATTTAGATAATCATTCTAACTGGAATAGAGATGAATATTATTTAGTTCATGCTGAAGGATATAAGTATGAACATGAAAACCATAAAAGAGGACGAGGACATAGTATTAAACCAGGATTTAGTTTACAGGAACGTGGTGATATCGTTGCTCAAGTGTTAGAGCTTCTAAACGGTGTTTTAATATCAGATAATCCAATGCAATCTGATATTCCTGCTCCATCTGGTCAAAAAACACCCTTGGCGATGCGTGATTACGAATATATTTCTCAACCTCCAAGTTTTACAAAACAACAAAAAGAAAAGCTGACTGAAAAAGAAATTAAGCAACGTGTAGATAACCGTCGTCAAGAAAGACAAACGATCATTGCTGATGCTATTGAGCGGGCATTGCAAGGAAAACCCATACATCTTTTTATTCTGTGGCGCGAACGAGATACCTATGATGTAACTTGCCAGACATTGCGTGATGCTTTCCTGCTCAATGAAGGAGAAGATTTTCCAGAGCATATCAAAGTATCATCTGTGTGGATTAACGATCCAAATCTCTTGAAACCACTCGACACAGCCGGACTCGCACTTAAAGATGGTCAAGAGTTTGATAAACAAATACGCAAGCAGCATCAAATAAAACTCGATGCATGGCGCGACTTTTTGAAGCATGAGGTTACTGCTTTAATTGACCCTACTACTAAGCCTTACTGTTTTGCGATCGTTGAAATTGGACAAACAAAAAAGAAGGGAGTTCATCCCAAACAAAGCATCTATAGAGTAGTTCGTGAAGCTTGTGTGTTAGAAAAAATCGGTTCCCAAATGGTGCAAACAGTTAGACCAAAATCATCTGACAAAGAAGATGAAAGCACAGATACATCGCCATCTTACAGCAAAAAGACAGAAGGACGTATTTTGAATGCTGTACTCGATATAACCCTACGCCAAGTTGGGGTACTCTATGGACTGCCCTCAGAAGTCTATGAACGGGCAGGAATACCAAAGGAAATCGCCCAAAATTTAGATGTAATTGCCCTTTGTCGCCGAAAAGCTACTCAAGGACAAGATAATATTCACTATGCCCTTGCTGTTCGTCTAAGGGCAACTGGTGCAGTTGATGTATTATTTCCCAATTCTAACAATTGGATTCCTTATGCACAGGCAGGGATTGCACTGGGACAAATTTTCTCACGGGTACGGTGCGATCGCAATTATCTTAAAACAATTCAGTTGAAGGGAATAGAACTTGCAAAATTTGCGGCGGATGTACTAACTCAAGTGGGTGATAAACCGACTCTTGTCTTAATCGAAGCCGATGTATGGCGTAACGAGCGTGGTGAGGAAAATGGAGGCCAAGCTTGGTTTCAACTAAAAAATGAATATCTCCTTGCAAACCGGGATGTTTTAGACTTTCAACATGTCCCAGGTCATGCTTGTGTATATCCTCGTGACCATAACCAACTTAGGAACCTGCTTGGAATAATTCGCTTCCGCACTGGCAACGAGACAACTCAATACATCACCAATCGACAAGCTTGGAATGAGAATTCTCCAGCACGAGATTTAATTCACTTAAGTGGTTTTCACGATTCCTCTGTACCTGAGTTGCTGCATTACTTCTCTATTGGAAGATTACCGCAAACACAAAAAGGCCAAGATACCTCAACAGCACGCGAACTCTATATGCTCGATTCTCAAAATGACGAATACGGTGCAAATATCGCATTCAAGCACCAGCAGATGTTAGAAATGCTTCCCTTCTTCATCCGTTCGGATTTTCAAAAAACAGAAGAAAGCCTAAAGTCACTTTGCCGAGTACCACACTACTTACGAATCTCACCAGCGTGGTCAATGGGTAATATTCATCCACCATATCCAATGCATTTAGGCAAACAATTAATCAAAGATCACTTATGCATCCTTGGTGTAGAAGTCTGAATCAATGTTTCTCATAGATGAGGAAAAAAGTACTCAGTAATCAGCACTTTTAACTCAGCTTTAATAACTTCAGGGTAAATTTAGCCTGCGTACTCAGTATTTTAAGTGTAAAAATTGTATTTAAATATATTTACTCTTATAAACTTGTGATGATCATTTCCTGGATGCTACCTTCTACAAGGTGACACAGGATTTGGAGCGGTTTTTTAACCATGAAGCGCAGACACAAAGTAGCTTATAGCTTGACATCGCTGATCAGTCTCAATTTCATATCCACCTTAGTTGCATTTGATGGAGCGAACGCCACACCACCGAGAACCCCAGATAAAAATGTCAATTGCGAGATTTTAGTTGTGGGTGGTGGACTCTCTGGCGTAGCTACAGCTTATGAGGCTTTACTAGCAGGGCGAACGGTTTGTCTCACGGAAATTACTGACTGGCTGGGAGGACAAATTTCTTCTCAAGGGACATCTGCGTTAGACGAACGCCCAACTCAGCGATCTCTCCAATTCTATTCTCGCGGCTACCTAGAATTGCGAAACCGGATTGGGCGCAAATACGGTGAACTTAACCCCGGTGACTGTTGGGTAAGTGACTCCTGCTTTCTTCCCCGCGATGCTCACACCATTTTAGTCCAGATGCTCAAAGATGCTGAGAAGCAAGGCAAAGGGAAGTTGCAATGGTTTCCCAACACGGTAATTAAGGACTTAGAAATTGCTGCTGATGGCAAAATAATTGATAGTGCGATCGCTATCCAACATCAACCACCAAAAGGCGCACCACCTCTCAATACTTTTACTTTATCTCAAAGTATTGAAGATGCTTATCGCTACGAAAACTCGTCTCGATTTACCAAAACTATTCTCCGTTTCCTCCCCAAGGCAGCGAAAGGGGATGCTCCTAAGTGGTACGTTGTAGACGCGAGCGAAACTGGAGAAATTATCGCCCTTGCTGATGTCCCCTACCGATTAGGCATTGATGCCCGTTCCTACCTGGAACCTTCGGCTTCCAGCGCCAACAATGACCCTTATTGCCCTCAAGGCTTTACCTACACCTTTGCAATGGAGGCAACCAAGGAACCGCAACCGCAGACGATGCCCCCATTTTATTTACAATACGCACCATATTTCAGCTATGAATTAACGCGACTGGCTAACTTTGATTTAGTTTTTACCTATCGTCGCATTTGGAGTCCAAACAAAGGGAAACCAGCAAAATTCGGTGGTGTAAGTTTTACTGCTGCGACACCAGGGGACATCTCCATGCAAAACTGGACTTGGGGTAACGACTACCGCCCCGGAACAGCCAAAGATAACTTAGTTTACAGTCGCCAACAGTTACAAGGGACTGGGCAGTTAAAACCAGGGGGCTGGATGGGAGGACTGCGAACAGAAACCCTCCGCAACGCTGAAGAAAATGCCCTCTCATACTATTACTGGTTAGTAGCTGGAACTACAGATTCCCAGCTGGGGGAGGGTGTAAAGCAGCAGCGAACTAATAACCGCTTTGTTTCCGGGTTAAATTCCCCAATGGGCACAGCACATGGCTTATCGAAATATCCCTATATGCGAGAGGGACGCCGCATCATTGGCCGCCCAAGTTGGGGACAACCTGGAGGTTTTACTATTTGGGAAATTGATATATCTCGGCGAGATTACAATGATGAGTATTACCGCAAAACTCTACCAGCAGATATGTATCGGCAGTTAAGAGCCGCACTATCAGGATTGGAAGCCACATCTGTAATTAGCGGTGGGATTTCACCAGACAAAGCAATGCGACGGACTCGTTCTACCATCTTTCCCGATGCTGTGGGTATTGGTCACTACGCTATCGATTTCCATCCTTGCATGGTGAATAGTCCCCCAGAAGCCCCTGGTAATATAGAACGTCCAGGTGAAAGGCGTGGTGCAGGCCTTGCTTATCCCTTCCAAATTGCTCTGAGGGCAATGATTCCCCAGAAAATTGACAATTTGCTAGTAGGAGGCAAAAGTATTGGTACCAGTCATATTGCCGCTGCTGCCTATCGAGTCCATTCTTTTGAATGGTCGGCTGGCGCAGCGGCGGGAACTGTTGCTAGTTTTGCCATCAAAAATGCGATCGCACCCTACCAACTAGTCGATGACTTACCCAAACAAGAGCCACAATTAGAAGCGCTCAAACGGCTTTTACAAAAAAATGGCAACCCCACCGCCTTCCCCGATACATCAATTTTTAACGAAAACTGGGATAATTGGCGGTAGGGCATTAGGTATTGGGCATGGGTATGGGGACTAAATTTTTCCCCATACACAATAGCTGATCTCTAACTCCCAACTCCCAAATCTCCAGTCCCCAGACAATGGACTAAACTAGTTATTTGTAATGTAGTTTTGTAAAATACTCTTGACTAATTGTTCTATGGTTACGATATTTTCAGCAGATGTCTATGGGATGGCCACAGCACCAACTATAGCTCCGAAACAGTCTGATCAAGTTACCCGTAAGACTTATCCGAATTACAAAGTGATTGTATTAAACGATGATTTTAATACATTCCAACACGTGACTGAATGTTTGATGAAATATATTCCAGGGATGAGTGGCGATCGCGCGTGGGATCTGACTAATCAGGTACACTATGAAGGTCAAGCGATCGTCTGGGTTGGTCCCCAAGAACCTGCGGAACTCTATCATCAGCAGCTGCGCCGAGCAGGTTTGACAATGGCACCTCTAGAAGCAGCTTAATTATTATGGGCAAACCCACCGCAGATTCCCTCCGAGCAGCTTCTCTACGAGACGCTACGCGAACGCAAAAAGCTGGCAGACTGGTTTGGAATCACTCGACACACCTTGATGGTCTTATCCCCATTTTAGAACGTCTTTGTCAGCAGGATTGCATTCAAACCGTGACGCCGGGAGTCATTGGCCGGGTAAAAGGTCATTGCCCGAAAATGCAATTGCGTGTTTCAGTACCGATTCGCGGCGGCTATAAAGTAATTGCACGGCAGGGGAAGACGGTACAGGAAGTGTTTATTTTAACCCCTTTGGCGCAGTCAGAACTAGAAACGGCATTAGCGATCGCTATGAAATCTTAATCATATCCAATTTCCAATGCCTCATGCTCCACGACTATTCCTCAACACGGTGGACTGCAAATTTGTGTAGTGGCAGACTGAGAATGCAAGAAAAAGTTAAAAAATATGACAGAGCCGTAGTTATTCTCAAAGTCATGAGCACAGATTCCCAGTCGGGTAAAACTATTTTTTCTATGCCAAAGGCTAGACAGTAAACTAGCCAGTAACTAAAGCTCATTCTAAATAGAATCCGCTCTGTTTCTTCCACATCATTTTTTTGCTGCTTACCATCCCACAGTAACAGCAGTCCAATAATGCAAGCTACACAGGAAACAGCAACTACAAATTCGTGACAAAAAATATTTAACGAATGCATTTGTGTTTATCCCCACATTTTTCAGTTGAAGATCAGTCTAAAGGAATATTCCTTGTAGAAATACAAAATATTTACAAACCTCAATAGAGTCATGGAGTTTATGTAAACAAATGCAACAAAAATTGTTGTTTTGCAAATTTAAATATTTTTAATAAAAATTAAACATTTCTGTTAAGTAGGTGTTTGGGAATTAGACATTACTATTTGGTTTAGATTTTGGACAAATAAAAAAGTTGCGAATTTTTCATGCAAATCAAAAAACACATTGCAAATTACCGCAGTTCGTTTTTGAACTAAAAGTAAATCACAGTATTTGCCCAAAGACACTTTGTTGTTGATATAGCGGTTCCCACTCAGATGCGGTACAAGATTATATCGCCAGGTGTAGGCGCACGGCAGTGCCCATACAACTTAAGCTAAAAGCCTTTTCAAATCTCGTTTCCAGCAAGAGGCTGGAAATGCACTTCAATTGCGGCTCTGCCGCCAGCAAGATGCCATTCCCAGTCTCGGACTGGGAACGAGACAATATCTAAAAGCTGCTTCTAGACTGGCTTTCACGTTAAGTTGACACCAATGGGCAGTACCGTGCCCCTAGGGGTGTACCTCACGTAAACAAGAACCGCTATATTATTATCTTCTGAGAAATTTAAAGTTCAAAAGGTGAAATTTTGATTAATACTAAAAAGCTACTATACTGTGGCATTAATTTTCTAGGCATGTGTTCTTAAATTGGAGGTAGCTTAAATAAATAAACGCCGTTAGACTGATATATAAGTTTGTAAGTAGAATTACTTCTAAGCTGAAGTACTAAATTGGAATTAAAGTCAAAATTATTATTATTTAAGTCTATAAGTATATAATTAAAAATTTCATTACCATTTTGTAATTTCAAATCTTTATTAATTAACTTAATGTTTTGACGGTTACTTAAATGGGGAGCAATATTAAATGTTGTTAAAACACTCTCCTTAGTTTTAACCAAACTTACTGCATTATATAGAGAAGGTAGATTAGATATATTTGGTAAATAACGTGTTATAAAAAAATCATATTTAGCTAACACCAAAAAAGAAATAGTAGCAGAAACTATTAATGTCTTAGGTTTCAACCAATGCTTTTTATTTTCTTGTTTATACTCTTTGATAGAATGTATTAACCATACAATAATAAAAGGGAAAATCGGTAATGAATAATGGTGAACTAAATCTCGTTGTGGTGCATAATCAGAAATAATATTTAATAAAAACATTGGTAAAGCAGGTATTACAAATACTATTTGCTTCCAATGTAATCCAATAATTACTGGTAATAAAAGAAGGAAATAATAAAATAATGCATTAGGAGAAAAAAACTTTCCTAAAATTAAGTTAGGATTACTAATAGTATTAAAGATTATTTCCTTGGGAGTACTACCAAGAGAAGCATAAAAAACAACTCCCCCTGCTGGACCACCTCTTAAAAGTGGTGTTAAATAACCAATAGTGAAAATGTACCAAAATAGCCCTATTAAACTACAAGCTAATCCATAGACTTTTCTATGCTGTAACAACAAAAAAATACCAAAAGCTATTACAGTTAAACTTAAGCTATCCTTACAAATTAAAACTAAACCAATAGCAAAAAATAATTGATAAGTACACTTCTCTATCGCCGCCCATATTGCCCACAATAATGCAGGAACTGCTATGCTTTCTGGACGAAAATCAGTAAAAAAATTACTATTAAATAAAGTAGGATAAAGTAGATAAGAAAAAGTAATTGTTCTTGAATAAGGTATAGATAATCCAGCTTGTAGGCTTAACAAATAAACAGGTAGACATCCAACCGATAAAGCAAAAGCTTGAATTAAAAGCAACCAATATACACTGGGATAAATTTTGTATAGTAAACTTATAGGGTATAGTATAAAAGCTGCATGATCGCCTATCACATGAAATCCAAACAAAGAAGATATTGGTGGTAGATTCTGACTGATTAAATATACCCATTGGTCAAAAAGAGCTAAATCAAGAGCGTTGGATTTAAATAAAAAATGTCTTAAACTACTAAAGATAAATAGGATAAAAGTTCCTATGAAAATTAAAAAACTAATATAACCAAATTTTTTTTGCATACTAATAATTAAACAACAATCAAGTTACTAGTTTAATTCAAAAGTACTTAGTAAAAAATAGGTTAATGAAACTTATTAAATAATACTTATCAGGGTAGAGAGTAGAAGAAATAAACCGTAGCCGAGAATAAACTTATAGTAGTATTAATCCGTGTATGGTAATAAACTTTGAAAACTCATTATTTAAATAATATTTAATAATAAATATATTATGGGACTCTACTTGTTAACTGTAGTTAAAAAAGTGTCATCCAGCAACTAGTGATGTCTACCACGAGCTATATCTATGAACACATCAGTTTGCTAATTGCTGAATGAATCACTGCCTTTTCAAGAGATTGCACTTCTTTGAAGAAAATAGCTCAGGAATCTTAACAATTTTCTCCTAATGTTTCGCAAGCACCAATACTTACCCAACGGCTCGAACCATCTTGCCAATGTTCTTTCTTCCATATGGGCGCATTGTGTTTGAGGGTATCAATAGCATACTGGCAAGCTTCAAACGCCTCACTCCGATGAGGACAACCCACTGCTACTAAAACACTAATTTCCCCAACTTGCAAACGTCCGGTGCGATGATGAATCACTACCCGATTCACATCAGACGTAGATAAGCGAATATCAGCAGCAATTTGATAAAATATCTGTAATGCCATAGGCTCGTAAGCTTGATACTCTAAAGCAATTACAGGTTTACCATCAGTTTGATTACGAACCACGCCACTCATCACAACCACGGCACCGTTGGCTGGATCGTCAGATTTGGCATAGATTTCTTCAAGAGACAATGGTGCAAAGCTAATGGCAAAACTATCTTCGGCTCTTGGTTTAACAGCAGAGGTAAGTGTAGTCGTCATAACTGCGTTCATATTATGTGGGCTTTTTCTATTGTCTCTGAACAAAACGCTGCTGGTGTATGTTTAGTTGCTCTTGTTAATGCTTTAGGCAAAACAAGTATTTCTTAGGATAAAAGCAATCAAGGCTTAAAAATCTCTTTCCATAAATTAAGTGGGCAAGGAAAATCTAAACTATGTAAAGTAATGTATAATTAATACCCCGCCAAATCAGTCCCAAACAGGTGGAAGCACTGCAAACTGTTAGCCGCTTGGTAATTAGACAACTTATTGTTGTAAGTAAGTGGACTGGCAACAAGTGAACAAGTTCCAATCGACAAAACAGGTGAACACACAGCCTTTTTAGCTAAACCTTACACAACGCAAGAATTATTGAAAACCCTACATACAATTATTAGTCAATAGTATAATCTGCTTGATCTAGACGATCGCAGTCATATCTGCCTTTAATCTCTTGATTGAAAAAGCTGCCAATTGAGTCACAGGAATGTAAATCTTCCCAAGTATCCTCATCTACGCCTAAGTACTGATAAACAGCCCCACTTTGAAACTCAACTTGCAAAATATGTTCGTCGCGATCGTAGCCTACAGCCATAGCCATTGAGGAGACAACTGGTAGCATGACAATTGGTTCCTCTTCAAAAGGTAGTGCAGTCGTTTCGGCGATAACCTCGTTCAGTTCTTGCAATCCTTCATAAGCTTGTATCGGTGCCGGTATTTCCAAAAACTCTAGTTCGTCGCCTCGATCGAGCAACAACTGCAAATATCCATCAGAGTGAGCGATCGCTATTAAACTGCTCAAGTCTACCTTAGATAGCTTCATTTATTTTGTGCTCTCCTGTTGGCGTAGTCGGGAGTGTTAAAGTTTTATGCAACACTTAAGTGTATTTATAGTACAAATATACTATAAATACACTTCGCTGTCAAGTTTTTTACCAAGCGAGAATTTTAGGTGTGTAGAGACGCGGTGACGTTCTCAAACTAACGTCTGGCTTTAGTAGAGTAGTGCGACTATCTAGTAAACGTCCGATAAGATTTACAGGTTGAAAAAATTCAACTCAATTATCTGGAATAGCAACTGACTGTTGTGTAATAACTCCACAAATGACTTAATTACATCAACTAGAGATTTTTCCAATGCCTACTGATTTACTGAGCCGCAAGGCTAAAGTTTTCTCCTTTCGAGTGGTGTTAATTCTTTGAGTACGGTAAACCGTATTTGCTTGTTAGTTCCCAAAGATTAATTTAATTGTTAAGTTTAGCTACATAAATAAGAAAATGCTAAAAGCATTGCCGGGACAAAATAAAACTTAATTAACATTGTTTAACATGGCTATGAAAGCTACAGATCAATTGGTGCATTTTTTAGAAGAAGAGTTGGGTATTTCTGGTGGAGCAATTTCTCTTGCTTTGCGGCATTGTGAGCATACCCCCAACTTTCTAGCTATGACCCTCTGGCAATATGGGCTGGTAACACTGGATCAGTTAGCCCAAATTTTTGATTGGTTGGAAACAGTATAAGCTGCTACTTAAAACTGGCAACAAAGTTAGAAAATTACAGCAATTAGAGCAGAAAGCCCACCAGGAGCAAGGTGACTCTTCCTTGCCCACTCGATCATTCCAAATTCCGGGAAGTGCGATCGCTATCAAACCCCAAAATAAGTAAACAATTAACTAATCGTAACGGGAGGAATTTGCGATCGCATTGGCAACCAAATACAAAAACGGGCTAAAGAATTTGAACAGATCAAAGCCTTTAGCCCCCTCTGAAAATAACTGTCTCCTCAGTTAATAAGAGGAAAAGTAGCTTTATTGAGGCTTTTTGAAAACACTCCTAGAAATCACCAAGCCTAATATGTTCCGAGAGTAGTTTCTTTAACTCCACTATGTTTTGCTTCTCTTGTTCCTTAACCTTTCTCCAAAAGGCTTGTACTGAATCATACCCCTCAGCATTGGCAAAATATTGGTCATACCGCCATAGGGCATCGAGTCTTCGACTGAGATCGTGAACCAGATCGTGGTCGTGGTCTTTAAGACCCTGCGATTCTCCCAGGTGTTCTACTTCTTTCTGGTAAGTTTCTAAACTCATTTTTCATTCCTCTTGAACTCGATAAAATTGAGCGAAGAAATCACAAGTCAGCTAATCAAAATCCTTTGGTATCGGTAAATTATGTATTTGAGAGGATAAAGGTCATACCTCTACCATTGAGTTAGCTTTACTCAAAGGTTAGGTAAAGATTGTGAGGAACTTGTGAGAAAGCTCAAATATTACATAAGTTCATTAGACTTGTCGGTTTATAAAAAATTAGTATCTGAAACCCTTGTTCTGCCTCGCTCGAAAAACTCAAAAAGTTTATTAGGCGACAAGTCTATTTTGATCGACATCTAGATAATAAAACAATTTCATCTAGAGTTATGCATCATGTTATTTCGACAATTCTTTGAACCATAAATAAGTACATATACTCATTTGATTACAGGTTTAGGGACTAAAACGGTGATTTTGGTCGATCCAGCATTAGAACAGGTAGAGTGCTCCAGTTGACACAGAGAATATGGTCACGCATCCTCGTTGACTTCTTGTGCCTTAGGCATCGATCTTTTTCAGATGTAAGCTAAAAGCATAAAAGATATGAGTTAATATCCTATGCAGCAGTCCAACTCTAGCAATTACCGGGATTTTTGGCGGCAGCTTGTTACTTTGGCTGCAATCTTTGGTGCTTTCATTATCAATGTAGTATCGAACGTTTTTCCGCTCAATGGACTCAGTATAGGGGAAATTTCCAATACTTTATTTAAAAATGTCCTGATTATCCCTGCCAATTACGCCTTTGCTATCTGGGGTCTGATTTACCTTGGGTTGTTTGCTTTTGGGGTATACCAAGCTCTACCTGAACAACGACATGAGCCTGATTTTCGTAAGACAGGTTATCTGTTGGTGATTGCCTGTGTTGCTCAAAGTATCTGGGTTTATCTGTTTTTGTCTCGGCTTTTTGCGCTTTCTGTAATTGCAATGCTCTTTATTCTATTGCCCCTGATTGCTGTTTATGTGCAGTTAGAAATTGGCAACAAGCGTGTACCTCGGCTCAAGAAATGGTGTGTTCACTTTCCTATCAGCATTTATCTAGGCTGGATTAGCGTGGCGACCATTGTCAACGTAGCGTGTGCCTTGTCTTTTCAGGGGTGGAATGGTTGGGGAATTTCTGCTGTAATATGGACTCTCATCATGTTATTGATCGCAACAGCAGTTGCAGCAGTTATTGTCATCCAGCGTCGAGATATCGCTTATACAGGAGTAATACTCTGGGCACTTGTGGCGATCGCACTCAAGCACTCTGATAATTCAATGCTCAGAAATGCCGCGTTGATTTTGGCAATTGTCCTGGTTTTGATGGCTACGATGCAGATCAGGAGCAGCCAACAAGAACATATTTAATTGCTCCCGGCGGACTCGCTACCGCTACGGTAAATTAATTTGTAATTACGTTTTTGCTATGGTTTCGGACATTTCGAATGGGTAGTTTATTTACGTCGTGCTGTACTAGAGCATCGATTCAGTAATTAAAAACTTAACCCCCCAGCCCCCTTCCCTGCTAGGGAAGGGGGAGCCAAACTCCCCTCTCTGCTATGCCTAACGGCAGGCTTACGCCAAGGTCGAGGGGTTGGGGGAGAGGTTCTTCCAGGATTACTGAATTGGTGTTCTAGTACTTGGTAAGCTATTTCTGGATAATTTCCAACTTCAATTCTTGTAAAAGTTCAGCGCTAATGGGTGATTTCGCAAGAATTGGATGCTTAATACCTCCCCAAATACTTCCAGTGCGGATACGATGAGAAACTAACACTTGAGGAATTTGACTAGAGATTAAAACCTGTGGTGGTGCAAGTTGATCGAGCGATCGCGCTCTCTTGTAATGATGTGATTCCGATAAAGCCAGATCCAGTTCTTGAGCGATAATTTCTGGGCTTTCTTTTGCCGAATCTAGTAATAAAATATAGTGTGGAGGATCGGCAATCGGCATCAAGCTTTTAAAATTAGTTTCTTGCAAGTTCAACTTAATAAGAGCATTATTTACAAAGGTTTCTTGCAACTTTTCACCCACCAAATCGCTAACGGCTTGATGTCGTCCGAGAAATTCTAAACAGGGAGTGTGGCGATAGTAATGAGTTACCCGGATGCGATCGCCAATTCGATAACGATACAATCCGCCTTTCTGGGATAAAATAATCGTGTATTCCTTGCCAATGTTGAGTTCGTGTAAACCATACAAGGAACCAGTCTCATCCTCGAACTCGAAAAACACTTCATCCAGAACTGGCACACATCCCCCAGCGACAATCAAGGGAATCGTTATTGGGGCTTCCGTTGCTAGTAGTCCTTTACCTTGAATTAATGCATCTGGAAATTTTAATCTTAATCCTTGCGCTTGATCTGCTGCATTGGCGCTATCCCAGCAGGAAATCAGCTTCAAATTTGGCCAGAGTTGCATCCAGGGAATATTACTTTCGCACAGGAGTTGCAGCCGATGATGTGAAATCCGGTTGTGTAATTCTCTTCGCAATAAATCCTGATTTTCTTGAATATATTTTAAATGTACTTGCAGAAAACTAGGACTCCAAATAGAAATAATTTCTAATTTCTCAGCCTCTAATAATGCCAAAGCCAGTTGATGTTTAAACAAGTTCGCGTCATACAGCCGATTAAGTTTATTTGGCATCACCAACCAGGGACGCAAAAACCAACGCAACCAGCCATCTAAATAATCTAAATCATCCTGTAAGGTTTGGCTATCAGCTACATTTAATTGCGGCGAGATACAAGCATAAATTTTGCCTGTGGAAAATTTTGGGCCATGTACAATCAAATCATGCGCCCATACGCAGAACATTTGATTAAACGATCGCCGCAAAGATTGAGTATAAGGAATCCATTTTACCGCACCACTACTACCAGAGGTTTTTTCATAGAACAAAATGGGTTCTGGTGTAAGGGAAATTTGCTGCTGTTTCTGATTTAAGTAGGGTTCGAGTGCATCATAATCTACGATTGGCACACGCTGCCAATCGTCTACAGAATGAATCTCCAAAGTTTTACCATACTCACTTTTGATTAGGCGATCGCAAATCTCCCTTTGTACAGATGTCTGCATTAACTCTGGGTTATCCAAAGCTTGATAAAATCGCCTCGCAGTTGGGGCGAGTATTTGCCCAAAAAGCTGAATAATCGGACGCATTATTGCACCTTTTGATTAGGATAAAGCTTGGTGGCTACTGGTAAATAAGAACCATCGCCAATGACTACACCAGCAGCAAGATTAGATCCGGCTCCCACAAAGACATTGCTGCCAATCTTGACTTTTTTGACATACAACATTAAATTTTGCTTGCGGGGTTTAATGATGTGAGAATATATACCGACACCATGCCCGATAACGACGCGATCGCCAATTTCTAATAAACTGCGATCGGCAATCTCCAATCTTGTTGTCCAGTAGACATCTCGCCCCACTTTAGCACCCCACAATCGCAACCAACTAGAAAACGCCCCCGGAATCAACCGCAGCACTGCCTCCAACACCGGAATTGCAATATAAATTACTTGGATTTGATGACTACCCCACCAGGGACTATATTCTTTACCTTGTAGATAACTAATACCTTCGCGCACAGGATAAAACCATTCATGCAAGCGGTAAACTACCACTGGTAGCCCATAAATAGAAAGGAACACCGCCAGAATGCTGAAGATATTGGGTGAATAGGCGAGGTAGACTATTGCTGCCCCAGTTAGCAATAATATAAAGGCGGGAAAAAACGAAAGAATTTTACTTAGAACTGTCATGAAAATGGGAATAAAAGTTTTTGAAACAAGTTTAATGAGCTAGGAATTCCAATTATAGATGGCAATTTTTCGCTTTCATAATATGTTCCATGTAACTTATCCCAAATTTTCAGATTAGCCCCATAGTTATAATTGTGGATTTCGCGGCAATGATGCCAAGCATGATCCTGCGGTAAGATTAGCCAAGAAGATAAAAATTGATAAAGCCAGCTACTTTCAGGAATTATCAAGCTACTATGTCGCCATAAATCTAAGGCAGAAGTTAGACTTACTCCAAGTACATAACCTGTAGGATCGGCTAACAGATACAAAAACAAAGTGTGTATCCATAAATAAATAATTAACAAACTTGTCCAAAGTGTGTTGCGAGAAGTTCCTAATACATCCATTTGAGTAACAGTATGATGTACTTGATGAACTTTCCACAAGAATTTAGTATGTAATAAACGATGATTCCAATAATATAAATAATCAACCACAACAAAACTGATAATAAAAGTCGGAATTAATGATAATTTTAAATATCCTTGTTGAGTGGGTAGTAAATATTGATAAAGCCAATAAACTAAAGTCGCTTGTAGTAAGGGAATTAAAATTCCTTGAATCGTTAACCCTGTACTATCTAGCAACCAATCTTCACGACTTTTAACTTTGAGTTGAGTTCGTCCAACCTGATTGCTAATAGTCCAACCAACTAAGCCGATAAAAGAACCGAAAATTAGCAAGTGTGCAAAATTAACTATTTCCACCTTTAATTGCTCACACTGATTAATTACGAATTACGAATTACGAATTACGAATTATTTTCAAACCCAAAATGTAACTTTTACTGATTGATTTGGCAATAAACGCGGATCTTCACCACGAGATATGGCTGCCATAATTGACTCTACAAATATATGAATTGTGTCCGCAGACGTATTATAAAATTGTGTCCCGTATTTAGAGATCGCTTCCCCCTGAATACCCAAAATTTCCACGTCTTGGCGGATAATGTGTTGAGCAGTCCACCGCACAAAAGGACGTGCTAACTTATTCCAGATACCATAGTTGTAGGTGACATCGGTGTAAACCAGAGTTGAATTATCAGTTTCTGGAACAGATTGACTGGTAATGAACAAATGGCGATTATGTGCCATTTTATACTCTACAGAGGTGATATTTGGCATATAAAAGCGATCGCTATGTTTAATCTCTGCACCCTGCAAATTCAGAAAACGGCTGTACCATCCCAAATTATTGTTTTCGTTGCGATACTCCACCAAAACCGAACCATGACAGCGTTCAACAGTCATCTCTAACTTTTGTTGGCGGGAAGTACGGAAAACACCAGGATGAACAAAAGCCGTATGGGGAATATCAATAAAGTTCTCCGCACAATTAGTAACATTGTTAGCAAAACGGTTAATTACCCGCACTGTCTCCCATCCTATTTCTCCGTAGTGAGGCATAGAAAAGGGTTCAAAATCAACCCTTGGGGTATCTGCTAACCGCACATAAACATAGCCATCCTGTTCTTTGGTAGCGTAACACTTGGCTCGACGCTGTGGGGAAGGTTTGAAGTCATCTCCTTCGGCTGGAACAGCAATCACGTTTCCAACGCCGTCATATACCCAACCATGATAGGGACATTGTAAAGCATCGTTACAGATTTTACCTGATGATAGACGGCTATTGCGGTGTAAACAGCGATCGCGCAAAGCTACGGGTTGTCCATCTTCACCGCGAAATATCGCTAACCATTCTCCTAAAACGGTTCGTGATAATACCTTGTTAGGTTGTAACTCTTCGCTGAGTGCGACAATGTACCAGAAATCTGCAAATTGCATGGTGGGTAGGAGCGATCGTATTTAAATTATGGCAATGTCTTGGCTAGAACTGCATTGCTGTATCTATCAAATTCCAAAAGAGCTAATTTACAATTAAAAATGAGATAACCTCAGATGGGAAAAGGATCGTGACATTACAACAATTGCAAAAGCAGGTATTAGAGTTACCAATTAGCGATCGCTGGACATTAGTGCAGATACTTTTGGAGTCGCTACAGCAAGAAACTAGTTCTGAATTGAAAAAGGGTAACTTATCTCGACTGCGAGGGATTGCAAAAGGTACAAAAATATCAAGCGAAGATGTTGAAGTAGATTATGTTAACTATCTGACTGAAAAATATCAATAATGCGAATTTTAATTGATACAAACGTTGTGCTTGATTTTTTACAAGAGCGAGAACCTTTTGTAGAGGATGCAGCAAAACTGTTTGCAAAAATTGATGCTGGTGAAATCGAGGGGTTTATTGCAGCAACAACAATTACTAACATCTATTACATTGTCCGCAAAGCAGCGGGTGCGATCGCTGCTCAAAATGCAATTGCACAAATTTTGACAGATTTACATATTTGTGCGGTCGATAGAGGAATTTTGGAACGAGCGATCGCACTTAATTTTCAAGATTTTGAGGATGCAGTGCAGTGTGCTTGTGGAATAGCACATGGGGTTGATGCGATCGTAACTCGTGATGCCTCTGGATTTGTCAGCGCGGGAATTTTAGTAATTGCACCAGGGGAGTTAGAAAATATTGGTAGTGGTAAATGAAGCGATCGCGCAAAGCTACGGGTTGTCCATCTTCACCGCGAAATATCGCTAACCATTCTCCTAAAACGGTGCATGACAATACTTTGTTAGGCTGTAACTGTTCGCTGAGTGCGACAATGTACTAGAAATCTGCAAATTGCATGGTGGGTGGTGGAGGGGAGAGAACATTAGAAGAGGTGCTTAAGGATGTTTAGGGGTCAGCACATTTATTTTATTGATGAGGTGGTTAAGAAATGTTGAAAAACAATGTAGTCATGTAGTAAAAGTAGCATGATTAATTATGAATAATAAAGTAAAATAACATAGTTTAGATGTAGGAGCTAATGAGCGAGTCAGAATAAGGAAAGTATTACGATTAATAGTAATAATTTGTTCATCTGAGTTTTCTATAAAACCCAAAAAATCCGCTTATGCGAAACACTATGGATGAAAATGAAATTAACCCAGGGGAAGAGTTAAGAGAAGTTCTGAAAGAGCTTTTCCCTGCTGATATAAAAGATAATTCCTTTATTTCAAAAATTGACTATATTGTGCAAGCTGATGGAGAATTGATAGATTTAGTTTACAATAGCACGATAAATTATCTATTACGACGGCTTATATTAACTGCTGATTTTTTAAAAAGGCAAGGTGAAAAAGATAATAGACAAAATGATGTGTTCATAACTAAATTGAGAGCCTTTCTTAAGGATGATATGCACTTCCAGGAGAAGCATATTGGACGAATTAGTGTTTTAATTCTTGAGTGTTTAGACAAGCGAAAAAAAGAAGTTCCTTCCAGTACTAAAGATAAAATAAGAAAGAAAGCCAAAAATGACAATAAGCCTTGCTATATATGTGGTAGCGAACTAGAGTTTGATTTAAAGAAAGAAAGATCACACAACTTAGTTCAAGTAGAGCATAAATGGCCGAGAGCAATGGGTGGTGCAAGTAATGATTTCAATCTTGAAGTCGCTTGCTCAACTTGTAATAGTAAAAAGTCAGATTATATAGATGCTAGCGATTTTCATTATGAAAAGATATGTCTCGTAAGTGATGAGAACGATGAATATTTTTCGACTGAAATGAAGAGGGAATATGAATTGGCATTATGGGCTAAAAGAGAATTTAAATGTTCTATTTGTGGAAAAACATCATCCGTTGGTGGAAAGTTAAAATTTGCACGCAAAAATCCCAATGATAGCTGGCATTTTTTAAATATAGATATTTTTTGTGAAAAACATTCCAAAACAAGTAAAACGAAATAGTTATGACAGAACACAGGTGTTATTTTGGTAGTTTAGTATCACAGCGCACAGATGAGAAGGCAACTCGTTTTTTTGTTTTTAATGCACAAGCAAAAGATTTGAAATCTTGGCTAGGAATTCGACGAATAAAAGATGTCCAAAAAGGAGCGCAGCGTGTACTAAGGCAAGCTAGAGTTAATGCAGTTAAAAAATTTATGGGAGCTAGTTCAATTAATATAATTCCTAACAGTATACTTATAGCTTTTGACCCAAATAAAGCAAATTTTATACCTCTAGGACAAAAAATTAACGAGTATATTATTCAAGCAAATAGTTCCTTAGAAAAAAATATAGATATCTTCAATGGTTGTAGGGAAAATCAAGTCACTTGGGGAATTATTGAATTTTCATTTGAACAGAGTGAGCAGGAATATCTTAAACCAGCACTTATTGTAGACGGGCAACATCGTCTGTATGGTATGTCTGATTTCAACGAAGAGGATTTACCTATAACCGTTGTCAGTTTAATAGATGCTACTCCTCAAGAACAGGCTTTTCAGTTTATTGTGGTAAATAATAAAGCAGTACGAGTTTCAACTGAAAATGTCAAATCTATTGTTGCAGATTTTAATGAAGATGAACTTGAGAAAAGACTTGTACTAGCGCGTGTCAAATATGGTGATAAACCACTGATACTTAAGTTTATCAGCGATTCTCCAACAAGCCCATTTCAAAATTTATTAGAATGGTCTTATAACAGAGAAAGTACAGAAGAAACTCAGCTAGTGCCAATTACTGCAATAGAACAAGCAATGCGATATATACGTAAGTGTTTTACAGTGCTTGAAAATGATGAAGATTCCTTGATAGAGTTTTTTTGTGCAACCTGGAGAGCGGTAAAAGGGAATTACCCGGAACTTTTTGGAAAAAATAATCAGTTTATGAGGAAAGCTAATATTAATGCCTTCAATGAGTACATAAGTGATCGTTTACTATATTTTTGGGAGATGGATTTACTAGATATATTTGACAGTGATGAAATTGCAGAAAAAGTGTTAGATATTATTAAACGTTTACCTAAAGAATTTTGGCTAGAGGACTGGAAGCTTAGAATTCAAGACACTCCCAATTTCAGAGAAATACTAAAAAATGATTTCAAGATTATAATAACTAATTGTAAATTAGGCAAACAATGGCGTGACGGGTTAGAGTTGGTTCAAACAGAGGAATAAAGAATGTCAGGCTTCCCACTAAATGCTGAGACTGGGTGCGATGACAAGCTTTATAGGATGGGATAATTTAATTATTAAAAGTCCCTTAAATGTAATTCCCTATTAACCGGATATTTTGTTACCATTCCAATCTGCGAATTTCAATATTAACTGTGACATCATCAACTTGACAAGCTAACCGCGCATGAGGATTATTAGGTGCTAAAGTCTCCAACATTTCCTGCTCATCAGGTTGAGGAGGAGGAATATCACCAATAACCTCAACCAAACAAGTGCCACAAAGTCCAGTCCGACAACCAAATAAAATAGGTGAATTCTGAATCGTGAGATGTTCAGACAAACTTTGATGACATTCCAGAGTGATAGCAACAAAATCACTTCCCGGAAAGGATATCTTACATAATTCAGCCATAATACGCAATAATTTTACCTAAACAACACTCTTCCATTCCTCTCTGCGCCGGTCACTGAGCGTAGTCGAAGTGCTGCGTCTCTGCGTGAGATAAAAACAAATCCTCTTGGTGTTCAAAACCTTTAAAAGCCCTTTTTTGAGTTGCCAAATATCGATAAATTGAATTAGTAGCCATCAGTGACATATCCCGATTACGTTGCCAAAGATAATCGAGTTTTTCAACATACACCTGATAAGATTTCATCGCCTCTTGATGAGTTGAAAAACTGCGCTGTAATCCTTCCGACTCCTGCGTAAAACAACGCCGCATCATTTCTTTAGCATCTTTGTCACTCATCTCAAAAATGGGCGATCGCAACACCCGATAAATCTTGTTATACAGCGCCGGATCGTACCAGAAAATTCCGTTAATTGCAGCCGAAAAATGGAAATGATCGCGCTGACATCCCCACAATCCTAAATTAGCCACCAGTCGCTCAAAAGCAGTTGGTGGCTTAAGGCAAGTGATAACATCGTGAGATATAATTGTCGAACTATTGAAGTGAAAACTTTCATCCATGAAGTGATAATAGGAGACTTTAGCAGGAATTGGAGCAGCTTCAGGATGCAAATGTTTTTGATAATAATTGCTGAGTTTGTGCTGTACTAACTTGCCGTTTATTGTCCGCACTCCCCGTACCGTGAAATACTGACAAGCCAAAAAAGTATTATTCGCAGAAATCAGCCCAAAGTATTGAAGTTGAATTTTTTTCCACCAAGTTTTTAGCGCATTGGTGTCAGCATAAACCATCGTTTCTGTAAAGGGGCCGCGCATGGGGTAGGTAAAGAGAAGTTCCCCAAATAACGCTTGTTCAACCTGTTTGGCAATTGTGCGGAAGGCGTGAATGTGCGATCGCTCTTGGGCAGATTCCAAATCTAATGTATCGCAGATTAAGCGAAAATCTTCTTGGGCGTAAAGTCCGGCTGCACTGGTTTGATTGAAAAAGATAGTTGCAATTTCAGCAGAAACAATTTGTGAGTAGTAAGCTACCCAGTAAAGTTGATTCAAAATTATACGCTGATGTTGGCTAGACTGTTCCCATAAAGGTGTACCATATAGCAGGGAAAATTCCTCTGGGTTCCAATACTCGTTTTGACAATCTTCATAGCGAAACTTGGTGGCAGCTTCATCCATTAAAGCAGTATGATCTTGCTGTTTATTGCGGGTGTGGTTAATTTGTAATTTGCGATAAATAGTTTTTTCCATATCCGTTTTTATTTCACGCAGAGATAAGATTAATATTTATTACACACATTGATGGGCGGGGAGGGGTTGAAAAGCTCCACGTTCTTCTAAATTTTGCAGGATAGACTGGGCTGATTTTCCTCCCATGAGCGATCGCAATATTTGTAATCGCGTTCCGCTATGAGTCTCTGTATCTAGTTCTTCTAAAATTTTGATTTTTTGCGATCGCGTCAGATGGCCTTTCACTTGTTCGATTGCTGCAAGTACGCTTTGTGGGCCCACCTGTACCATAAACAAAAACTGTGCCAATACATCGAGAATTGTTGTTTGACTGAATGCTGAAACAGTAATTTGATTAAACAAGGTGGTTCCCGTAGCGTGATGACGGGATTCAGATTGTAAAAAACTCGCAAAAAGTTCTGCTAAAACTGGATAGCGGCATTCCTTTGCTAAACGCCGATAATGGCTTAAACCCCATCCTTCTAAAACGACTTGCAGCACAAACAATAAAACTGTTTTATCTGCACTTTCAACCACTTCTGATAGTAAGTGCAAAAATGGATCGTCCGTGCTAGTTACTTCCATTTCTGGTAAAAAATGGCTAATTTGGTGAAGGTGGATAGCTTCATCAGTCGTAAACAATGCATAAAGCATTCGTTCTTCAACTGTTTCTGCTAACAGTACCATTTTTGCCATATAGCCAACGCCTGCTTTTTCAATGAAATATGATTCTTCTAATAAACTGCGGTTAGAAAATTCCAGAATAGTAGATTGCTCATTAATATTAGATTGTTGAAAAATTTTGACTTGATGTAAATTGAAAAACTCAGCACCCCAATAATTTAACTGTGGGTAATTAGGATAATTATTCTGATTAGTTAATGCTGCTGTTAATATCCGTCGTAAACGGTCATCATTATCTGTATGCGGTAGGTCAAAACCGACAATGTTATATTTTGAATCCATGTTCAGGGTTAGGTGTTGATAGAGTTTGAATATTTGGATAATTAACAGTGTTCCAACTTCCCCAGGTTAAAGCTTTCTGGTGATTAACGTGCTGAATAAATTCCAGAATAGATTGATCTGCTTTAGTAGGAGTCTTTAAATCAAACTGAATTGTTTGAAATACCTGTGTATCACCCTTTGCGAAGTAATTACCAACCTGTTTAGTTAATCGTAACAAACCACGATTTAAAACCCATCCCCAAAATCCCGGACGCTTGGGAGTGACAAGAATTGTTTGCCCTTCAGTTTTACCACCTTCTATCATCCTCAGTGTAAATATAATGTAGAAATGCAGAAAATCTGGGCCTAGCGTCACAGTGCCAGTACTGCCATACCAGTAACACATACTATAAGTAACTTCGTTGCGATATAGAGGACGAATCAGGCGAATTAACCAAGAATCATCTCCTCCCCGTGTAGTATTGCAGAAGGTAATAGCGTTAGGGTTGAGGTTTTGAGAATCAAATACAATCTCTAAAGGTAAATTGTGTACTGTATTGAAATGGTGAGCATCAATCGCATTGATTAGTAAGACATTAGGATGGCAGTTTTTGACAAAGCGAGTCCCCAATATATAATCACAATCTGCCTGTTCTAATTCTGGTACAAAAGGCAACGAACTTGGCTTTTCCTCTCCCACCCAAACCCAAACCATGCCGTATTTTTCTGCCGTGTGCCAAGTTTTAATACACACAGGTAGCGGTTTTCCGAGAGAAGGAACATCTAGACAAATTCCGCGACTGTCATACTTCCAATTATGAAAAAAGCAGCGAATTCCATCACCTTCTACCTTACCTTCTGCTAAATGAGCGCCCATGTGTGGACAATAAGCATCTATAGCTACTACCTGACCACTAACTCCCCGATAAATTGCCAGATTTCTACCTAGCAAAGTTATAGCTTTTACCTTACGAAGCTTTAATTTTTTTGATGGTAATGTCCAGTACCATCCCTCTATAAATTGTGTCGGGTTGTTAAAGTTTGATTGTGGGTTTGTAGATACCATAAAAATTAAATAAGAACACAATCTTGCACAAATTGTAACGATGATTCTGACTCCCACATCCGTTTTCCAGCACGAGTGAGATTGTCATAGTTAATTTCAGTTAAACAAACTAATTCATCCCCTAATCGATAGCCGGGGTTTATTTCTTCAAAAAACTGGATATGAGGGTTAGTCTGTCTTCCTGTGGGGATTTCAATCAACCCCTCACAGAGAATTTGGGGATGCAGGAAATGGACGATACCAGTTGCTTCTTGGTATAAACTACCATAGTATTCGCGTGCTAAACTCACCATCAGATTTGTAACATCGGCAGGTGTTGTAACATCATAACGCGGATAGAAATCTTGCCAAAAAGTAGGGAGAAAACGATAAGTGCGAAAACCAGAGCAAATTAGCAGCCAGTAAAGTTTATTTTCTGTATAGTGTTGACGCAGAAAATTGATGGCGGCAATCCAACTACGTGGTAGTGTTGTACTCGACCAAGCACTAGGATCAACAATAGTGTCGCCGGAATATACCACACTAATTTTTTCTCCCAAAAAAGTTGTTTGACATAACATCAGAGTTGAAAATCCTTTGAGTGCGTTGGATGTCTCATCTCTCAACAACAAAACCCAGTTTTTGCGCTCTAGATCGATTTGAAACCCATCCCAGGTTATACCTTGGAAGTGATTTTGCAGCAACGCATACATGGCGATGCGATCGCTTGGCTGCAAATTTTGAACAGGAATCAGCAAACTCTTCATTACTCGGAAATTACCTAAAATCGATTGGTAAGATGTATTTATTTAAAACTTTATCGACCAATTTGGTAAATTTACGGTGTAATGTGACAGATTGCAAAATGGTTATCTACGCTACAATCTCATATTCACATCTTGCACCTTCTCATAAGGTTTGATAGAAATTGCCCACTCTACAAAGAATTAAGATGTAGTTAGCTTAAGAAACCCAAGATTACCAAAGTTCTTGTTAAGTTAAGCTGTACTTAACCAAATGTATTATTATACACCTCTGTTTTTTGACCATCGAGACGGTTTTAGCTGATTTACATACTCCATATATTCAGCTAATGGCTGATCAATACTAAGGAGCAACTTCGGATTAAAGCGAATATTGTCGTAAATCTTACCATCTTCATCCCTGAGCATATAGTAAGCCAAGCGAGTACAGAATAGTAAAAACTGACTCAGCAAATATCCCACAATACCTTGACGTTTTTCAGTTACATAAATCGGTTGAATTCTCGTTCTTCCAGGCGCAATGGGAGTATAAGCGTATATCATAAACAATGGCGGAAAAAGCCTGACATCCTTCATCATTGTTAACAGACCAATGCAACCATGAGCATAACGCATTGAATACTGATATGTAGAACCAAGAAATCTTTGACCTAACTTTTCTCTCCAAGTAGTTTGAGGGAATTGTCCCCACATTGTAAAGTCAATTTGCGTCCCTAATTCGCTGCGATGTAGCGACAGATCCATTTTGATGTCTAAATGATGAATTGTTTTTAAATGTTGAGCATCAATCCCATTCATCATACAAATATGGTGATGACAACTTCTTTCAAATGCAATATCAGCTTGTGCAACAATTTCTTTTCCCTTCAATTCATCAAAATCTACAACTCCCTCTGGTGCTTTAGCATCTGGATAAATCCAGATAAATCCATACTTTTCCTCTGTTGCATAAGCTTGCAATTTAGCTTGACTAGGAATTTCTGATTGACAGGGAATATTTTGACAAATCCCTGTTTCATCAAATGCCCAATGATGAAATGCACAACGAATCCAATTACCATCAACCTTCCCAATTCCTAAATCTGTTCCCAAATGAGGGCAGTAAGCATCCAAAGCCCGTACTTGCCCATCTTCACCTCTAAAAATGGCAATTTTATGACCGCATACTTCTACAGATTTTGCTGTTTTTTTAGGGATTTCATGACTAGGAAAGGCAATATACCAACCCTGAGCAATTACATTCCAATTATTGAATATTTGCATAATTGTTTGATAGATAATTATTTAATATTTCTTGTCGTTGGCGAATATCATCTCGATATTTACCCGTCAAAATTCTAAATAACATTTTACCTAAACAATAAGAAGCCCGCCAAGAAAATACAGCATCTTGTAAATCAATATGGCTACGCTCAAATAAAAAATGTCCAGTTAATCCCACCAATTGAGTTAACGGTAAGCCCAAGAGCAACCAAAAGTTTTGCAAATTCCAAGTATAAAAGAGTAAACCGTAAAAAAAGAATATTCCCAGAATGTGTAGAGTAATATTAATTGGATGTTGATGTTTAAGAATAAAAATATCCCAATAGTTTGTAAAAGGATGATCTATAATTTGACTATTAATTCTATTTCTTAGTTTTTGTTGAGGATTAGAATTGATATTAATCATAATAGAGTGTATAATAAATCAATAGTAAGTTTTACTTTAATAGTCATTGTCAGCCACACAAATACCTTTACATTTAATACCGTTTGTAGCAGTACGCTGGCAATGAGAACATAAAACTTTTTCGTTTTCTGTTTCTTGATTTATTTCTATACTAGTGCTTGTCTGTAGCTTGTCTTTTTCGGTCTGAAGTTTTTCACTCATAAGAATGGTAGGAGTTTTTGCTGTTTAAATTTTACAAGTTATTTAGGAGTGATTATTGGTGAGGCACTATCTAATATAGCAAAGTCATACCTGTCCTGAATAAAGCGATCGCTCCACCCGCCGTAGGTATTACTCTCATAAAAATCGTGCGTTATATTTTCGTGTAGCGTACAGGAAGAGCGATCACGAAAGTAATTGAGGTTTGCAAAAAGCGTCTGAGCAAATACGATACCGATCAACAGGAGTAATGTGATGGATCAAGCCAAGAGAGAACGTTTGGAATCTAAAGGCTGGAAAATTGGCACAGTTTCAGATTTTTTGGATTTAACACCCGAAGAAACTATCTTGGTTGAAATTAAGCTAGCTCTCAGCCAAAACTTGAAGGAGCGCCGGCAAAAACTGATGACTCAAAGTGAACTCGCTGATAAGATTAGTTCTAGCCAACCTCGGATTGCTAAAGCTGAAAATGGCGATGCTTCAGTATCAATTGAATTGTTGATCCGGGCAATGTTAGCAACAGGTGCAACTCCTCAAGATATTGGACAGGTGATTGCTGGTGTGGGGTAAAAGCAATTTAATGCTAAACTCTCACGGGCTTCCAAATAAACAATATGTCTCAACACTGATCAATAACCCTCTTTATTTCTCCTCTCTCTGTGTTCTCTGTGTCTCTGTGGTTCGTTTATTTGGATAATTTATTTCTTCTTGGAAGTCTCTCAAACTTTTCTTTGCGCCTCTGCGTGACGATAATTCAAACAGGAAACAAAACAGTTCCCAACTTTTCACGCCCTAAGCGATCGCTCACCTTACCCCTATAAACAACCTGAACCCCATTAATATAAACCCCTTGCACAATATCATCCGAGCCACGCTTAACCATCCGAGGTTCACCATCTAAAACGGGATCTGATATCTGCACCTGTGGGCTAATTGGCTGATTTAAAGCATTGGGATCGAGTAAAACTATATCTGCTTTCGCACCAACTTTCAGAACTCCCGTATCCAGACGAAACCAACCAGCAGGTTCTCCCGTAACCCGGCAAATCGCAGCTTCCGGTGAAAGAAACTTGGTTGCAACTGCTTGTTTGAGCAAAGACAAAGCTCCATCATAGTAGCCCAGATTACGCACGTGAGCGCCAGCATCGGTAAAACCAGGCAAAATATAAGGATGCTGCATCATCGCTAAACGGGGTTTTAGGCGATCGTTCGCTCCTGTCGCCACCCAGCGTAAATCTGTATCGTATTTTTGTAATGCGTGGATAAATAAATCCACTGGTTCTTGTTGCTTTTGACGAGCAATTTCCGCAAAACTTAACCCTTGCCAACTTGCTTCGGGACAGTGAATAACTTCCATTAAATCTAACTGACGATGGAATGATTTACGCCGTTTACTGAGCCATTCTTGGCGAAACTGACGACGAAATATTTCCGATGCCCATAGTTGTTGTCTTTCTTCTCGTGATTGACAACCATTGAGTTGTGCGCCTGTGCAGAATTCTTCAAATAAGGGAGTCACAGATCCATCAGAGTAAATGGTGAAGGGTTCGGTTAAGGTTTGAAAACGCACATTACCATTTAGAAGCCGATTCCAAATAAAAAGTAGGGGGGAAAATATTCGCCATAGTTTGCGATCGTGTACGGCATCTAAGGCTGAGAGAACAGTTAGCCGCAGTGGTTTTTGTCCAATCCCTGAACCCATACGCAGAATATCTACAAAGGAAGCGATTCGTTGTAAATTGGGTGTGACTTGAAAAACGCGATCGCACCGCCGACATAAATCCGCCAACATTGCATATTCATTAAATTTGGCGTGTTGAGAGGGAATTGTGCAGCCTTGCCATTCTCCACTCATTCGATGCCAGGGAAACATATCAATAGAAATGCCAATAAAGCCAGCGTCTAAAGCATCTGTGGCTATGCGCTGCATAAGTTTTAGTTCAAATTTTGTCGGCTGAACAGTTAAACTGCGTTCTAATCCCATCACATGAGCGCGTAAAGCACTGTGTCCAAACATTGGGGCAACATTGGGGCCAAGGGGTAACTGTTGCAAATGCTGTAAATATTCTGCTGGTGTCTGCCAGGAAACCGACTTTTTAAACCATTTTGCAATCAGCCGATGGGAAAGTGTCTCTACCCTCTGAAAAATATCAGCCAGGATTTGGGGTTCTGCGATCGCAACAGACAAGCTACAGTTACCAATAACCACGCTAGTAACACCATGACGAACTGATTCGCTCAATCCTGGTGCAATTTCTAACTCTAAATCGTAATGAGTATGAATATCTATAAATCCCGGTGTCACCCATAACCCAGAAGCATCAACCACCTCACGCGCTGGGATATTTAAGGAGGGTGCAAGGGTGACAATCCGTCCATTTTGAATGCCGATATCTCCGCGCACAGGTGGAGAGCCTAAGCCATCGAAAATTAACCCGTTTTGAATCAGCAAATCCAACATGATTGTTTGTTGCCTTTGTTTGCTCTACTCCCCACTTAAACGTCGAAGCTGATCTCGAAAATAGCAGAAACTTGGTGATTGATTATTGCCAATGTCCATAAGGGGAGATATACGTTCAGCCCAAATTGCTTTCTCTTTACCAATTGCCTGATAAGCAAGTTTAGATAACTTTTGGCAACCACCGGAATATACTGCGTCAGCTAACTTCTCCCATGTGCCACAAATCTCATCGTTGGTGTATGAATTTAGAACTACTTGTTTTGCACTCGGATAAGCTGCCTTCACTGCTGCTAAATCACCTAAGTACCATGCTTCTCCTTCCTCAATAGCAATACAAAATTGTGTCTTTGGTTTAGGATTACAAGAATTTACGAGTTCAAGTAGTTCTTTGCGAAAAGCACTCAGGCATCGGTCATCAAGATCGCAAATGATTATGAGGACAGCAGGGAAATAAGATAATGTTTTACCGTAGCCTTGAATAAGTCGTGGTAACTGGTCGAGCAGAATTCGTTTTTTGGGGTCAGAAGTAGATGTTAGATTTTTAGGAATACGCCCTATTCCTTTGTAATGATGGATATTAAATGTGTGTTGTTCGGTGTTAATAATTTTTGGGACAAGAATCTCAAGAGCAATTTTACCGGAAATATCCTCAACGAGTATCTCAAAGTGCATATACTCAACTTGCATCCAAATAGTCACTGTACCAAAGTCCGCCAAGAGGTAAACCTTCAGAAACAAGGTTATTGATCAGAGGATCTTCACTAGCTCGCTTAATTTTCGCAAATCCATCCTCGCCCTTTTCTAAGACCCAAACCTCGTCAGGTTCAAGGGCATCTACAAAATATGGCTGATGTGTTGTTACAAATATTTGTGATCCACCTTTCTGACCTGTAGCGTGTTCCCGAAATTCTCGCGCTAGGGTTTCTAAAAGTTTATGGTAAAGTCCATTTTCTGGTTCTTCAATGCACAAAAATGGTGGTGGTGAGGGATCTTCTAACAGGAGCAGATAAGCGAATACCTTAAGTGTTCCATCTGACATATTTTGGGCATAAAATGGGTCTTGAAAACCCTTATCGTTGAAACGCAGTAGTAGTCTTCCGTCTGGACTTCTTTCGGTGCTAATCTTGTTCACACCTGGAATTTTGCTAGATATTTTTTCAAGTATGGATTGAAACTTTTTAGGATGTTCTCTCTCCATAAACTGAACTACATTGCCCAGATTATCGCCATGAATATTCAAATGCTTTTGTGGCCCAGCCAGAGGCAAACTTCGTGCAGCATCTGGAGTAAAATAGCTTAAATACCATCCTTCAATAAATCTCCTAAATACAGAAATTCTTGGGTGTTGTTTGAGTGAACCCAAAGTTGCAATTCCCAGTTTTCGCTTATCGTCAAGTTCAACTACTTCGGTTTCTTTACTCTCTTCTTCGGCTTCACCTCTCTGTATTTTTTCTATTAATTTTGACAAATCAAAATCACCTTCTTCTCCCTCAACTTGTTTGCCTTCTTGTTCACCTTTCCATGCAATTCCTCTACCTTCATTGAGAATTAGAAAAGAAAAAGGTTGTCCCTTGCTTTGTCCTTTTCTTCGTTGTCTGAGTCTCTCCCTTTTTACATAAGGTCTTCCAGAGGAGTCAATATCTATTGCCAACTCATAGGTAATTGGCCGGGCATTATGATCCTCTTTATAATAAATATCAAACTCAATACTTCCCTCTTGTCCTTGGGAACGAATTCTCTCAAAACCCCCACGACCACGAGAATCGCACGCTTCCTCTACTCCATTTTTCAAGCAGTCTGCAAGAAATCCAAAAGTGTCGAAAATGGTGCTTTTTCCAACACCGTTCTTACCGATGACTGCTGTCATTGACGTTAATGGCTTGGCATTCTGTGTGTTCCACAACTTTCCCAAAGTGATATCGCGAAGAACTCTGTAATTTCTTACCCTAAAGCCTTCTACTTTAGACATTTAAGCCCCTTTGCTCAACTAAAAGAATCCTACAAGTTGCTCCAATTATCTGACAATTCGATAAATTTAACACTATATTTCATTTTATTTATGCCATTCCACCACGATGCTCAGTTTTCACCCAGTGCGATCGCTCCCTTTGCACACACATCTTTAAAGTTGTCACAATCATCACAGGAATCCAATGCACCATGTATAATGACCCTTGAATTGTTGCCCAAAGCAAACACCATCCTCGTAAGCTTTGAAATTGGTAAAGTCCAGCAATAAAGGCAATTGTCAAAATGATGCTGAGTAGTGTTTGCAGTGGTAATAAAACTGGATGATGGCTATAAAATATTGTCCAAAGTAAATCGGGGATTAGTCCAATTGGTAGAAGAAATTGCAATATAAAAAATAATAGTAAATCAATTTCTTTTGCCCAATCTAAAGTAATAATTTGCGGAAAATAATCTAGGTAACGCTGATAGCCACCTTCAGCCCAACGACAGCGTTGATACCAAAGTTTTTCCCAAGTAGTTACACCTTCTTCCTGAATTGATGGAACTGCAACAAACTCAATTTCTGCACCTGCTAAATAGAGTTTGAAGCAAAGATCCAAATCATCGGTGACAGTGTTCTCATTCCAACCTTGACACTTTTCTAACAATTCCCGACGAACTAACATCCCATTACCCCGCAGTTCAGACATTCCACCAATAGCAATGCGATGGGTTTGTAGAAAGCTATCACAGCACATTTCCATCTGCTGGCAACGGGTTAAGAAATTGGTATTAGCATTAGAAATCGCTTTTCGCACTTGCACTGCACCGATCGCTTGCTTCTGAAACAGAGGTACTGTTTGCTGGAGAAAATTGGCAGGTAACTGAGCATCCGCATCACAGACTAGGATAATCTCTCCTTTGGTAAAGGGAAACACCGCATTCAACGCCCCTGATTTACCACCTTTAGATTCCCGTTGATGAACTTGTAAAGATGGAAATTGAGTTTGTAATTCTTTCAAAACTTGGGGGGTTTCATCGGTACTGCCATCATCAACGACCCAGATATCTAGGGAATCGTCGGGATAATTCAATTGGCATAGGCTGTAAACTAAATCAGCCAAGACTGAACTTTCATTTTTAGCCGGAACTAAAATCGAGACTGGCGGTAAATAAATTTCACTCTCCATCACCGCCGCCGCTGGTTTTGCTATCAGCATCCGTAACGTTTGCACAGACAGGATTGCCGTTAATCCCAGCAACAACCATTGTGTTTCTGGTAGCCAGTGCAGCAAACTCACGCCACCCCAAACTAATAAAAGTATTATGGTTGCTTTGAGACGGCGATAAAAGTTAGTATTTTTTCTTAGCTGAAAAGTGCTTTTTGCCACTTTTTTCTATATCCTTTCTGTTCGTTGCTTAGTCCTGCGACGTAATAGTAACATCGTCACTGCTCCCAGAAGGAAACCGCCTACGCCTGCTGCAACTGCTAGAATCCGCCCCAATTGTTGAGCAGCATTCAACACTGGGTTATTCAACAGATTGGAGGAGAAATGCAGCGATTGAATAGTCCATTTGGAGTTTTTGCAGCACAGCTGTCCATCGCAACGCCATATCAGCCGCTTTGCCATCTTTGAAAGAGAAAGATGCGTAGGCATAGCCCGTCGTAGACATCGCTTCTCCAGAGGCGACATCTATCTCTGGAGTGAGAAAATTTCTGAGAGTTTCTCCCTGTAGTTGCATTTTGATATCTTTAATGGAACTGGAAAACTGCTGATTCCAGTACTTTTCAAACTCAGGAACTTTGTGGAAAATCTGGTTATCAACTGTTGTTATTGTGAAGTTTGGGTGCAAGTAAGGCTGGATTTTGGCAAAATCGCGAGTATTTAGGGCTTGCAGGGCAATATCTCGTGTGCGAATAATTGCATTTATCTCCTGTGGGTTGATATCTGCTAGAGCGTATTGGGGTAGATTCCAAATTACCAACACCAACAAAACACTCCAAAGTAGCTTAATGCATTTGTATATGCTTGCCCATCTCTGTTTCATCATATAAAAACTTGGCGTTACTGAATTAAAGTATAAATTATGCGATGCCTGGCGGCGGGCGTAGCTATCGCTTCAAGCTTGCGGACACATAGTACCAAGGAAGCTTACTCCTGATTTAGAAGGTTGGAATTTTAAACGCAGAGGTAAGCATAGAATAAGTTTGCGTTACTCTGCGTTCATTTGCGTTTCAGAAATGCTACTCACTACAATGCAAACACCAGCTAACAAAAATGCCAATGCACCTGCAATTGCACCAACAGAAGGTGTTATCCCTTGCAGTTGGGGAAATAGAACGCCAAACAAACTCATCGCTAAAGCGAACCCACCAAAATACATCCCAATTCCTAATCCCGCCCATCGCTGGGGTACCAGTCCTAAAGCAAAAGGAATTGCCCCATTGACAATTAAACTAAAGCCAGCAACGATTAATATAATTATCGGAATTTGTGCGCCCACAGATATCATTATCAGTAACGAGGGAATGATTGCACAGATGCCACAAAGCATTGCTTGACTATTACCAATTTTGACGGCGAACATCCCTGCTGGTATGCTTGCAATTGCGATCGCTAATCCAATCCACACCATTTGCGCATCAATATTATCAGTATTCAGTTGATTTTTCAGTACTTTTCCCAAGACATCCATGAGAAATCGGATACCCCAAGCTACGCCGAAACCAGTTCCTAAAATCAAAGCCAATTTCTGCAAGGGCAATTTTACTGTTTCTGCTTGGTGCCTATCCACTGGCGCTTCTGGGGGATTGACTAATCGCAACACAGCAGCTGCACCCAGCATGACGAAAGAACCGATCGCAAAGGTATAAACTGGCCCTAAATTAAGAATAAACTTGTGGCTTATTGGTCTAAAAGCCCCAATTACACCACCTACCAAAGTAACGAAACTTACTGCTAAAGGTAACTGGGCTGGTGTTGCATACATCCCCAATAAGCACATAACTGGAGAGCGAAATATTGTCATTGCTAATGCCCAGGCTACCAATACTATAGGTAAGAGCGATGCCTGCGGCGGGCTATGCCAACGCATCACGGTAGTAGGCGGGATCAAGCTGACAACGCATGGTATGGCAATGAACAAAGTCGCTGACAAAATCATACCTACTGAAATGAAGGGAAACCGAGTTCCTACCCAGCGCCTAGCTTGATCTGAAAGTCCACCCATTAAGGGTTCCAGTATTGCACCCAAAACATTTTCGACTAGCACCAAACCAACTGCCAATGAGGCGGAAAAACCAAACTGAGTCAAAAGTTGGGGCAAATATATATTATAAATTAACCAGGTGAGGGTAATTGCTCCCTGCACTGCTGCCAACACCCAAACTTGCACCCATAAAATATTGAGACGAGATGTCGAGGTAGTCAAGTCGCTTCGCTCCAATTAAAAATTAAAAATTATTAATTAAAAATTCCAAGACCCTCTCTACGAGACGCTGCGCGTAGCTTGCTTCCCTGTAAGGGTACGTGGACTCTCGTACAGAAGTCATGCCGTTGGCTTTACGCTGCGCTATCAGTGTTGGCTCTGTACCCACCAATGATAGCGTAGCGTTAGCGACGTAGGAGCGTCTTGTAGACCATTGAATCTTTGATTCATTGTTGGCTCTGTACTCAAAATTAATTAAAAATTATTCTTTTTCTTAATTTTTAATTTTTAACTTTTAACTTTTAACTTTTAATTCAAAAAAGGTCATCAAGAGATGGGGGAATGGGAGACTTCAACCGCAAACTCACTCTAGTCGTGGTAGGAAACAGAGCGGAGACGGAGTTGCTCCGCCTCCGGAGCAGTATTCCTCCTGCCTCCTGCCTCTTTTGTTAATACTCTGGAACTGAAGGATCGATTTCTCGACTCCAAGCGGTAATTCCGCCTTTGACATTCGTCCCAACAATCCCGGCTTCCTTGAGGATGGCAAGGGCTTTTGCTGATCGTCCGCCCATCTTACAATGAGCAATTAAGCGGTGACCGTTCAATATTTCCTTTACCTTGGCAACGCCATTCCCATTTTCAATGTCTGGTAAGGGCACCAACACTGAACCAGGAATTTTAGCAATATCATACTCATTAGGGTTGCGGACATCCAGCAGTACGAAATCTTTTGCACCACTATCCAGCAATTCCTTCAAATCCTTAACGGTCATTTCTTGCATTTCCATCTGCTGTTTCGCCTCCTCTGCCTTAGCTTGTGGAATTCCGCAGAATTGTTCGTAGTCTATCAGCTTTTCAATTACTGGGCGAATCGGGTTAGGACGCAACTTCAACTCCCGAAATTTCATATCTAAGGCGTTGTATAGCAGCAACCGTCCACTCAAGGTGTTACCTTGTCCCAGAATGATTTTGACCGTTTCTGTTGCCTGGATTAAACCAATAATTCCTGGCAATATTCCCAATACGCCTCCTTCTGCACAAGAGGGAACCATTCCTGGTGGTGGTGGTTCTGGGAAAAGGTCACGATAGTTAGGGCCACCTTGGTAGTTAAATACAGTAGCTTGCCCTTCAAAGCGTAAAATTGAACCGTAGACGTTGGGCTTATTCAGCAATACGCAGGCATCGTTAACTAGATATCTGGTGGGGAAGTTATCAGTACCATCCACGACGATATCGTAAGGTTGGAGGATTTCCAGGGCATTTTCGGAAGTCAGGCGGGTTTCGTATAAATCAACCTGACAATAGGGGTTAATCTCGTGAATGCGGTTTTTTGCCGATTCGATCTTAGGTTTACCCACCCAGGATGTACCGTGGATTACTTGGCGTTGTAAGTTGGAAGTATCGACAACATCGAAATCTACAATCCCGATGCGTCCAATACCCGCCGCCGCCAGATATAAAAGTAGTGGTGAACCTAGTCCACCTGTACCGATACACTGTACACTGGCAGCTTTTAGGCGCTTCTGTCCTTCTAGTCCGACTTCCGGCAAAATTAGGTGTCGGGAGTAGCGTTCGTAATCGTCTTTGGTCAACTGGATTTCATCCAGATTGGGATTGAGCATAGCAGTTATGATCTGGGAGAGCGGAATATTAATCCTATCGAAAAACGATATCCGTCTTGAAATTAAGCCGTTAAATTATATTTTCAATTGCCTCTGCTTGGAACTGATGATGATCGTCAAGGCTCCAGCTTCGGAGTTCTCCAGCTTTACCGTTTTGGACGGTAACTATTATATACGAGTATCCTGGCCAAGCGTATAGGCGATCGCATTCTGAAGGGATAGCAGGATGATCTGGGTGGGAATGAAAAATGCCGATAATGTTCAGTGAGCGATCTCGTGCTTCTTTTTGTGTTTTTAGCATAACTTCAGGTGCGATCGCATATTGCCGTTTTTTACTTTCTGCTGTGTGTTCCCCTGAGAACTCAGCCGCCGCTTCTGTATTCCAGGCATTTTCTGTTGGCATGATTTCCACCACAGTTTTGCCATCATTAGCCATATAGCCTAAAATTATACCGCAGCACTCCTCTGGATAGGTGCTTTCGGCATGGGTGCAAATGTTTTGTAAGTGTTCTTGGCTAAGTTGGATCATCTCTGCGTTTGTAATTTTGGTAACCTCTAGCGATTCTTGCTTAAATATAAGACATTGCCAGGCTTAGGCTAGAAAGAACCGCAGGCATCGCTGCGGTCAAAAAGAAAAAGATATATTTTTTTGTCAGTCTTTCAAGCATATCCAAAGTTTGCTCCTTTAGAACCCTGTCTTTTCCTGTGGTGGTGTCCTTACCTTGCTTTTACATTCGCGCAGCATCCCGTAGAGAAGGAGTACGGCTCAAACTAGGTTGTTGACTATAAACTCTAAAAATGTGAAGAATACACCAAGAGAATTGCCTAGCAAATAAATAAATCGGTGTAAATAATTGTTGCTGGGTTGAGGTAAGAGGCAAGAGGCAAAAGGCAATATTTATAAGGGTTTTACCTAGTTCATTTTTATTCACTTAGTTTGATTTTATTGCGCCAGCTTATTTACATTTCTCGGCATATAATGTGAAGAGTATGCAAAGATAGTTCTTGAAGTATAGACATCTAAGTAAATATTCAGTATTTAGTTAATATCAAGTTATTGAGATGTTCCCTATTTTTAAGCTAAATACCCACGGGCAATAGCCTACAACAAGGGTATGAAAATCCCTTTCTCTATCAAGAGTCAACTGTTCCCTATTTTCAAGTCACTAGGACTGACGCATTGGCAAAAAATTAAAGTATGAAGTGTTATTTTTAGGCATTTAAGCTTGATTTAGCAACATTTTTCAGTGATTGCTATTTAATCAGGAATGGTTATAAAAAGCCTGAAACAACTTATTTCATTTCATCCATCTGGCCATGAATTTGTACAGTGCGTGAGGCCTTGTTAATTAGATAGATGCTAGTTGTAAGCTGATCAATAAAGTGGATTTTTGAGAAAAATTACTGTCCCTCAAGGGTGACATAAAAGTATGCCGAAAGTATTAACTCTCGGCGAGTTATTGTGTTCTAAAACAGTATTAACTCAGGGCTAAGAACTTCAAATTACTGAAAAAAAACATCAATTTAGGTAGGTTAAAGTTATGACAAATATCCTTGGAACCAACGGTAATGATACTCTAGTGGGCAGTAACGACGCTGACACGATTAACGGCAAAGCGGGCAACGATACCATCACAGCGAAGAAGGGTAACGACACTGTAACTGGTGGTGGCGGCAAGGATAAATTTGTTTACAAATTGGGTGACGGTACTGATACAATCACTGGTTTCGGTGGCGTAGGTAAAGGAACTAACCCGACAGCAGCAGTCATTGCTGAAGTAGATACCATCAAATTTCAGGGTGCTGGTTTGACGGCTCGAAATTTACTACTCACCCAAAATGGCAAGAATCTGGAAATCAACTTTGAAGGGGAAACTGATACCATCGTTATCCTAAAAGACTTCAAACTAGAAAACTTGGATAATTTGAGAGCTTCTGGAACAAGAGCAGCTATTGGTAATATCCTGTTTGATGGGCAAACTAGCATTACTGACAGCTTCAATGTCTTGGATGCCAACTCCACTGATACTAGTCTGGGCATCAAGAACACAGTGACCTTTCTCAATGACCTCGACAACAACATTAAGGGTTTAGACAACTCAAATGATGTCGTTAATGGTCAAGGCGGTAATGACAAAATCGATGGCAAAAGTGGCAACGACTTGCTGCGGGGTGGTACGGGAAAAGATACTCTCATTGGTGGTGCGGGGGATGACACCCTCATTGGTGGTATGGGCAATGACTCCCTCGACGGTGGTACTGGTAATGACCTGCTGCGGGGCGAGGCTGGGAATGATACTCTCATTGGTGGCGCTGGTGATGATTACTTGAATGTTGACTCTACACCAGGCAATAATCTGTTGAATGGTGGCGATGGCAATGATACTCTCTCGGCTTTAGGTAACTACGATGTGGTGTCTGGTAATAACACGCTTAAAGGTGGCGCTGGTAACGATAGCTTGAACGCTGACAGTTCAGCAGGCGATAACCTACTGGATGGTGGCAATGGCAATGATTCTCTCTCTGTCTCTGGTGGCTACTACAACCCTGAGGTGTCTGGTAATAACACCCTCAAGGGTGGTGCTGGTAACGATAGCTTGAGTGCTTTCTTTTCAACAGGCGATAACTTACTGGATGGTGGCAATGACAATGATTATCTTAACGTCAATCTTGCCAATGGTAATAACACCCTCAAGGGTGGTGCTGGTGACGATTACTTGAGTGCTAACATTTCAACAGGCAATAATCTGCTATCTGGTGGCGATGGCAATGATTCCCTCTCTGCCTCTGACTTCGAGGGCTACAGGTTTGATAACACTTCAGGCAATAACACCCTCAAGGGTGGGGCTGGTAACGATTACTTAAATGTTGATTATTCACGAGGCGCTAATCTGCTCTCTGGTGGCGATGGCAATGATTCTCTCTCCGGCTCTAGCTACGGCCGCGGCTACGGAGGAAGCTTTTATAACACTACTGGCAATAACACCCTCAACGGTGGCGCTGGTGACGATAACTTAAATGTTGATTATTCATCAGGCGATAATCTGCTGAATGGAGACAATGGCAATGATTATCTCTCCGCCTCTGGCTACGAGTACGACGAGTACGGCGACTACGGCGAAGCAGTCTATCGCAGGGCATCGGGCAATAACACCCTCAATGGTGGTGCTGGTGCCGATAACTTGAATGTTGATTATTCAACAGGCAATAACACTCTCAAAGGTAGCACTGGTAACGATTACTTGAGTGCTGGGGCTTCAGAAGGCAATAACTTCCTCTCTGGGGGTGATGGCAATGATTCTCTTGATGCCTCTGAACGTGATAATAAGTACGGCGGATTCGGAGGTATCAACTCCTCAGGCAATAATACCCTCAACGGTGGTGCTGGTGACGATTACTTGACTACTAAAGCTTCAACAGGCGATAACTTACTCTCTGGTGGCGATGGCAATGATTTCCTTGACGCCTCTGGCAATGATTATAGATTCAGATTTTTTGTCTCCCCAGGCAATAACACCCTCATCGGTGGCGCTGGTGACGATAGCTTGAGTGCTGGTATTTCAGAAGGCGATAACTTCCTCTCTGGTGGCGATGGCAATGATTCTCTTGATGCCTCTGGCACCGACGCATACGGAGCTGTCCCCTCCTCAGGCAATAACACCCTCAACGGTGGCGCTGGTGACGATTACTTGAGTGCTACCATTTCAATAGCCAATAACTTCCTCTCTGGAGGCGATGGCAATGATTCCTTCTATATAAGCACCATATCCCCAGATAGTGTTCCCTATTTTTCCGAGACTGATTCAGTAACTCAAACGGTTGATGGGGGAACAGGTGACGATTTATTGTCCTGTTATGCTGGCCCCTATTATCGTTATGAACCTATTGAGGGAATGACTTCGACATTCAATGCTGATACTAACATTGGCTCAATTACAGTGGGCACGAATCGAGTTAGTTACAAGAATATCGAACGATTAAATATCTCAGGTACACAATACGATGACTTGATTGTAGGGAGCAATGGCAACGATACGCTCTCTGGGGGCTATGGTGGTAATGATAGCCTCTATGGAGGAGCTGGTAATGATACCTTTGCTTTCAATAGTATCAATGAAGGCGTTGATAGCCTTTATGACTTCGATGCCACTAATGAATTAATTCAGGTATCGGTTTATAATTTTCCTGGCGACTTATCAGTAGGTTCGCTTCAGACAAGCCAGTTTACCATCGGAACATCTGCAAGTGCGATCGCTCAACGATTTATCTATGACAATTCTACAGGTGGTCTGTACTTTGACGCAGATGGCAATGCGGGTGGGTTTACTCAGGTAAAATTTGCCCAACTATCTACTGGATTGTCTCTAACTAACAACAATTTTGTGGTTGTTTAATCGTGATTATAGCGGTTCCCACTTAGATGCGGTACAACATTATATTGCTAGGTGTAGGGGCACGGCAGTGCCGTGCCCCTACGGGTGTACCTCACGTAAACGAGAACCGCCATAGCGTTTCATTTCCGTAGGGAAGTATTGCGAGGTGCAGAAAATTGCACCTCGCATTTGATGAATCAATGCAATTTGTTAAAGTTGATTCCGCGCTTTGAGTTGCAGATATCGCTCAACCACTTGATCGGCAATTTGATTTGCTGGTGCATCTAGTACTAATACACCTTTTTGTTTCAACTGAGCAAATGCTACTTGTCGTTGCATTAATAAATCGAGTGCCACTGCACGGGCATAAGCATTTGTAACATCATCTGTAAAGGTGTGTGCTAGATGATCAACTTGCGGATCTCGCAGAGTTACGCAAAATGGTAGATAGCGGGGTGCTAGCTTAGAAAGTGCAGCCAGGAGTTCAGTGGAAGCGGTGACATCAATTAAGTCGGTAATCACCACTACTAGCGCCCTCCGAGTTTGTCGTTGTACAACATTTGTTACCGCCCCCAAATAATCAGATTCTAATAACACTGGTTGAATTGGAGTCAGGCGATCAATTAGCTGATTCAAATGATGTTGACCGCGTTCTGGGGGAATCCACGTATGCACTTGGCGGTCAAATACACCAACACCCACGCGATCGCCTCGATGTAACCCCGCCAAGGCTAAGGACAAAGTTGCATTCAAACCCCAGTCAAATCGCTGCAAATTCTGCACCTTTGCTGTCATCAACCGTCCGCGATCGAGCAAGATCAGTAAAGTTTGTTCTTGTTCGGGTTCTAGAACTCTCACCAGTGGCGTTGCATTACCATAAGCCCCAACCCGACGGGCGGTAGCTTTCCAATCAATAAATCGTAAATCGTCACCAGTGCGATAGTTCCGCAGTTCGGCAAACTCTGTACCAATACCAGTTTTGCGGGATTGGCGGATTGATCCTGATGATTGCAATGTCAAACGAATTGTGAGCGATCGCAACCCCACTAAATCAGGATAAACTTTCACTGGCAGACTTTGGGGAATTTGCCAATCATCCCAAGCTAATCCCCAAGTTCCCAATTGTCGAACTTGAATATTTCCCCAAGGAAACTCGCCGCGCTGTCTTGGGTTGACGGTATACGTCAATTCTTGGGTGCTGTTACTGGGAACAATAGCATGAAGTTTGGGTGCAGAGATGCCAAACCCTGTTGGATAGTAATCGCAGATTTCAATTAGGGCGTTGGCATTTGGCGATGTTACTTTTAGTACCACTGGATTATCCCGCCCAATGGATAATCGTGACGGTAATTCGCGGGTAATTTGCACGCGAGAACGCCGCACCTGCAAACCATCTACAACCATCAATCCGAGAACGATCGCATCAAATAGCACAGTGATGGCGATCGTTGCTTTAATGCTGAGAAAAAGGTATAGCATCGGCGCGATGACTATACCCAAAAACAGCAATAAATAAACTCGTTTGGAAGGAACCATTTTTGAGAGTGAGAAATTAGGAGAATGACGATTAGCTTAACCTACGTCATCATGGGCCAAGCGATTAAAGAGGAAGTCTAAGGCATAATTACGTAGTTGGTAGTATTATGGATCTTCCGTGATGCAGGCGTGAGCCTCTTGCAGAGTAGCTCCGCTAACGCGTGGACGAGAAAAGGCAATTTCCACTCCTCTCTCACAAGCTATGTTTCAGTAGCTTGATAAGCCTGTAGAAGCCTAGCATGATCGAGAGTAAATCCTACTTGCATGGCTATCTGGGCAAATAAATCAATCTCAGGCTGTTGCCAATTACGGGGTTCAGAACACTGATGTGCAATTAACAAGCCAAATAGCTGCTGATCTTTGATAATGGGTGCTACTAAATTTGCTTTCACACCAAAGGATTCGAGCAGGTTAATGTGACAATCAGCCAAACCGGCCTCGTAAATGTTGTTTGTTGCAACAACGCGACCAGACTGGTACTTTTCTATATAGCCTTCAGTGAAACAGGGGTCATAGATTTTAGAGCGCAAAACTTTGGGATAACCTGGAACCACTGATTCAGCAATTATAATTCCAAACCAATTAGCGTAAAAGCTATAAACCAGAACTCGGTCAATACTGAGTGCTTTGCGAACCTCTTGGACAGTGGTTTTGATGACATCCTCTTCGTTAAGCGATTGGCGAATACTGCGGGTAATATCCACCAATAACTGACTTCGCATACTTTCAGCTTCGATTCGTTGCAGGAGTCTTGCATGGTCGAGAGCAAACCCCACTTGCATCGCTATTTGGCCAAATAAATCAATCTCAGACTGTTTCCAATCACGGGGTCTGGAGCACTGATGTGCAATTAATAAACCAAATAACTGTTGATCTTTGAGAATGGGGGCGACCAAATTTGCTTTCACAGCAAAGGATTCGAGTAATTCAATATGACAATCAGCCAAACCAGCTTCATAAATGTTGTTTATTGCTAGAACGCGACCAGACTGATACTCTTGTACATAACCTTGACCGAAACATGGGTCTTCAATTTCAGCTCGCAAAACTTTTGGGTAGGTGAGAACAACTGATTCGGCAATCACAGTTCCAGACCAATTAGCATTAAAGCTATAAACCATCACTCGGTCAGTACCCAGTACTTTACGAACTTCTTCTACAGTGGTTTTCAGCACATCCTCTTCGTTGAGGGATTGGCGAATGCTGCCGATTGTATCCGCCAGCAACTGACTTTGCACACCCTCAGCCTCGACTCGTTGCAGGAGCCTTGCATGGTCGAGAGCAAATCCCACTTGCATCGCTATCTGGGCAAAGAAATCAATTTCAGGCTGTTGCCAATCACGGGGTCTGGAGCATTGATGTGCAATCAATAAGCCAAATAGCTGTTCATCTTTGAGAATGGGTGCGACCAAATTTGCTTTCACAGCAAAGGATTCGAGTAAGTCAATGTGACAATCACGCAAACCAGCTTCATAAATGTTGTTTGTGGCTTGAACGCGACCAGACAGATACTTTTCTACATAGCCCTGAGCAAAACATGGGTCTTGAATTTCAGACCGCAAAACTTTTGGATAACCTGGAACCACTGATTCGGCAATCACAGTTCCAGACCAATTAGCGCTAAAGCTATAAACCAGCACTCGGTCAGTACTCAGTGTTTTGCGAACCTCTTCTACGGTCGTTTTGATGACATCCTCTTCGTTGAGCGATTGGCGAATGCTGCGGGTAATTTCGATAAATACCTGAGCTTTATCTGCCTTTGTATCAACCTGTTCTAGAAGTTTGGCGTAGTCAAGGGCGAATCCTACTTGCATGGCTATCTGAGCGAACAAATCAATCTCAGACTGCTGCCAAAAACGAATTCTAGAACACTGATGTGCAATCAATAAACCGAATAGCTGTTTGCCTTTGAGAATAGGTGCTACTAAATTAGATTTAACTGCAAATTGCTCCAGCAACTCAATATCACTATCACTGAGATCGGCTTGATGGATATTATCAATAGCATGGATAGAACCATTCTGGTATTTTTCTATATAACCTGCCTCGAATCCAGGGTCAGAGACTGTAAACCCTAATATTTTCGGTAAACCAGGTGCTACTGATTCGGCGATAAAGGTTCCATTACAATCGGAGTTGAAGCAAAAGATGGTTACGCGATCGATGCTTAAAGCTTTACGAATTTCTTCTGAGGTAGTTTTAAGAACATCTTCTTCATTGAATGTTTCTCGAACCCATCGAGTAATTTTAATTAATAATTGGGAGTAATCAGCTTCGGCTTCTTTCTCCTTTATCGAACCTGAAAGCAGCTCTGTGAATAAGTTGATGTTTCTCTCTAACATCACTAATTCATCTTCACTAGCGATGAAAGTTTGAGTAAACTCACTGTCTGGACGTAGCTGGTTTTTGATAGTATTAGAAGTTGCAGCAGCTTTGCTGACTCGACTAATAGCTCGATTAGTCACAAAAACAGCGATCGCACCTGCTAAAATTGCTGTTCCTCCCATACCAGTTAACAAGAGTGAGAGTTGTCTCTGTAAAGCAAGTTCAGTTTCTGTTGAACTTTTTGCACTCTTTTGTTTGACTTGCGGAATTTGTTTGGTAATTAAATTAATACCATAGTAGTAAGTAGCTGTTCCAACTGCAACTACAGGAAGGACGCTAATACTTAGTGCCCAAACAACTGCTTTAGTCTTTAAACTCCATTTTTGTTGCCACAGCCTTTGTTGACGATTTCGCCTTGCTTGGTTTTGAGAAAAAGACTGATTCATAAATGAAACCTGGTTTGCTGCAATTGAGAATCAAGTAAATAAACTCACCAACAAATTCTACACAAAACTTATTAAATAAGGATTGGCTTTCAGGAGTATTTTGAGGCACTAAGTCTTTTAGGTGATGCCCCATAAAGCTTTTGTTGCCTTTGACCTCAAAAAAAGTCAGGTCTGATTAACGGGCTTGTTAACAATCAAATTGCGTAGGCGTAGCCCATCGTAGATAATATCGCTTTGTTTGAATGTCTCATTTTCTCATCAGGTGTTATGGTTTTCTGATCAGACAGTCAAACAATTCTTTTTTCACGAAAATCAACGGGAATCTCATCCCTTCAAGGGGTGTCCGGCATAGCCGCCCGCCTCCAAAGTCATTGGTCATTAGTTATTAGTCATTGGTACTAATGACTAATAACTTTAGGTCTATGTATTGTAGTCTAATTGACTAAAAACTCTGTATCTACGATTGCACAAACACGCTTTACAAAAGTACACCTGTAAGGGCACGGCAGTGCTCATTGGTGTCAATTTCAGCTAAAAGCCTTTTCAAATCTCGTTTCCAGCAAGAGCCTGGAAATGCTGGTACTGGCGGCTCTGCCGCCAGCAATCGACTCGCTTAAAAAGTCCTGCACAAAAAGCATTTAGCCAGAACGCTCAAAACTCGTAATTGATTCTATGGTTGATAGTGTACGATGCCTGAGGAGGCCACTGAGCCAAAGCGTCTCGTAGAGAAGTGCGGGCTACGCCTACGCAGTAATTCATATTAAGCTCAAAATTTCTTTTTTAATTGCCGCAATTGCCATATTTTCCAGAAATAGCTAGAAATCCAATTGGTAATAATGTGAGCGACAATCGGCACTAATAAGTTGCCAGTGAGCAAGGCACTATATGCGAATATCATCCCGACAATTGTTGCCCAAATCACATAAGGCCATTGTTGGGAACCGCTAAGGTGTAAGATGCCAAAGCAAAGACTAGATACAATTACAGCTGTAATATCAGAGCCTAAAGCTGGCAACATTACACCTCTAAATAATAATTCTTCACTCAATCCCGGTAATAACCCCAGCCAAATTAAGTCTGGTAAAGCTAAAGGTTTCAGTACCACTTCTAGGTAATAATCTGCACTTTTACGATAGGCAGTCCAAAGGCGATAAGTTAAGCCACTTAACGCGGTGATGGCAAATCCCAACCCTACACCCAACAGCAACTCTCTTTGGTTCAAGTCCCAAGAAAATAGGGAAAAGTTGCCAAAGTATAACGACAGTTTGGCGACTATCAACAAAATGATTGCAGTCGCTCCCATCGCTCCAAGTACTTGGATGCGCGTCAGGTATGGAATTTCTGGCTCTTGCTTTTGTTGTTCAACCACGGGTTTTTAAGGGGAGAAGGGCAGGGAGCAGCGGAGGTAGGGGGCAGGGGGCAGGGGGCAGGGGAGAATAACAAACGACTAATGACTAATGACTAATGACAATTGACTGCAAAGCTAATAATTTGGGACGGAGAGCAAAGGGATCGATGCCTGCTTTGTGTGCTACTAATACGCCCACTGCTTCTAAATATGAGTTTACCTGTATAGATTTGATCCCCAACGGTTGGGGAGGAACTTTTATCAGAGTTTTATTTTCTTCTACTGTAATTATTTGGCATCCTCTTTGGCTTAAACTCAGTAAGGCACTGCTACCACAAGCCGTTGCAGGTGCGATCGCAGCATCCACTTCATCTACCCAAATATCTGCTTGCTGAGATGCTATTGCTCCTCTCTCTACGATAAATTGTGGGGCCCGACTTAATCCTACAAGGACGCACGGCAAAAAAGTATAGCCCAATTCTTCGGCGGCGGAACGGGGAGATAAATCAGGTTGTGGAGGTTCGCTCAAAAGGGCGGGAGAATGGGCGCAAGGAATTTGAAAGGTTCGCACTAGCAAATGGCTAATTACGGCTTCTGCACCCGCTAAAGGATCTACGCCTTCACCCTGGCGATATTTCTGTACTGCTTCCTCATCCATATCATCGGGGAAACGGGCAACAACTGCGATCGCTTCAGCCCCCGCTTTTTTAATTAATATTTCAGCTGCTCGTAATAAACTATCCGGGTTGCCAATTGTTCCCCAGCTAGCTCCCGATGCTGTAGTCCGTAATTCTACATTTAATGGGGCATCAGTAATTACATAATCTGTTAAAGTTAATCCCAGAGTTGCTCTGACTGCATCTGCGGCTTGTATATGTCGTAGCCGTAACTCTGGCTCAATGGCTTGGTCTAAAAGCAAACCTACCTTGTTGGTTCTAACTGGGCGCAAACCCCAGCATCCAGAGGCGAATTTGTCAAGTCCATAACCTTCAACATAGAAAGCATTTGGCAGATTCCAATACAAACTTGCGCCATTAAGGACATTGGGGTGAGTAATTAGGCGATCGCAAACCTGTGCTATAACTCTGGCAACAGGTAAAGCATCTCCTGCATAACCCCCAATGGCAGCCCCAACGCCAGTTGGTACGATTAAGATAGCGGTATACGGACGATTCATCTTAAGTTAAGAGTGATGAGTTTATAAATCACAAGCCATCAAATCCTAACCCTTGTAGAGACGCGATTAATCGCGTCTCTCTTAATCGCGTCTATCCTAACTCTGAACTGTAGTCACCACAGCTTCAACTGTAGCTTTTTGTTCCTCAGCATCCACAGAAGTAACTGCCCAACGCAGAGGTTCGCCTTGTTTCTTCAATTCTGTTTCAATTACTTCTAACAACTCTGCGGGAGTTTCTTGTAAATCAATTTCTGCGGTAATAAAATGAGTCGTCATTTTGGTAAATCCTGTTGATTTGTAGTTTCTAGAATAGCTGATTTCATCTGCGATGAAATACTTGCGTAATTTATCAGATTTGGTAATCTCCGTGAACAGTTATTCAGTTATGAAGAATCATCCGATATACTGATAACTGTTCGCTGATTATTTGCCTTTGCCAAATTGTAACTGATAAAGTACATCTTCCTTTTCCGTCTGAATTTTCAAATCAGAAAGGGGTTTGGCAATACAAAGCAATACGTAACCTTGCTTTTGTAAATCTGGACTAACGCCCATACCATCAGTTTGATCCACAGTTCCCTCGCTTATTTGACCGGCGCAAGTTGTGCAGACACCTGCATTACAAGAACTCGGCAGTTCCAAACCAGCAGCTTCGGCAACTGATAAGATTGTTTCATTTTCAGGAACTTGCAAGGTATGAATTTTGCCTTGGTGATCAATTTCTACGGTGTAAGTTTTGGGCATATACAAAAGAAGCGTGATGCAACGGACAAATGTATTAGTTTATCTGAATTAGTTAAAAATATCCAGATGTTACTATAAAAATTTAGGTTAAAGATTGATAATTATAGCAACTAATTCCAGAACAGTTTATAGATTAGTAACATTATTTACTATAAAATACACAAATAAATTAGTTAAATTTGCTTACTATAAATATGCGCGTAGGCGTAGCCCGCCGTAGGCATCGCGTTTCTTTAGAGACTGTATCTGTAAGTCTGCCTTTTGGCATTGGTTCGATGTCTTGGAAAGTTGACACCACACAAAAGAAAGCGGCTTGGTCGCTTTATGTAGAATTGGTGACGCGCATTGCTGTACAACCATTGGAAGTTGACCAGGGTTTAGTACGAGAAGCGATGAACTCTCTTTATAGTTTATTTGGTACAACCCGCGAAGTTCTCAAAGCCGCCGGGCCGGATGTGGGTGCTTCTCGTGATTCTCTGGGGGGAATTGCGATCGCTGTAAGTTAACAATATACACTATGTAACGATTGTAGCGATGGTTGCACTCACCAAGGAACTTTGGTCATCAATGTTACAATGTTGACTCTTAACGTTACAGCATTAAGCCTTAGAGCTAGAACATAAAGGCTTAATGTTACAACATTAAGCCTTCAGGTTATAACATAAAGGCTTAAGGTTACAACATTAAGCCTTAGAGCTAGAACATAAAGGCTTAAGGTTACAACATTAAGGCTTAAAGTTAAAGCGATCGCTGTTGACATAGAATACAGACCATTTATAGGGGCACAGCAATGCTGTGCCCTATTGTCTATTGCTTAAACATAATATTATTTTGCTGAAAATCAGCCTTTGATGATTAAATTCCGAGAAATCACGGGCATAAATAAAAACTTTTACTAAAAAAATGCGCTTTTTGCTGAACCAGAATCCAGGTTAATTGAGACAAAATAGCTCTGTAAAGCTATTAAAAGCGTAAAATTATGACTCGAAGAAAACGTAGTTCTCGGATTTTAGAAAAAGCTGAGTTTAGAGTTGCTGGGCTGAAAGCTATCGATCCAAAGATCAATTTTGATGATACTCACAACTTGCAAAACCTGACTCAATTAATAGACAACTTTCACAATATGCTTGATGAGTATAACGCTGCTATAGCTATAATTGACTCTTCTAGAAAAAAGCTGGATGAAACGGAAAAAACCTTAAGTCAAGTTTCAGACAAAATGCTGATGGGGGTTGGTTTCAAATACGGCAAAAACAGCAACGAATATGAACTTGCAGGCGGCGTTCGAGACAGCGAACGTATCCGTAAAAGCAGATTAACACGCTTGAAATCAAACACAGATAAAACATCAGATGAAAATGCAATAACCGCCACGCCCTAACGGGAAGTCAAAAGTCAAAAGTCAAAAGTCTTATATAATCTGCTTTTAACTTTTTTAGAATAGTATCTGTGAAAATTAAAGGTGTCTAGCAGATCCCCGACTTCTTTGAGAAGTCGGGGATCTATTTCATAATGAATGATTTAGGACTGCTATATAATAAGACTTTGCATTAACCCAGAACTTCCGAAATTTTAAAATTGAATGACTAGGTTTATACATGATAAATTCGCCAAAGACTATCTAGAAGAATTATTAAAAGATTACGGATAAGTCAAGGCATCAGAAAAAGTATCAGGAGAGATTAAAGAAATAGATGTTTTATTCACTCCTGCCAAACAACAAAGTTCTAACATACAAATACTGGGTTTGCTAGGAAGATTTGCCCAACAGCCTGCAATTTACCATTAGATTATGCATACCAAAAAGAAACTCTCGAATTAGTTTACAACTTGCGCGAAAACTTGAGAGTAAATCAAGAATTAGAAGCAGATGATAGGGAGTTAATTATGCGACTAGAACCACTTTATCAAAAAGACAGAGAACAAGCTGTACAGTTAGGAGAACAACGTTTAGTTAGACGTCAACTCAATCGCCGTATTGGTGAAATTGATACGTCATTAATCGAGCGAATTCAAGGTTTATCTCTTGAACAATTAGAGAATTTAGGAGAAGCGTTGCTAGACTTTTATAGTGTTGCTGATTTAGAAACTTGGTTAAACCAACAATCAATCTAATTTATTATTACTACACCTGGCGACTAGAAGTCGCGGCTATACAAACAAAACCCACCGACCTGGGTTAAAAATCCTTGATTTACTCTTAGTCCACGGAGGTGAACTTTGTTTGTGTAGTAGCGAATTCTAGTCGCCTCATACTTTTCAAACTTTCAGTATAAAAAAACCTGCTAATAACCGATTATCAGTAAGGCTTTCATCATAAAAGTAAGCTAAACTCTTATAGCCGAGTATTGCCTAAAAATATTTCATAATTGAAGATAGAACATCCCAATGGAGAACATAAAAATGCTAGAACAATATCGTAAACACGTTGCCGAAAGGGCAGCACTCGGTATTCCTCCTTTACCATTGGATGCGAAGCAAACCTCAGAATTATGTGAATTACTGAAAAATCCGCCAAAGGGTCAAGAGGAGATATTATTACATTTATTGAGCGATCGCGTTTCTCCTGGTGTTGATCCAGCAGCTTATGTCAAAGCTGGATTTCTCACCGCCATTGCTAAGGAAGAAATTACCAGTCCGTTGATTGCGCCCATCGAAGCAGTGCAATTGCTGGGCACAATGATAGGTGGTTACAATGTGCAATCTCTAATCGATTTGCTGCAATTGCCCACTGTATCCCTCTCCGACTCATCCGAAACACCTCTAGTAATGGGTGGACAAGGAAAGGAACCCATTTCCGCCTACGCCGCCAACGCCTTAAGCAAAATTCTCTTGGTGTATGACGCTTACCACGATGTTTTAGAGTTGTCTAAAACCAATCCTTTCGCCAAACGGGTGGTTGACTCTTGGGCGGAAGCTGAATGGTTTACTATGCGTCCCACAGTCCCAGAAGCGATTACTGTCACTGTTTTTAAAGTTCCAGGCGAAACTAATACCGACGACTTATCACCCGCCCAAAGCGCCACAACTCGCCCGGATATTCCCTTACACGCCTTGGTGATGTTAGAGTCACGGCAACCGGGAAGCTTACAAACCATTGCCGAGTTGAAAAAGAAAGGGCATCCTGTAGCTTACGTTGGGGATGTAGTTGGTACAGGTTCCTCGCGTAAATCTGCCATTAACTCAGTATTGTGGCACATGGGAAATGATATACCTTTTGTGCCAAACAAACGCGCTGGGGGTTATGTTTTAGGTGGTGCGATCGCGCCTATCTTCTTTAACACAGCAGAAGATGCCGGTGCTTTGCCTATTCAGTGCGATGTCACCAAACTAGAAACCGGCATGGTAATTACCATCCATCCCTACAAAGGCGAAATCACCAATGAAGCAGGCGAAGTCATTTCCACCTTTGCCCTCAAACCTGACACCATCCTCGATGAAGTCCGCGCAGGTGGACGCATCCCCCTACTTATCGGCCGTACCCTCACCGACAAAACCCGTCTTGCACTTGGTTTAGAACCAAGCAAAGTTTTCACCCGTCCTCAGCAAGCCTTTGATACAGGCAAAGGCTACAGCCTAGCACAGAAAATGGTAGGTAAAGCTTGTGGATTACCTGGCGTGCGTCCCGGCACATCTTGCGAACCCATCATTACCACCGTTGGTTCCCAAGATACCACAGGCCCGATGACCCGCGACGAATTGAAAGAACTCGCCTGTCTTGGTTTCAGTGCAGACTTAGTAATACAAAGTTTCTGCCACACAGCAGCTTATCCCAAACCAGTAGACATCAAAACCCATCACGAACTCCCCGATTTCTTTGCTTCTCGTGGCGGTGTCGCCCTTCGTCCCGGTGATGGTATCATCCACTCTTGGTTAAACCGGATGCTGCTACCCGACACCGTGGGAACTGGCGGCGACTCTCACACCCGCTTCCCCTTGGGTATTTCCTTCCCTGCCGGTTCGGGATTAGTGGCCTTTGCAGCCGCCTTGGGTGTGATGCCTTTAGATATGCCAGAGTCAGTTTTGGTAAGATTTAAAGGAGAATTGCAACCAGGTATCACCTTGCGGGATGTCGTGAATGCCATACCCTACGTGGCAATTCAAAAAGGTTTGCTGACAGTAGAGAAGCAGAACAAGAAAAATGTCTTCTCCGGGCGAATTCTGGAAATAGAAGGTTTGCCAGATTTAAAAGTTGAACAAGCCTTTGAACTCACCGATGCTAGCGCCGAACGTTCTTGTGCCGGATGCACAATTAAGCTGAGTGTAGAGACAATTTCTGAATATCTGCGTTCTAACATAGCGCTGCTGAAAAATATGATAGCACGAGGCTATCATGATGCCCGTACCATGCTGCGCCGTGTGGCAAAGATGGAAGAATGGTTAGCAAATCCCGTCTTGTTAGAAAGCGATGCTGATGCCGAGTATGCGGAAATAATTGAAATTGATTTGAACGAAATCAAAGAGCCAATTGTTGCTGCTCCCAATGACCCCGATAATGTTAAGTTATTATCGGAAGTTGCTAATGATCCAGTGCAAGAAGTATTCGTCGGTTCTTGTATGACGAATATTGGTCATTATCGGGCAACAGCGAAAGTTTTGGAAGGCGCAGGTGAAGTGAAAACTCGTCTGTGGATAGCACCACCAACCCGCATGGATGAACACCAATTAAAAGAAGAAGGTGTATACAGCGTTTTTGGGGCTGCGGGTGCTAGAACAGAAATGCCAGGATGCAGTTTGTGCATGGGTAATCAGGCGCGAGTTGCTGATGGCACAACAGTCTTTTCTACCTCTACCCGCAACTTCAATAATCGCATGGGTAAAGATGCGCGAGTGTATCTTGGTTCAGCAGAATTAGCCGCAGTTTGTGCGCTGCTGGGGCGGCTTCCCACAGTGCAGGAATATTTGGACATTGTGGCGAGTAGAATTCATCCTTTTGCAGATGATTTGTATCGCTATTTGAACTTTGATCAAATCGCCGGTTTTGAGGATGAAGGGCGAGTGATTGCGTTGGAAGATATGCCGAGACTTGAGGATATTTTGGGTATGCCTACGGCGGCAAGGTAGGTAATAATTGACATGAAATGCCCCAGGTTTTAATCTGTGGCTACATTAAAAAACCCGCTAACGCGGGCTTTTTAATGTAAATCCCTCATACTGAAGTCTTTGATAATACAAAAATTAGTTATTATCGTATATGATACATAAAGCAAATAACAAGCATGAAAGCATCAGAAACAACTCTCCGTAACTTACTAGAAGGTGGTAAACAGTTTCAAATACCTCTTTTTCAGCGACCATACTCTTGGAAAAAAGAGAACTGGGAGACTCTGTGGGAAGATTTGATGAGTCTTTATAATGATGATGAAAAAGGCTTTTATTTTCTTGGGCCTATAGTAACCCAAGCTGAACTTGGAACTGCTGATGGTATAAGTCGATATATTGTTATAGACGGACAACAACGTTTTACAACTCTTAGCATTCTTTTGGCGGCATTAAGAAACTATCTCAAGAAATCTGACAAACAAATAGCAGAACAGATACATGAATTTTTTTTGATAAATAAGTATCAAAAAAATGATGATTTTTATAAAGTGCTGCCAACTCAGGATGACTGCGACGCATATAAAAGTATTATCGACAATAAGACACCTAAGACTAGAAGTAAAGAATCACAATCAGGAGCAATATATGAAGCTTATAAATTTTTTGATGGGAAGCTAAAAAAGCCTTTTGCAGATGAGGATATTTTGTTAGATTTTGCAAAATTTAAAAATATTATTCTAGAACGTTTGGTATTAGTAAATATTACTTCTGATAACAACGATAACCCATATCTTATTTTTGAGAGTTTAAACAACAAAGGAGAAGAATTAACCCAAGCAGATTTAGTTCGTAACTATATATTTATGAAGTTACCTTCTGAAGAGAGAGATGAAGTTTATAACAGCGAGTGGTTGCCTCTTCAAGAAAGTTTTAAATTAAATATGAAGCAAAAAGAATATGCAGACGAACTAACTAAGGCATTTTGGTTTTATTTGCGTAAAGATGGAGAGGCAATTAATGAAAAAGCCGTTTATAAATCAATTAAACAACGCTTTGATGAATCGGCTAAACGCTTTGAAAAACCAGAATTAGGTATCAAGGCTGAGTTGCATAACCTTATAAAATTTACCAATTACTATTTACGTCTTAATTTTGATGATGAAGAACAAGAACCAAAACTAAGGCATTGGTTTCAGCGATTAAAAAAATTGGATTTCACTACTTGTCATATATTTCTCCTGAATATTTATTATGAATATGAGGCACAACACTTATCTATTCAAGATTTTGAGAAAATCCTGCAATATTTAGAATCTTACTTTGTACGCCGTTGGATTGTTGGGATTCCTACTAGAGCTTTAGGTATAACATTTAACAATTTGTATAAGCAAGTAAAGGAAACAAATCCTGAAGATTTAGTAAATGGGTTACGTCAAGTTCTAATTAGTTTCGATAAAAGTCAAGTATTTCCTGATGACAACTTATTCTGTCAGCATATCACCAATGAACCTCTATATAATCCTAAAAGCTCGACAGCAAATGAACGCGTGAAGTTTTTATTAGAAAGTATAGAACGATCTCTGAGCAAAGAGCGTGTTGATACTCAACCTATGAGTCTTGAACATATTATGCCCCAAAAGTCACCCTTACGTAAGGAATGGCAAGAAATGTTAGGCACAAATTATAGCAAGACCCAAAAAGAATTGCTTCACACTTTGGGAAATCTCACGTTGACACAATATAACTCTGAATTATCTAACAAATCTTTTGAGGAGAAATTGAAGATTTTAAGGACTAGTAATGTGACTTTGAACCAATATTTTCACAAGGTAAATGTTTGGAATGAAGAAGAAATCAAAAGTCGCGCTGAATCTTTAGCTAAGATTGCGATTAAAGTATGGCCTCGATAAAAGAAATTGTATGCGATCGCACCTTTGCACTTCGCACACAGACCTAACCCCCCAACCCCCTTCCCTGCAAGGGAAGGGGGAGAAATCCGGCTCCCCTCTCCGCTTCGGAGAGGGGTTGGGGGAGAGGTCAATCATAATGTAAAGATAAATACCTATTTCATACTTTATAAATGAATAATCCAACACCCGAAGAACCCTATCCACTGACAAAAGAGGGAACCCGCAATATTGTAATTGGATACAAAGCAGACTTAGCAAAAGCGCAACGTGCTAAAGAACTTCGTCAGCAAATGACACCAGAAGAAAAAATTCTTTGGCAACATCTTCGTGCTAATCGCCTGAATGGTTTGCACTTTCGCCGTCAGCAGATTATCAATGGCTTTATTGCAGATTTCTACTGTCACGCAACTGCATTAGTGATAGAAGTAGATGGCAAAATTCATGAACAACAAGCCGAATATGATGCCGAACGGGACAAAGTTTTGTCAGCTAGGGGACTACGTTTGTTGCGAATTAAAAATGAAGAAGTGAGACACGAACTTGATAAAGTTTTGATGCTTATTTCCACAGCTTGTTCTCAACAGACCTAACCCCCCAGCCCCCTTCCCTTGTAGGGAAGCTACGGTGTACACACAAGTAGAATTATCCCCCTTGGAAAGGTGGGAGATTGGAAAATCTAGTTCCCTCCCCAATACATACGGGGAGGGTTAGGGTGGGGTAATTTGAGGACTGGTAGTGATTCGATCACTTGTGTGTACACCGTAGTTGTAGGGAAGGGGGAGAAATCCGGCTCACCTCTCCGCCTCGGAGAGGGGTTGGGGGAGAGGTCAATCCATGCGATCGCGATAAACTGTTAAAGTCTAATTACTTAACACCAGACTTTTTACACATAGGAGTTATAAAATGCTTGAAATTCACAAAAACTATGTTCTCTACGAAAATCAAATTTAGATAATAGAATAAGTTGCGTTAACATAGCGTCTCGTAGAGAAGGTATCGCTTGTACTCTTCGCTGAAAAGTAATTTAGGCACTTTAGATTGCCTTTTATCTGGCGATGGTTTACTCGATCTCGATGAGAGTGCTTCTTCGATAATCTAAAGATAAACGCTTGCTTTCTTCACAAGTTCCTCAAATTGTTTTGCTATAAACATAAATATGGGTATGGGGCGAAAACCTTTAAGAAATTTAAAATTCACAAGTTGCTAAACATAGTGGAGGGATTAGTCATTTTTGACAATCCAGCATCTGGAAACCCGAAACCGTAAAGACCAATTACCAATGAAATCGGAGGTCTATTATGATGTTTAAAAAGATTCTAGCTGCATTAGATCGCTCGGAAATAGGGCAACAAGTTTTTGAGGAAGCGTTGGATTTAGCAAAGTTAACACAAGCTAGCTTAATGCTGGTGCATGTCCTATCTCCCGAAGAAGAGGGTAGTCCTTACCTACCTATGCTGTCTAATTTTGACTACTATCCGGGATTGAGTAGTCAAAACTTCGAGTTATATCAAAAGCAGTGGGATGCCTTTAAAAATGAAGGAATTAAAATGTTGCAATCTTTCTGTGCCCAAGCTAACACAGCAGGTGTAACCACGGAATTTACACAAAACATTGGTAATCCTGGCCGCATCATTTGTGATTTAGCTCATAGTTATGGCGCTGACCTAATTGTTATGGGTCGTCGGGGTCGTTCTGGGTTAGCAGAACTATTTCTCGGTAGTGTGAGTAACTACGTTCTTCACCATGGTCCTTGTTCAGTGCATGTTGTGCATCTTTTAGTTACTCCTAAAAAAGATGAAGTTGTTAAAGAAACTACAAGCACTTTAATCGTTAACTAATGACTTTACCAAATCAGTTTGATAAAGTCGTTCCTTGGTTAATGCTCAATCGTAAAGGGTTGGATATTCTAACCGAAACTTAAGCTAAGTGTAATGAAAAATTGCTCCTCTATGGTTTCCCCAAGAGGAGCAATTTTCTAAGAGAGACGTAGCTAACGTTCTGCATCCGCAGGAAATGGGTATTAAACTCTCTAATTCCAGACAATTGTTTATTAATGTGACCTTTGCCAATAGAAATGAGGAATCAGTTTCACAGAAAGGTATGCTGTTAATCAGCATTATCATAAAAAAGCAATTTGTCCAATGAAAAATACTTCTGCGAAGGAAATAATTGCAGGCATTTCCCGATTTGGCAAAGCTAATTTCAGAGTCACTAAGAAACAGATTTTATTTAGTACCCTTATTCTATGCCTTGGTTTACTAGGACTGGGTGGTTTCTGGTTTAAATCCAGATATAAATTTGATAATAAGATGAGTGTCAAGCTACAAGAATTATCTAATGTCGATTATCCAGTCAATCCCGCGCCCTTAGGCAAAAATTTTCAAAGATATTCTAATAGAAAATTAATAATTCTTAAGAAAGATGATACACATTTCGATTTTGTGCTTGAGCCAACAGATAACAGAACGGCACAAATAGTTATAAAAAATGTTGATTTAGAGCTATTAGTCCCTAAAGCACCCGAATGGGTTAAAAAAGATCAAGGTTTAGAAATAATCGCTTTTACAGACCGGGAGTGGAACAGACAACAGGTTACTTTTCCTGCTAATTCAAAAAACATAGAAATTGTCGGAGGAGACGGTTTTGAAAAGCAAAACCTCGTAGAGGTCGCTTTGGCTAATAATTGCTTAAATGCAGGATTTTGGGAAATTTTACTTTTCACGAAAGAGGATGGTAATAAATCTCTTTATTATCAAAGTTGGTTTACCTTTCCAATGGGACATTACAAAAATATTTTTGAAAATATTAATAAGATTTCTTATTGGCAGCATTGGTGGAAGTTAGAACACTGGCAAGATCCCAGTGGCACAATAGTAAAGACTAATCTTCTGAGAAATGTAATTGATCAAAAAGAAGTTGTTACGCAGTTTCCCCTTGATGAAAGAATAATTGTATCAGGAGAACAAAGTAGAAAAGTTAGAACTACGCTAGCGTCAAATATCACAAAATGGAAAGATTTTTACGACGCTAAAAATGAAATTAAATTTGCCAGTTTTCGACCACCAGGATTTTATGATCAAAATAAGCCTTGGGGAAATCAATATTGGAGAATAGGCAAATTTGACAAAGCCATTTTAAGGAATATTAAACCGATTGGCGTTGAACAAAATTTACAGGAAATTGAGCTAGGATTCACAGATACCAAGACTGGTGAAAAAAATAGATTATTCATTAGTGGCATTAATCTGAAAACGCTTCCCCAATTGCCTGTAGAAGATTATCCTAAAGGCTTATATATGCCGATGGGAATTGGGATACCTCCTTTTTATCAAAGCTACGATGAATTAACGAAAAATCATCCAGATGTTAGTCCCTACTTCAGTCTTTTACTAGATTCACAAGAGCGGTGGATAGATCATCACCATTTAGCAGTTGATGGTTCAGTGATGCATCTTGATAAAGATAACCCAAATCTTTTGCATCTTTACTTACTATCCTATGAAAGGAATACTTTAATAGCTCACTTTTTGATAAATTTAAAATAGATAGATTATTTATCTTATTCTTTAGGAAGAGAAGGAGAATCTTCACCTATGGAATTGAAGCAACTGGTTGACTTTAATATTTAGTCAATCGGTACTTGCTTGAGTAAAGCTATCCACATATCAGATGGATCTGAGTAATAATCAACTTCCTCAACTTGATATTGATAAGATTCACAACCTTCTCGTAAAATAATGCGATCGCAGGGTTTAATATTTCTGCCGATCCCAGTCATATACCCTATCATTCCTTCATTGAGGCGCTCAAATACATAGTCGCTTCCCCAAACTAGTTGGCTGTAATCATGTATTTTATTCTTTTGTTTTAATTCGTTTGCTGGAAAGCTAACTAGGGCTAACTTACTTAAAAAACTAAAACTTAAGTTCATACCTGTCCTGATTAAAGACATAAGTGAGTTCTCCCAAAGAAGAAATCTATAACGAAGAGTTCTGGACTCTAAGTAAATCTCAATTCCTTTCAATCACCAATCCAGAATCGAACAGGTGGACAATCTAGTTAGGAATCAACCGAATTGACAGCTAGTAAAAGCAATGTATCACTCAATCTTTAATTAAATGTCTGCACCCATCAGTAGCAAAAAATAAATTACAAGTAGTTTTTTGAAAAGCTACTTCTAAAATAATTTTAAAATAAGCTCAATAATTTACAATTAATTTTTGTTAAATTTTAATTTTTATTTATTAATTTTTAATTTTTACCAAATGATGTACTTTGTACAATAACAATTTAAATTTACAGTACCATCATCCGCAGCTTCAACTGTAAAATCACCGAATTATTTAACAAGATGGGGTCATATATAAGTATTTTTTACTTAACTAGATAATATTCAATTTATAAACCTTTTATATCTATAGAATGTTGTCTATGTATATTTTTTAAGTTAAATCTAATTTAGTCCATACTTGTGGTTTTTAGAGCGACATCTACTTGCTTCAGTAGTACTTCTAGGGTAGAAGAGTTATCTAAAACGACATCTGCATGAGCCACTTTTTCTTCGAGAGATAATTGGCTATTGATCCTGGCTCGTGCCTGTTCTCTATTTAACTGGTTTCGTTGTATCAATCTTTGTAGTTGTTGCTCTTGGGAGCAACGCACTACCCATATTTCTGTAACCAAATCAGTCATTCCCGCTTCAAATAATAGAGGCACTACTAACACCAGTGTTTCTGAGGAGGACTGGGCAATTGCTTTGAGGAAGCGATCGCGCACATTAGGATGAATCAAATTATCTATCCAGTTGCGTTCATCTTGACGGTTAAAGATAATTTCGCCTAGTTTTTGGCGGTTGAGGCTGCCATCTGGTAGTAAAATTTGTTCGCCGTAACATTGAGCGATCGCACCAAGAATAGGCGAACCTAAAGATACTGCCTCTCTAGCATAAATATCTGCATCCAGAATCGGCAGCTTATAAGCGCTAGCTAAATAATTGGTGACAGTGGTTTTGCCTGTGGCAATACCTCCAGTTAAGCCGATTATACGTTTAGTCATTAGTCATTTGTCATTTGTTACTCTTCCCTGCTCCCTCATTTAGGAATTTGTCGCCCATGTTATCAATGCTTGGGTTAAACCATCTAAAGTATATTCTTCAGCTTCTACATCCACATGCCCTAATAAAAAATGACAAGTTTTAGAGGTTTGAGGCCCGATAGAGGCAATACAAACACCCTCTAAAAATTGACTAACATCAGAGTTGCTGGGAAATATGTTGTTAGTAAGTTGACAGAAAAATTGCACAGTTTTAGAACTGGCAAAAGTAATTACATCTATCTTGCGATTTTGGAGAGCTAACTTTGCCTCAGGTGGGATACCACTAGGACAACAAGATTGATATGCGGCAACTTCTATCACCTTTGCTCCCTTGAGAGTTAATTCCTTAACCAAAACTTCTCTTCCTCCGCTTTCAACTCTGGGAAATAATACTTTTTTACCATCCAGATCCTCTGGGAAATTTTCTACTAAAGAATCGGCAACAAAGTTGGGGGGAATAAAATCTGCTTGGAGAGAGTGTTGTTTGAGACAATGGGCTGTTTTCTCGCCAACGACGGCAATTTTGATACCAGCTAAGGCACGGGTATCTTTACCTTGGGCAATTAGCCTTTCAAAAAAGTAATCTATGGCATTGGTAGAAGTGAGAATTAACCAGTCAAAATCAGATAAATGAGCGATCGCATCATCCAAAGCTTCCCAACTGGAGGGCGGGCCGATTTCTAAGGTAGGCATTTCGATGACTGTTGCGCCTAATGCGATGAGGCGATCGCTAAATGTACCCGCTTGTCCAACTGAACGTGTCACCAAGATTGTTTTGCCAGTGAGTGGTTGGGGAGAGGCAAAGAGGTTGCTTAACATAACAGGGGGGCTAGAAGTTTGGGCTGTAGTTGAATCCTGACAATCTATTTTCTCAGGTTGTAAGTACTTGCGTAGCCCAACAACTTCGCCAATAACAATTACTGCTGGAGAAAGAGATAATTCGGTAGTTTGTTCCAAAATATTGCCCAGTTGCCCTATCCAGATTTGTTGGCGAGGAGTTCCTGCCCAACGGATGATGGCAATGGGTGTTAAGTGCGATCGCCTGTATCTCACCAGTTGATGTACAATCTCTGGCAGATGTTGCCCTCCCATCAAAATTACCAATGTCTCTAGCCGTGAAAGCGCCTCCCAGTCTAAAACCTCTGGTTCGTGAACTGTAAGCACTGCAAAAGTGCGACTCAACACCGGATCTGTAAGGGGAATTCCTGCCAACAACGGTGCTGCAAGGGCTGAGGAAATTCCTGGTACTAGTTCAAAATCACAACCAGATGCTTTGAGCGCTTCAATTTCGGAAGTACAACGCCCAAAAATTAACGGATCGCCTGATTTGAGCCGTACAACTTGTTTTCCTTGCTGACAATGCTTTACAAGTAACTTGTTAATCTCTGCTTGGGTTGTACTGGGTTTACCACCGCGTTTTCCGACATCCAACTGCAAGCAATCAGGTGGTACGCACTGCAATAATTGAGCATCTACCAGGGCATCGTAGATTAAAACTTGAGCAGTAGTTAAGAGATTGTAAGCTTTTACCGTCAGGTATGCCACATCTCCAGGCCCAGCACCTACGAGGTAGACTTTGCCCCTTTCTTGAGTCGTTTTTCCCAATTCCCAATTCCCCTTGTCCTTTATTCAATTCGTTCGGGTATTAATTTTTTGGATTAGCTGATTAACTTGCTCAACCATTTCCTTGTTTTCCTCAGCTTGGAATAACTCTCTGGCTTTTTTGAGATTAACGATCGCTTCTTCGAGCTGTTGTTCTCTTCCTAAAGTGATTCCCAAATTATAGTAAGTGAATGCATCGTTGGGTACAAGGCTAATGGCTTTTTTGTAATGTGCGATCGCTTCTTGCGGTTTCCCTTGATCATCCATCGCATTTCCCAAGCCTGTGTAAGCTTGTGCATGTTTTGGATCAAGGCGAATCGCTTCGGTATAGTCGGCGATTGCTTCTGCTAGCTTGCCTTGAGCGTAAAAAGCGCTTGCTAAATTATAGTGAGCGTCTGCATAGTTAGGAGCCAAGCTAATGGCTTGTTTATACTGGGCGATCGCTTCTTCTAGTTTGCCTTGAGCGTACAGAGTATTTCCCAGGGCATTATAACCTGCGGGATTTTTTGGATCGAGACGAATGGCTGCTGTATATTCGGCGATTGCTTCTGCTGGCTTTCCTTGAGCATACAAGGCGTTCCCTAAGTAATAGTGAGCGTCTGCATACTTGGGATCAAAGCTAATGGATTTTTTGTACTGAGTAACTGCTTGTTCTAGCTCACCTTGATCGTACAGAGCATTTCCCAGACGCGTGTAAGTTGGGGCATAATTGGGTTTGAGGCGAATAGCTGCTGTATATTCGGTGACTGCTTCTGTTAGCTTGCCTTGAGCGTACAAAGCATTTCCTAAGTTATAGTGAGCGTCTGCATACTTGGGTTCAAGGCTGATAGCTTTCTTATATTGGGCGATCGCAGGTTCTAACTGATTAAGCCTTGCTAAAGTCAAACCCAAATTGAAGTATGCTCTAGAGTCTTTAGGATCGAGGCTAATGGCTTTTTTGTAATGTGCGATCGCTTCTTGTGGTTTCCCTTGATCGTCGAGAGTATTTGCCAAAGCAATATAAGCTTGTGCAAAATTGGGTTCTAGTTCAATTGCTTTCCGAAAAGCCGCCTCTGCTCCTTTGAAATCTCCTTGTTTGTAGAGATTGGTTCCTTGCTCAAAGTTAGCGACTGCGTTTTTGTTTTGAGGAACTGCGGACTGATTTGAGCCTGGAATTTTTGATAAAACAATGCCAACATCTTTACCAAAGGCAGTATTCCCATTACTCAAGCACAAGCAGATAATAGCTGCTACCAGTAGATTTTTGTTTTTCAGCATTTTTATTACCTTATCTGCTTGATTTACATGTAATATCGAGTGCAGCTAATTGCCATCATAAAAACACCCCAGATCCTCCTCACACAAGTCTTGCCGCAGCCATATCTATCTTTATTAATAAATTTTCCACTGCGTTTCTATCTTGCCTCTGAATAAATTCCGAGTCTCATAGCTGAAGTCCACTCAAGTGGACTTCAGCGGAGTTCTAGCAGGAATTATAAGTGATTAACCTAACTTGATACAAGTCTACTCTCATACAAGTGTCTATTTGTACACAATAGCTGAGGCTTTATTAGAATTAAAAAGTTGTTTTTTAACTAATTGCTTACACTTTTGTTTCGACAAGTTTAGCAATGGCTGCAATTAATTCTTCTGGGTTAAAAGGCTTGGGCACATGCATCTGAAACCCAGCTTTTAGCGCTTCTTGCTGGTCATCGTTTCTAGCAAAAGCCGTCAAGGCAATTGCTGGAATTTGTCCCCCTTGTTCTGGTGTCCAAGTTCTCACTTGATGTATTAACATATAGCCATCCATATCGGGCATACTAATATCGCTGACCAACACATCTGGCTTTACCTGTGCTAAAGCTTGTAATGCTTCAAATGCTGAAGATACCGCGATAACAAAAGCCCCATCTTGCTCTAATACAAAAGCAGCAAAATCTCGTGAATCAGCATCATCATCGACAACTAAAACTCGAACGCCAGTGAGAGGTAAGGAGTTAGGAGTTAATAATGGAACATAGTTTTGTTCATCCGTCAGGCTTGGGCTTTCATCTTGCAAAAGTGGCAAGCTAACAGTAAATATTGCCCCTTTGCCTTCACCGTGGCTATTTGCTTTGACGAGTCCACCATGTATCTCGATGATATTACGCACAATTGCTAATCCCAGTCCTAATCCACCAAAATTTCTCGTAGTGGTGCTATCTGCTTGGCGAAAGTAATCAAACACAAATGGCAAAAACTCAGCACTAATTCCCTTACCTGTATCGCTAACTATGATTTGAGCATAGCCATCAGCTTGCTCTAGTCGTACTTCTATCTTTCCTCCTTTTGGTGTAAACTTGACAGCGTTAGAAAGGAGATTCCAGACAACTTGCTGCAAACGAGTCGAGTCGCCCATAACTTGCCCCACATGGGCTTCAAATACTGTACTTACCTCAATCAACTTTGTTTCTGCCGCTAAACGCATTGTCTGTAGTGCAGACAATACCGTAGACTCTAGGTTAATCTTCGTAATATTCAGCGTCAGTTTGCCCTGTAAAATTCTGGAGATATCCAGCAAGTCTTCAATGAGTTGAACCTGTAAGGTAGCATTCCGCTCAATTGTGGCTAGTGCTTCAGATGTTTTTGCTTTGTCTAACCTGCCCATTTGCAACAACTTTGACCAGCCGAGTATTGCGTTTAGTGGAGTGCGTAGTTCGTGAGAAAGGACGGCTAAAAATTCATCCTTAATTCGATTGGCTGTTTCTGCTTTGGCTCGTGCAATTTGTTCTAATTCCAGCAGGTGCGCCCGTTCTTCAAGTATTTGTTTTTGTTCGTGGATATCTGTACATGTCCCAAACCACTTCACTACAATACCTTGCTCATCTTTGAGTGGTAAACCTCGCGCTAGCTGCCAACGATAAGAGCCATCAGAAGCCCGTTTAAAGCGATATTCATTGTTATATATAGTGCTATTTTTTACAGCATTAGACCAAACTTCATCAGCACTTTGGATATCATCTGGATGCAATGCAGCCAACCAACCAGAACCCAAGGACTGCTCTAATGTTAGCCCAGTGTATTCGCACCAATTTTGATTAAAAAAATCACATTCACCGTTAGGATTGGTTGTCCATACAAGTTGAGGAATTGCCTCAGCTAGGTAACGATAGCGTTCTTCGCTTTGTCGGAGAATTTCTAAAATGCGTTGACGCTCAAGGATTTCTTGTTGTAATTGCTCGTTGGTCTTGGTAATTTCATTGGTGCGAACAGCAACCATTTCTTCCAGATGATTCTGGTATTTTCGTAGTTCCTTCTCTACCCGTAAGCGTTCGGCTATTTGTGTTTGAAGTTCTTGATTTGCTTGTTCTAATTGAGCAGGGCTAGGAAGTGCTAGTGCTTGTGGAACTAGGGGTATAAGTTCTAGTGCCGTAACTACAGATATTATTGCAGTTACTGCTTTGACAAACCCCGATACCCAATAGGTTGGATGCCAAAGTGTCCAAATCTCTATTAAATGAGTGGTGCCGCAAGCTACGATAAATGCACTAAACAGTAGAAAAATCCAATCAAAGGGCAAATCCTGCCGCTTGCGGACAAAGTAGAAGAGTGTAGCTGGAATCGAGTAATAAGCTAGAGCAATGAACGCATCAGATAATATGTGTAACCAAACTAAATTAGTTTGCCATAGATAGCAGTGACCATGTGGAATAAATGATCCTGTTGTAAAAAAATTAGTCCATAATTCTGATATTATATCTGACATAAACACTTGGTTTTTTGAATCTATAAAATCTACTACTAAATTTATTTTTTTAATTAGCCTAAGTTGTTAGCACATCGATATTAAGAGCTAACCAAAGACGGCTTGGCTATTGAATTGTTATTTTTGATCTTTCTTGCCCTCACCTGATATAGCAGTTACTGCACAGATAAAGGTACAGAAAAAATAATTAACCACCAGTACCTAGTAAAATGAGAATCGCTCTACTATTTTAGTATTAAAATATTAATGATGCAGTGGTCTAGTTCCTTTACTGCTTAAGGAAACTATAATATGTCTTTACAAACCCAAAAAACTGTTACTGTAGATGTTTTGCAAAAAGATAAGATTTTAAAATCCCCAAAATTTTCTCCTCTAAACCCTAAATTAATTAATTGTGGCTATGGATCTTATAGCGCATCAGATTTCACTTTTAAGGCGATAAAGTGAGTGGTCAAACTTGCTAAAATTGCAGATATAATTGCGGCAGACACTGGTAAAATCCAAACAAAAAATCATTTTTACCATCATGGGAACAATGGTAAAAATTAGGAGACAGAACAGGAAAATTTGATCTCCGCAATTCTGAATTAACTTAAGATGGAATTGACTTAGCACTCATTTTATCTAACAGTTGAGTGATTTTTTTAGCTTTTTCAGGTTGGCGTTGTTTTTGCAACAAATCTTTAGCTTGTAGCAGGTTAGTTTTGGCTTCCTCTTCTCGTTCTTGCTGCATGAGAATATTTGCTAGACGCAAATAAGCATCAGGATTTTTCGGACTGCGGCGAATCACTTCCCGGAATAATTCTGTTGCTTCCTCTACTTGGCCTTGCTGATTTAAAACATCTCCCAAAAACAAGCGCACCACATCATTAGTAGAGTTGAGAGAAATCACCTTACGAAACGCTACTTCTGCACCTTGGTAATCTTTTGCTTGAGCAAGATTGATTCCTTTTTGAAACAAGTTTGAGGTAATCAAAGTTTTCCAAGCGAAATAGCCAAGAATTGACAGACTGAGAACAACTACAAGAGCAGCGATAATAGAAGTAGTGGGAAAGGTTTCTAGCATTGTCTAAGCCAAAAGGCAGGCGATAGGAAAAATCAGATATTCGATAAAAAAGAGTTTCCAGATAAATTGGTAGAATTGAGCGATCGCACTTTTATCTTGTAAGTCTACTGCCAAACTCCGCAACCACATCCAAACTAGCAGTACCAAATGAGTAATTACCACAAATATGGGGTTAACTGAGGCCACACGTAGCACGCCAACCAAAATTATCCCCAGATAGCAGACAGTTATCACCCAAAGGGCTAGATTAAACACAGCTTGCGAACCGAGTTTGATAGTGAAAGTAGAGATATTATAGAGGCGATCGCCTTCCATATCTGGTATATCTTTAAATATAGCGATCGCAAAGGTAAACACCAAGATAAATAACGTCAGCACCCACACCACAGGCGGAATTCCTTGGCTTTGTTTCAGCACCCAACTATAGTGCAAATACAACCCTAAATTAACAATCGTGCCGCGCACCGAAAAAATACACAGCGCTGCCCAAAATGGAAACTGTTTCAAGCGAATTGGCGGTAAAGAATAAGCAGTACCGATGGCCAAACTAATTGCTACCATCCCAAATAAGAATGGCCCAGTTAGCCACGCCACAACTAGCGCCAAAATCCCAGTAAAAGCGACAATAAATTGCCCTGTCTGTCGAGAAAACTCACCTGATGCCAACGGTAAATGAGGCTTATTAATCTTATCAATATCAATATCTTCTAATTGATTTAACCCCACAATGTAGACATTGCCACACAGACAAGCAATCCATGCGCCCAAAACCCGACTCAGTGGAATGCCAGAAAATCCAGTTGAGGAAACAGCAATGGCAATAAAATATAAACCCAACACACTCAGACTTGTACCAATAATCGTGTGAGGGCGAGAGAATTTCCAGAAAGCGTATAACCAATGGAAATATGATTGAACGGGTTTGCGTGGCAAAGGGCTGTTTTGAGAACTCTGGCTCATGAGTAGCTTAGATTAGTATTCCGGCTTATTGTTAACCCTGACTTTTCACGATATTTGGAAATCCTCACTTCCATTCCTCTCTCCTGTTATCGAGAGGCTTTGAATTCTCCCCATTCCCTACAAGGGTTGAGGTCTGAGGGGTTAGGTTGCGTGTTAACTTTTCCACATGACCTGAATTGTCAGATTGTTAACCATTGTTACAGAATTTGGTCATTAACAAGAGCCAAAGCTTTGGACGCACTGTATCGTAGTTGAGGTAGCGGCGGCTTGGGCCTTTAGCACAGCCCGTTGTAACCCTAATCAAAAGTCAGCTATACCTAATGAAAGAGAATCATAATACCTTACGGAAGAGACTTTATCCCGCCGAAAAAATCTGACAACCAACTATGAAAATATCTCTTCCCGATTCTCCACTCCCTACTCCCCATAACGCTACAATCTATCAGAAAAGCAAAGAAATAGTTAAATTATGACAGCTAATTTGACATCTAAAGCGAAATTTGACTTTGTGACCGTACTATCCCAGGCTGCGGCTGGGTATCGAGGTCAGAGAGGCACACGTCCTAGTGCTGAAATATTAGTAAATGCGTTGCTAGAAGCAGAAAAATCTGCCAAGCAGCAACGTTTAACTTATCCGTTTGAGTCTCTTCTAGGTAAATGGCAACTTTGCTTTGCTACTGGCACTAAAAAAGTCAGAGAGCGCGGGGGAATTGTATTGGGCAAGGGTTTGTATGTACCAAAGTTTATAAGAATCCATGTTTCCTTTGATGCCACTTTAGAACAGGATTCAAACAGAGGCGAAATTTGTAATCAGGTTGAATTTGGGCCAGTGTTGTTGAAGCTCACGGGGCCAGTGCAATATTTAGGTAAGAAAAATTTATTGGCATTTGACTTTAACCAGATGCTTATCAGTTTGTTTGATCGTGTTGTTTACAACAGACCAATCCGTTCTGGTAAAGTTCAAACAGAAGATTTCTACAACCAGCCTATAGCTAAATTACCCTTCTTTGCCTTCTTTTTAGTGACGGAAGATTTCATTGCAGCTCGTGGTCGTGGAGGAGGATTGGCATTTTGGATTCGAGAAACTTAAATACACTGGATTTTACGTTTGCGCCAACCATCAAACTGGACGACAACTAGACAAAATACTGTGCATATTTACTACTTGTCCAATGACTGCGATCGCAGGCGCACCAAATCCAGTTTGCTCTACCTGCTCTACAATTGTCTCTAAAGTACCAATCAATTCTTCTTGTTCTGGGCGCGTACCCCAGCGCACCAAAGCAATGGGCGTTTCTAAATTCAACCCAGCTGCACTTAATTGCTCCACAATATAAGGCAGATTATGAATTCCCATATAAATTACAATTGTTTCGGAACCGTGAGCGATCGCATTCCAATCCACCTTCGGTCTATACTTACCAGCCGCCTCGTGACCAGTAACAAATGTCACCGAAGAACTATACAGTCGATGAGTCAATGGAATACCTGCATAGGCCGCCGCAGCAATTCCAGATGTGATACCGGGCACAACTTCCGTTGATATTCCCGCGTTGACTAACTCTTCCATCTCTTCGCCACCGCGACCAAAAATAAAAGGATCGCCACCCTTTAGCCGCACCACAATTGCATGATCCTGCGCTTTCTCAATCAGCAATTGAGTTGTTTCTTCTTGGAACAGTGAATGTTTTCCCCTCCGCTTACCAGCGTTAATTTGCTCGGCTTGGGGATTAATCATTGCCAGAATTGCCGGACTCACTAAGGCATCATAGATAACTACATCTGCACATTCCAATAAACCTTTTGCCTTCAAGGTAATTAGTCCTGGATCTCCTGGCCCCGCACCTACTAAATAAACCTTTCCCAAATACTTGTTCTCCTGTTTTTCTGTGCGGTTCATCTATCTATCTGTTAAATCCCAAATTAGCTCGGCTAATTCTGCACTTGCTCCCAGTGGCTGTGCCAATTGGAAATTCACCGCAGAAAATTGTAATTTTAGCTCCTCTATTGAGGCCGCGATCGCATCAGTTATTCCACCAGCGAATAAAAAGTATGGCAAAATTGCAATTTCCCGATAACCAGCAGCTACCAATTCTTTCACCTGTGATTCTAAACTAGGAGGCCCAGACCAATAAGCAGCTACGGCTGGCAAACTCGCAGCCATAGCTTCCACAGTTTCTTTGGAACCTGGGCGACGGCTACCATGAGCTAAGAGAATCCATGCTTCTGCTTTTATAGCAGCTATTTGCTTTGCCAGCAATTTCTCTAAATTGGGGTGAGAGCCTAAATGTGGTTGCAACTCAATCGTGATATCCTGACCAGTAGCCTGTTGTGCTAGTGCTACTTCGGCTGGAATATCTGTCATGACATGGACTCCCGGCAGCAGAAACAGCGGTACAATTTTGAGGCAATTCTCGTTTTGAGATAGTTTGCAATCGCCAAAAGCCCTCTTGGCAAATTCTTGAATCTGCTCGTGTAAAGGCTGAGGACTCATTTCCAAAGTAGCTATACCAACAAGATGCTCGCTATTGTTGTGATTTTCTGGCAATTTGTTATGTACCAGCTTTGCTAGTTGCTGCATAGCAATTTCTGGGCGGCGATCGCGACTTCCGTGAGATACTAGCAGATACGCAGATGACATCGGCAAAGCTTGAACTCTCAGTGACTAACTCTCATATCTTACTTAATATTAAGCTAGTGGTAATGGGTGCTTTGGTGTACAAGCGTGCTATTCAATTTAGAGACAGTAGTTGCACCGACCGCCATGACTCCATAGAAGTATTCTTAATCACTTTTATATTCTCCCCCTGCTGCTTGCCTTATTGTTCTTCGGCAGTGTAAGTATAAAATTGATCAAAAGCTCCTACGGTTTCAAATTTGTAAGAAGGTATCCAAGAGTTTATTTTTAAATCTGTACGGTAAATGCTAAAAATAATATAATTTTGTCTTTCTGTAGTCCTAGCAATAATTTCTTGGATTTGCGGACTAGCCGAGTCAACTAACTTATCACAATTAAAACGAATTAAATTTTCTATAAGATTGGTGGTTTTTTTGCATACATCGGTTTTTAAGTATTCTGTCAACCGTTGCACTGCATATTCTTCATACTCAACCTGACTGGGATTGGTCTTCGCCATTGTCACACCCAAGGCGGCGAGTCCTGCTGCTGCTCCAGTATATGCAATGATGGTTAAGGGTTTCATGTTTGCCAAGTAAAATTCATTGTAATTGTTAGATTCCAGAGACTCTAAATCAACTAAGTCCGTTCCTTGAAGAAAAACTCTTGATCGCTTGCCAAATTATTGCTATAATTCAAATTGTTGAATGGCGAGCGTAGCCAAGAGGTTAAGGCAGTGGTTTGTGGTACCACCATTCGTGGGTTCGAGTCCCATCGTTCGCCCTAGATAATTTCATACTGACTGATCCATATACTGTTACAAAAAATGGGTTGTGGTTCTGAACATTTATAACCATTACTTTAGCAAGGATCTGTCATCTATGAGTGCATGGAATTGCAAGGGTTGCAAACCTACTATAATAATTCATCAGATTAACTTATAAATAATTTGATGTATATAAGCAAATCTACTTTGTAAATGAAAATTAAGTGTGTAATGTCTTTCTTATGACAAGCCACTTTTCTACATTCCCTGCGGGACGCTTACGCGCAGCTTGCTTCTTTACAAAAGTACGTGTCTACGCAACGCCGATAGTGTAGAAAGTTTGATAGCTAAATATGAATTATTTCAAAAACGTGGTTTAGAAAAGCTATGAGGTGCTCTTTCTCGCTGCGCCCATAACGAATCGCACAGATGCTCCCTCTACATTGCTTGCAATTAGCGCTGAGAGTCGTCACCTTACTAAGCTCTTACTCAGGCTTCTCTGGAGCGTTAACTTTTAATATTAGAGTGAGTTTGACGGGTTATCATATAGTGTCCGTTTAATCAGCCTAATAAAAGGCCTCTAAGAGGTTTGTCGAACTCACGTTATATTAAGATTCCCGATTTCTTAGAGAAATCGGGAATCTGAGCATCAGGAGTTTTGTAACACACATCTAACTCTTAAAAAATGCCTAAAAGAATGATCAAAGTCAGTCCACAGAAGGCAAGCAAAGAGATAATAAGAATATTGCCTATACTGTGGTCAGAAGCTGTTAACTTATCTGTATTGGTAGCCATATAAATTGACTCCACTTAAACAACTTTATGCTTAAATTATAACTAGAGTGGATCAAGATTAGTCTATCTTGGAACAAAAATTGATTTTAGTTAATTGAATTTAACTGAATAGTTAGCTTTCAGCGAAACAATTAAATTTTGTGTCAAACCTGGGGAAATAGATGATACCAAGACAATTACTGATTACCCAAAGTACCAAAATATTAGTAATGCTCAAAGTTGCCGGATATATCATCTCTATCCAAGATGAAAATGAATATTAACACTCTAGAATACTTAAAAAAGTATTGATTTATAAGCCTTACAGAGCTTGACAGCAAAATCTTGACATTATCAATGTGCGAATAATCAAATACACGTACATAAATGATATAGTAAAGGTTAGCTCAAGCAGTTGAGGGCGTGAGATATTGTGCCCTACATAGAACCATGCAGTTATTTATTAACATCTATCAAAAGAAATAAAAATTGTATTCCTTTAGTTAGAGTCAAAAATACTGAGTCATAGATACTTTAAGTAAAGAAGAACACGGTTTAAGTGCCTGCTGAAAAGTTGATACTTGTAGGTACACAGATAAATTATATTTATCTGTGTTATTTCGTGTTTATATGTGTCAAACAAAAGGTGGAGGCTTATTTGTCTCGCCTTGACAGTCAACAATGCAAACATCGTTATCTAGTGGAGTTGCCATGTCTGAATTGCTTCAAGCAGTCTTAGATAGTGAAGAAAGAAGTGATTTGCGTTCCTTTCTTAGTGAATTACGCCAACAAGAAAAGAAATACTTGCTGCGGAACGACATACTGAATGTATATAGTGATTATTGCTCAAAATCCCAGAAACCTGAGGAATTTTATACTACCTCCGAGTTAGGTAAACTTATTTACTATACTCAAGAAATTATTCAGGAGGACTCAAACTTCTGTTTCATCATCCGTTCTAAGATTGCCAGCCAAGAAGTTTATTGGTTGACATCAGACTTGAGCATTGAGCCGATGACGGTGCAGGATTTGTTGGATTTGCGCGATCGCTTGGTGAATAAATATCATCCCAACGAGGGCGACCTGCTAGAATTGGACTTCGGCCCGTTTTATGACTACACCCCAGTCATCCGCGACCCCAAAAATATTGGTAAAGGGGTACAATTTCTCAACCGCTATCTATCCAGCAAAATATTTCAAGATTCCAAACAATTGCTGGAAAGCTTATTGAATTTCTTACGCCTGCACCACTACAACGGTGTTCAACTGCTGATTAATGATCGCATTCAATCACAGCAGCAACTTTCCGAGCAAGTTAAGAAAGCTATCGGTTTTGTTAATAATCGCCCCGAAGATGAACCCTACGAACAATTCCGGTTCCAATTGCAGTCAATGGGTTTTGAACCGGGTTGGGGTAACACCGCAGGGCGTGTACGGGAAACTTTAAATATTCTCGATGAATTGATTGATTCTGCCGATCCTCAGACCCTAGAAGCCTTCATTTCACGGGTTCCGATGATTTTTAGAATCGTCTTGGTGTCAGCTCACGGTTGGTTTGGGCAAGAGGGAGTGTTAGGCCGTCCCGATACCGGCGGTCAGGTTGTTTACGTCCTTGACCAAGCAAAGAGCCTAGAGAAGCAGCTACAAGAAGATGTCCTGCTAGCTGGTTTAGAGAAATTGAATGTCGAGCCAAAGGTGATTATTCTCACCCGCTTGATTCCTAATAGTGATGGCACCCTTTGTAATCAACGGCTAGAAAAAGTCCACGGTACCGAAAATGCCTGGATTTTGCGAGTCCCTTTACGAGAATTTAATCCCAACATGACTCAAAACTGGATTTCCCGGTTTGAGTTTTGGCCTTATCTAGAAACTTTTGCCATTGATTCAGAAAGAGAACTACGGGCAGAATTTCAAGGTACACCTGACTTAATAGTTGGAAACTATACTGATGGGAACTTAATAGCTTTCTTGCTGGCGCGACGGTTGAAAGTTACCCAATGCAATGTTGCCCATGCTTTAGAAAAATCTAAATACTTGTTCAGTAACCTCTACTGGCAAGAATTAGAGGAGAAATATCATTTTTCATTGCAATTTACAGCTGACTTGATTGCAATGAATGCTGCCAATTTTGTGATCAGCAGCACCTACCAAGAAATTGTCGGAACACCGGATAGTGTGGGACAGTACGAGTCTTATAAGTGCTTCACCATGCCGGAGTTGTACCATGTGACCAATGGCATTGAATTATTTAGTCCCAAATTTAATGTCGTACCACCTGGAGTAAACGAAAATAATTACTTCCCTTACACCCGGACTAAAGACCGAGTAGAGAGCGATCGCCAACGCCTTGCAGAAACACTTTTTACTCTGGAAGACCCCGCACAAATCTTTGGCAAACTCGACGATCCTAACAAGCGTCCTCTCTTCTCAATGGCGCGTCTTGACCACATCAAAAACCTCACAGGTTTAGCTGAATGTTATGGTCAAAGCAAAGAACTACAGGAGCATTGCAATTTAATTTTGGTGGCGGGTAAATTGCGCGTTGAAGAATCAGGCGACAACGAAGAACGTGACGAAATTATTAAACTTTACCAAATCATTGAGGAGTACAATCTCCACGGGAAGATTCGTTGGCTGGGCGTGCGCCTGACTAAAGCTGATTCTGGTGAAATTTATCGAGTGATTGCCGATCATCAGGGAATTTTTGTACAACCAGCTTTATTTGAAGCTTTTGGGTTGACAATTTTAGAGGCGATGGTTTCGGGATTACCGACTTTTGCCACACAATTTGGTGGGCCACTGGAGATTATTCAAGATAAGGTTAATGGATTTTTGATTAACCCAACAAATTTAGAGGAGACGGCCACGAAAATTGTGGACTTCATCACTAAATGCGAACAAAATCCTAATTACTGGGATGAAATTTCCAAGCGAGCAATTGACCGAGTTTACAGCACCTATACTTGGAAAATTCACACTAGCAAGCTATTATCATTAGCAAGGATTTATGGCTTCTGGAACTTTACCTCGAAGGAGAATCGGGAAGATTTGCTGCGCTATATAGAGGCTTTATTCTATTTAATTTACAAGCCAAGAGCGCAACAGCTATTAGAGCAGCATAAGTACCGATAATTAAGCTAGGAGTGAAGAGTGAGGAGTGAGGAGTTAGGAGTTAGGAGTTAGGAATTATAAAAATCACAAATTTTCGTAACTCCTAATACTCACATCTTGCACCTTAGTATCTAACGACTGGAAGTCGCGGCTACACAAACGAAATCCGCCTGCGCGGACTACGGAACATCAAGGGTTTTGTAGGCTGCGGAGGTAGGCTTTGTTCTGGTAGCCGCGATTTTAATCGTCTGGTGCAAGATATGGAAATACCAATTCTTTATGAAACTGCACAAAATCAAGCTTGGCAAGATTTGGAGCTTGAGTAAAATTGTTCAGGAGCAACCTCAGAGGTAATCGGTATAACTCTTAACTCCTAACTCCTAACTCCTAATCTTAACTCCTACCTCCTATCTCCTACCTCCTAACTCCTAACTCCTAACTCCTAACTTTTAACTAAATTGTCAACGCCCGCCAAGTTCGTTGACCAGCTATTCCATCCACTCCTAAATTTCGCTGATTTTGAAAGGCTTTGACAGCAGTCTCTGTCAGTGCGCCATAAATCCCATCCACTCTAATTGCATAACCGTTAGACACTAACAGCCGTTGTAAGACTCTGACAGCAAGACCAGAGCTACCGAAATAAAGAGTCGGCATAGGTTGGCTACTAAACTTCTGGAACCGTCCTGTAGCCTTTGCACGGACTTTATCTCCAGATTGAGAATACTTTTTAGACTTACCTAAGTTAGAAGAAGCTAGGAACTGATTATTTTTGCTGATTTTCTTAAGTATATGTTCTTTATCTGGTGCGATCGCTGCGGCAGAAGCCTGGGAAATCCCATCTGTCTGCATGAATTCAGGTGGTGTAACTGGAGCAGTTATCTCTAACTGACTCTCTTTTGACTGGTTTTGGTCATTTTCCATCTGAACTAATTGCTGCTGTGGCAAATTGGCTCCAGATGCTTGTCTTATTGCTAACACGCCCGTCATCATCAGGCCAATTTCAGTCATTGTAGTTCATTTTACTTCAACCAATATTTCTTTTAACCAACAACATTGCTGCTGTCCGGAATAGTGCATACTGACCAAAAAAAAGTCATGTACTATTTTTTTCAGATAATATTGTCATGCTCATATTTACTCACCTCCTCTTCCATTTAATCAGACTAATATGATTAGCTTTGTGCTTTTTTTATCTTTAATCAAGCCACGAACTTGTAAGATATAGGATCTAAATCAACGGTTTAGACAATAACATACTATATGATCATATGGGAATGCTATCAAACAAATTTGCCTAGTTGGCTTTGGCTCACGCTTGGTATGCTGATGTTGCTTTTATCATGTTTATACTGCCAAAAAAAATCCTACTGGATTCATAGAGTCAGTTTTTTAAGTATTGATTAATGCAACATTTGAAAATAATGATAAGCTCTTGATTTCAAACAATTTGTCCTCCTTTAGAGGGGGTTATAAACTTTTTATCAATCACTATTATCTTGTAGGATACATTCTGCTCGTAGCAGCATTCTTTGGTTTTACCAACTTGACTATGGAAGTTTTCAGGCATAATTCTTAAATATCTGCTTTGTGATTGAATCTGTATGGCAACTTCGCCGTATTCTTGGTTCAATCTCAAGAAAATGAAATCGTACAAAGTTATTACATAGACTTGAATTTTAACTAGAGTTTAGACTACTGCATGGCAAAATTCCACAGGGGCACTGAATTTAATGTCTACGCAATTCTCTTACCTAACCTGTGTTAATTTTTATATCATTTTTAAATATTGAGATAGAAGCACCTTAATTAAAAGCGCGATACCGATAGCATTCGCGTAGCGTCTCGTAGAGAAGCGCTAGCGAGTCATCTAGCGTCATAGCCCGCACTTAGTATCCTCAGTTGTGGATACTGAAAAAGTTTTTACTTTTTCTCATCTCGCCACAAAGCAATACCGCCTAATAAACCAGTGATATTGGGGATAAGTTTTACATTTAACGGTAGCTGGAAATTCACTCTTACAGCTTCACCGCCGCCAATGTAAAGGTAATCATAATTGAACAGATGTTGCAAGGATGCGATCGCTTTTTCTAAACGCCTATTCCATCTTTTATCACCAATTTTTTCTAACTCTGCACGCCCCAACTGCTGCTCAAAAGTCTCTCCTTTACGAAACGGATGATGTCCCATTTCCATATTCGGCACCAGCTTACCATCTACAAATAAAGCCGAACCAAACCCCGTGCCCAGAGTAATCACCAGTTCTACACCTTTACCTGCGATCGCACCAAACCCCTGCATGTCTGCATCATTAATCACCCGTACAGGTTTATTTAAGTGTTTTAATAATGCTGTTTCCAAATCAAATCCAATCCAATCTGGATGTAAGTTTACCGCTGTTTCCGTGACTCCACAGCGCACCACACCAGGAAAACCGACCGAAACACGATGAAATTCACCTTGAGCCGCTGCTAACACAACAATTGCATTAATTACAACCTCCGGTGTAGCAGGTTGGGGTGTATCTAAACGGGCCCTTTCCGTTACCGGATTCCCCGTAAGATCCAAAACCATAGCCTTAACGCCACTACCGCCAATATCAACCGATAGGGTACGAATCGATCCATTTTCTTCAACCATTGAGTTACATCCTTCTTACTGCTTAGTTAGTGCTTGTTACTTCGTTATTATGCTCTGCTGCATCTAAATAATATCTGGATGTTTGGAGAGTCTTCACATTGCTGGGGAGAGCAAGCAAGAAATAACTAATGCCCAATGCCCAATGCCCAATGACTAATACCTAATACCGTTAAAATATAAATGTCACAAATTAAGTCATATGCACAGTTTCATTCCACCAGAACGCTTTTTTCCCTACCTCACCTGGACTGATATCCAGGCAATGCCAGATAAGGAAAATGTGGTAATCATCCAGCCAGTGGGAGCAATTGAACAACATGGTCCCCATCTGCCATTGATTGTAGATGCTGCGATTGGTGTGGGAGTGTTGGGAAAAGCAATGGAAAAGCTGGATGCAAGTATTCCTGCTTATGCTTTACCTAACCTTTATTATGGCAAATCTAACGAACACTGGCACTTTCCCGGTACCATTACCCTAAGCACGGCAACTCTCACGGCAATCATTATGGAAGTGGGAGAAAGTATTTACCGGGCTGGGTTTAGAAAACTGGTGTTAATGAACTCCCACGGTGGACAACCCCAAGTGATGCAAATGGCGGCGCGGGATTTGCACGTTAAGTATGATGACTTTTTGGTATTCCCGTTGTTCACTTGGCGGGTGCCTAATATTACTAAAGATTTATTGACTCCGAAAGAAGCAGCGCTAGGAATGCACGCCGGAGATGCTGAAACTAGCATTATGTTATCGATTTTGCCAGAACAAGTGAAGCTAGAGAAAGCTGTTGCAGAGTATCCACCAGAACAATCAGAAAGTAGTTTACTGAGTTGGGAGGGTAAGTTACCTGTAGCTTGGGTAACGCGAGATATCAGTAAAAGTGGAGTGATTGGCGATGCGACAACCGCAACTAAAGAAAAAGGCGATCGCATTCTCGAATCTGTCGCTAATGGTTGGGTACAAGTTATTCAAGATATTTATGCTTATCGACAAGCAAAGGTGGAGGAGGGATTGACGCGTTTTAGTCAAAGTTAAAAATCCAATACATTAGATGCGGCAAAGCATTTAGATTTGCTAATGTAAGAATAGTGGAAATAGTAGTGGTGTAGCTGCTTAAAATCTATCAGGCAGCAAATTTCTATTAAAAGTAATATTAAGAGAAAGAATTATGACGGCATTTGAACCCAAGAGCCTCCGTTCTTATAGCCAAGAAGATGTCCAACAAATTCTGCACTTAGCGATCGCTCGTCAAGCTAATGACAAAGATACAGAATTTTCTTATGAGCAGATATTAGAAATTGCTGCTGAGTTAGAAATTTCACCTGATTCTTTAAAGTTAGCAGAACGCGATTGGTTAGTACAACAGGGTGAAGTCCAACAGCGAAAGGCTTTTGACGCTTACCGCATCAGAAGATTTCAGAAGCGTCTAGGGAATTATACAATTTTCAATGGCTTTTTTATACTACTCAATTTAATCACTGGTGGCGGAATTTCTTGGTCGCTTTATATTTTGCTATTCAGTGGATTGCCTGTAGGGCTGGATGTCTGGAATACCTTTCAAATCAAAGGCGAAGAGTATGAAATGGCATTCCAGAAGTGGAATCGTAAGCATGAGATTAAGAAAACCATCAGCACAGTTTTGAATAAGTGGTTTAAGGTATTACAGGCTTAGTAAACTTGCTTGCGTGGGATCTTGACTAGGCGTAGCGTCTCGTAGATAAACTCGTTGTAGACATCACTAATTCAAAGAAAAACCCCGCACGAGAATCGGGGTAACATTTACCGCAACATTTGTTGTCTAATACCACTGAAAGAAAATCTGAATAAACACAGCAATTATTAGGAGTAACATTGATGTTATCTGATTGGCTGAAGTATTCTTTCTATCTTTATACGGATATGACGGTCTATCAATAGCCTGAAAGATGATTTTATCTAGAGTAGTTTTCAGATAACACTAGGTGAAACATCAAATAATGTCTTTAATTTGTAAAAGATTTAGAGAAGCCAGGTATAACCTGGCTTGAAAACCGAGATTTATTCTTAGAACAAATAGTAACAGACTTATATCACAATACCAATAGATATGAAACAGCATCTATAAGAAAAACCGAGGAAGGCAACAAGTAGAAAATTACAGCAAGCCTTTTTAAGGAGGGTTGGCAATACGGTTCTGATAAGGTTTTTTGATGAAAATTATAGATCACAAAGACGCGATAAATCGCGTCTCTTCCCTTAACCGAACCGTATTGGGAGGGTTGGGGGATCTTCCAGGGCAAAATATCACTAACACCAAGCGTATTGAGGTAAAAGCGCACAGCTACCTATGCGCCTCTATTGTAATTATTTAAGTTTTTCGTGAGCAGCCAAAATAATTTTTTCAGTTTCTTCCCAGCCAATACATTTATCAGTTACAGAAATACCATATTTTAATTCTTCTTGTTTACCAGTAATTGGTTGACTACCTTCATACAAATGAGATTCCAGCATCATGCCAACTATTGATGTATTACCATCTACTATTTGCTGAACAATATTTTCTAAAACAGCACCTTGTAATTTGTAATCTTTATTGGTATTGCCGTGGCTACAGTCAATAACAATTCTCGGTGGTAAATTCGCCTGTTTTAACTTCTCTTCTACCAGTTTGACATTTGCTGCATCAAAGTTGGGTTGACTACCACCCCTTAAAATTACGTGACCGTAGCCATTACCTTTAGTTTGAAAGACGCTAACTTGTCCGTTTTGATTAATTCCCAGAAAATTATGCGGGTTTCCAGCAGATTGGAGGGCATTCAAAGCTACTTGAATATTGCCGTCAGTACCGTTTTTAAAACCCACAGGCATCGAAAGTCCACTTGCCATTTCGCGGTGAGTTTGTGATTCGGTCGTGCGTGCTCCAATGGCAGACCATGTAATCAGTTCACTAATGTATTGAGGTATGATTGGATCTAGTGCTTCTGTACCAGCAGGTAATCCCAATTCTGTAATTTTTAATAATAGATCCCGTGCAATTAATAACCCATTCTCTACATGGAAAGAATCATCCATATCTGGATCGTTAATTAACCCTTTCCAGCCTACGGTTGTTCTTGGTTTTTCAAAGTACACTCGCATAATTAGTAGCAGCTTATCCTGGACTTTCTCGGCTAATCTTTTCAACTTTTCAGAATATTCGAGCGCTGCTTTTGGGTCGTGAATTGAGCATGGGCCAACTACTATAAATTTTCTGCGATCCTCAAAATCCAGAATCTGTTCTATTTCCTGCCTATATGCTAAAACTCTTTGTTCGGCTAATTGTGTTAAAGGTAATTTTGATTTTATTTCATTGGGAGTTAATAAAATGCGATCGTTCTCAATGTTAGCGTTGTCGATATTAGTATTAAATAATTTATTGTGCATGGGGATGCTCTGGCAATTTTATATACGCACTTCAACTCAAAAGTGTAACACAAACCCATGAAATTTTAAAATAGCTTCTTTTTTGCTTGACAAATTTTTAATTAGACTGTATTTGAATAAGGTAATAACTGAAAAAGGAGGAAAAGATTCCCCCTTTTTCTTTGCTATTGAACTAATGCTTCAGTGGTAGTGTAGAGCATTACTGCCATACAAACACTTTGGCTTCGTATGGCCCTAAGTCAGTTATAATTCCATCATCACCGGCTTCGACATCATAATTACCTGTCCACTCGTGCCATGTACCAGCGCTAGGAAAGTTAGGAACGTGATAGTCAGCTAGGAAGTTTTCGGAGAAATTTGCTATTACGACTACACGAGAACCTTCATCATTCCAACGAGTATAAGCTAATACTTTTGCCTCTGGATTTTCGTGGATAAAATCAATATTTTCTGTGTAAAGGGCATGATTGCTTTTACGCAGGTTAGTTAAGCCTTTGTATGATTCAAATAAACTACGATTTAAATCATTACCTAACAGTGTCCAATCGATTTTGGATGATTCAGGTTGTTTCGGTTTATACTCTCCAAATTCCTCTCCCATCCAAATCAAAGGTACACCAACAGCAGTCATTAGGATGGCTACTCCTAATTTAACCCGCCTAAAGGCTTCTTCGTCAAAAATCTCACGGTTTCCCAATTCAACCATGACATGGTTATGGTCATGGTTGGTGAGGTAATTTACTACATTGGTGGCACCCAAGAAGCCTTGGCGCTTGCAGTCAATGACATCTTTTAGACGCTCTAAATCAAATGTATCACCGCAGATATGTTCTAGAATGCAGTGATAAAAACTATCATGCCAGCAACCATCCATTGGCCCATCTACATTGGTAATGCTGGTAGTTTCAGGAATGTGTTCAGCAACGTTATAAAAAGGCTTTGCACCAGCAGTTTTTTTGGCTTCCTGAACAATCCAGTGCATGAAGTCGTAATTAGCAATTTGCCGTGCTGCATCATAGCGAATACCATCAAGATGATATTCCTGAATCCAGAAACGGATTGCCTCACCAGTAAATTTCCGCGCTGGATGAATATCTAATTTTTCGTCATAATGTTCATAATTAAACTCAGGCCCCCAGTTATTATCAGGGTCACGAGGTTCGTGATGATACCAGTAATCGTGGTCAATTTGTGTTAAAGGAGCAGATGCTTCTGAGTGGTTATAAATACCATCAAGAATTACACGAATACCTCTGCCATGACACTCATCAATCAATTTTTTCAATTCAGCAGTAGAACCATAACTAGATTCTGTTGCAAAAAAGTGGCGAGGATTATAACCCCAACTATAATCACCAGGATATTCTTTAAGTGGCATCAACTCAATAGCGTTGATTCCTAGTTCGCACAAATAATCTAACTTTTCAATGACGTGTTTGTACTTGCCTCGTGCATAAGGATCATCCTCACCACCAGAAAAGTCACCGACGTGCAATTCATAAATTACCAATTCGTGGTCAGCAGGTAAAGGTTTATCATCATTTTGCCAAACATAGGTATCTGTAATTCTTTCACCATCTTTGACCCGGATAACACTATCATCTTTTCCACTAAGTTCATCTATATCAGTTGCATAGGGATCTGTGACATCAACCCATTGTTCTGGTTCAAAAAACCATGAATTTGACTGGACGCGAAATTTATATTTATAAGCGCCATCTTCTAGTTCAACACTTGTGCGAAAATAACCATCATCACCTTTTTCCATTGGAATTTCTTGCCAATCAGAAAAAGAACCAATTAATGCGGCTCCTTTGTTGTAAGGTGCAAATAAATTAAATTCAATTGGCTTTGCCATAGAAGTGTTTGTAATATCAAGGGTTGATAGAAGTATTCTCTGATGCTCAATTAAATTTGCAAATCGCTCTAGAGAAAGAATTATATAGCCAGTGCTTCTATCTTCAGGATGAATTTATAAATATTTTATAAAAATTAACTGTTTTTGGCTAATTTTGACTGTTTATAGGATTTTTAACTAATATCTAGATTATATTTATTAGTGCATTTACTGCCTGTATTAATAAACAGAATTTAAAGGTTTTTATTAATTTATTAAATAGCAGATATTCAGTAAAAGAATATATTTATTGCTAAATACCTGCTGTATAAGATTACTCAATTTCGCCGCTAGTTTGTTGTAGATAACTTAACAACCAATTCGCCGCGGTCGCTCTGCGAGTTTGCCGAGGCCCAAATTCACCAATCTTATAACCTTTGAAACCCAGTTTTTCTTTTAGCATTTGTTTGTTTTCAGCAGGAATGGAACGAGTCAACTTGACTGTTGCAGGGCGAGATTCAATGAAATTTGGTGGTTGTGGGTACTCATCTTGCCATTCTGGTGCAACTTGGCTATTGTCCCATTGTGCAGTTGAGGAATCATAGCGATAGCCTAAATAATGCCATAGCAACTGGTTGACTGTAGCATCATCAAGTTTATCGTCAAGAATTGCCCAAATTGTTTCTGTATTGAGTGGTGGCAGGTTAGACATAAGCAATTCATAATTCAAAGTTTAAAAACTGACTACTGTTTAATTAAATGCACAACAGTTAGTAGCTAGTGAAAAACACTTTATCACTACTCTGCTACACTCCCAAAGATAGGGGTGATTTTATTTTTATTTACACCTGCTGGAAGATTTATCCACCACAAGCATTAGACAAACTACTAAAGTGACCCTGAATAAAGAGATTCGCCAACTCAGGAGGAAAATTATGGGAATAGGAGATATGTTCAGAAATATAGTCGGTGGCAAGCAGAAACAACGTGATGAAGAATGGGATAATCGCGATCGCCAGTACAGAAATCACAGTGACGAAGACGAAGATAGCCAGTACAGACATGGCGGTGACGATGATAATGACCGTGAGTACAGACATCGCAGTGATGACGATGATGAAGACGAAGACCGTGAGTACAGACATCGCGGCGATGAAGATGAAGACGAAGACTGAGATTAATTTCGCGAGTTGGAGTTAAAAACAGGTTGTGTATACACAAACTAGGTAGACTGGAAATCGTAAAGATTAGACCAGTCTATGCAGAATTCCACAGCACTGCCAAAGATCATCCGCGCCCATGTATTCATTTCTGGCCGAGTCCAAGGAGTGGGCTATCGCTATTCCACTGTGGATACAGCTAGCCAGTTGGGATTAACTGGTTGGGTGCGGAATCTCCCCGATAATCGAGTAGAGGCAGTTTTTGAAGGGGCGCGAGAGGTTGTAGATGACATGGTTCGCTGGTGTCATTCTGGGCCACCTGCTGCTGTAGTTAAAGATGTTGTGGTTGAGTATGAGGTACCAGAAGGGTTACGGGGATTTGAAGTTAAGCGGGTTGAGTAATTCGTAATTCGTAATTCGTAATTCGTAATTTTAGCCCCTGTAGGTTCGTGGGGTTTTTCCTGTCCATCGTTTGAAAGCGCGGTGGAATGCACTCGGTTCAGAAAAGCCGAGCAGAAAAGCAACATCATGTATTGGAGTATCTGTTTTTTTTAGGTGTCGTAGCGCTAATTCTTTGCGCGTTGCATCCAAGAGTTGTTGGTATGAAGTACCCTCTGTTTGCAATTCTCTCTGCAAGTTACGAACGCTAATAGCTAAACTGTGAGCAATGGTCTTGAGTGCAGGAACTTCTCCTTTTAAGTGTTGAGAAATCACCTGCACAACACGGTTGCTATAAGTATTTTCTTGGCTCAACTCATCTAACATGGCTTTTGCATGTTGTTCAAAGATAGACAAGAGGCTGGGGTTGGCTGATAAAACTGGCCAATGCAAACAATTGGCATCCAAAATCATTCGATTTGTCGGTGCTAAAAAACGTATGCCTGTGCCAAAGATCCGCTCATGTTCAGAAATATCATTTGGGCGTGGGTGTTGAAACCAAACTGTTTGGAGATCGAGTTGCTTACCTGTGAGCATTTTTGTTGCCCTCATCAAAGCAGCAAAGGTACTCTCGATGGGATGTCGAGGTTCTTCTAACAAATAGTTTTTTAAATGGTCTACGATTTCACAATCACACAATACTTGTCCTTCAAATACTGTGAAATTAATGTAAACACCTTGGCTGAATAAACGGGTGTAACGAGAGAGTTTTTCTAATACCTGATCGAATGTATTACAATTCAACAGCACATAGCCAACAATGCCGATCGCAGCGACATTAAAAGCTTCGCCCAAGTGCAAGCCAAAGTTTTCGTCACCTGTCAATTTAACCACTTCACGCCACAAGGCTTTCAGGGGCGCTCCGGTAATCTGCTGATCGGGCATTTCTATCAGCGCTAGTTCAATTCCCGCAGCAGCACACAACTTTTTAGCATCAATCCCATAAGTTGTTGCGTATTGAATAATGTCTCGAACGATGGATACGGAGAAAGTTGCCTCTTTCATAAAGCATTCAGGCGGAGTTTTCTAAATCGGCGTGTTTTGTCAATTCTTTGGCGCAGGATGTCAATTCCAGATCCCGCAGACAGCATACCTTGAGAGTATGAACAACGCGAAAGGAATTTTTCAAAATGATATCTGCAAAACTAGGCACTCACTCTGCTAACGCAACCTTGACCACAGACTCAAATGGAGAACAAATTGAGAACCCGGTGACAGGCGATCGCATGACGATTCTTTGCTCAACTAATGATACCAATGGGGAGTATGTAAAATTCCAGTTTGAGCTACCACCCGGTTCGCAAGGTAGCCCGCTGCACTATCACGATACTAAGACAGAAATCTTTGAGGTTTTAAGTGGCTCACTGGAGATGGAAGTTGGTGAGAAAGGAAATATTAAAGTATTGCAGCCGGGAGAAGTCTTGCAGATACCTACTAATGTGTATCATAGTTTCCGCAATGCCTCTGATAATTGGGTGATTTTCACTTCGGAAGTCCGGGCGGCTGGTGAATTTGAGCATTTCCTGCGATCGCTGTTTGGACTAGCGATCGACGGTAAGGTAAACAAGGAAGGAACTCCTACAAATCTTTTGCAATTTGCCTTGCTGATCAAGAAAGCAGACACTATCATCGTTGGCCCACCAGTATTTTTGCAAAAACTGGCGATCGGAGTTTTAGCTGGAATTGCCCGATTTTTGAGGGTGGATCAGTCATTAGTTAAATACAAATAATGAGGACTCATTTATCCACCTCATCTTCCTATGCCTAATGCCCCATTCCCCTTTTTGCTAATTCGAGGCAAAATTTATGACCCGTTTGCAAGTTGTGAGAACAACAGGTGTTTTGTTTATCCTGTTTTCACTTCTGCTGAATGTACCCTATTATCTGCTGATTCAAAACTTTGAGTACGATGAGATTTTACGCAAACCAACCGATTACGTTTTAACTCAGTTTCATGCAGGCGGTGCTGGATTAATTCTCACTTGGTTTAGCTTTGCTTTGGTAGTATTGCTGTTCATTCCGACCAGTGTTCTATTTCAGAAAGTGCTGGGGCGCGAAGATACTCCCTATCTGTCTGCTGCTACGCTCATGGGTGTGCTTTCTGGTTTGGTACAGTCTATTGGGCTGATGCGCTGGGTATTTGTGATTCCTGTTCTCGCAAACTTATATGTTGACCCATCTGCTAGTAAACCAACTCGTGAAGCTGTTGCAGTCGTTTACCAAGCTGTTCATCAATATGGAGGCGTAGCACTTGGCGAACAGATAGGGCAATTTCTACTTGTCTTCTGGACTTTAGGCGTAGGTATAGCAATGCTGAAGTCTTCTCTTTTCAAACCTTGGGTTGCTTGGCTTGGTTTAGCAACAATACCCTTTGGTTGATTGGACAAAGTGAACTTCTTGCAACAGTTATTCCAACCACACCTACATGGAAACTTACTTCCATTGGTTTTATAATTTGGGAGATTTGGCTAATTGTAATTGGAGTATTTCTGTTAAATATTTCTACTAAAAGAATAGCTCTCACTAGCTAATTATTAGTAGCTTGATTACGGTATCTGTAAATACAGCTAACCAGTCATGAAGCTACAGCTTTTGATTTAGTTGACCCGTCCAAAGGTAAGCTCCAATCTTAGAATACTCCTGAAATCCGATGCGGCGATATACATTTACCCCCATTTGCGAGGCTTGTAATGTTGCTACATGGTATCCAAGGGCATAAGCTCTGTACAGTGCAGTTAATACTAGTGCTTTTGCGAATCCCTTTCCTCTTGCTTCTGGCATTGTTGCAACAACGTAGATACCTGCTACTTGTGGATCTAGATACAATGCTGATATTACAACGGGCAAACCTTTCCACCAGCCAATAAAACGGATATATTCTTTGGAATCTATTCCCAAACTTAACTCTAAATCATAATAGGGATTATATTCGGAATCAGGAATTTCAAAGCCCACCATTGCAACTCGCACCCAATGCTTCAAGGTTTCCTGATCTTTAACCTGTCCGATCGCCAAATCTTCTACCACAAACAACTCCTCAGGTAAAGTCGATAAATCAATCGCCATCACAGGAAATTCACCTGAATTGCTTAATCCGTGGGCTTCTAAATACTTTCCTAAATCCGGTGGCTGAGTTGCTGTTCCTATCCACCAAAACATTGGCAGCTGCTGGGCAGTAAAGTAGTTGAGAGTTTCGGTGATGGTAGCATCGATTTGGTCAGGCTGGAGTTGGGCACAGCAAACACCGTTAAAAAAGGGAAAAGAAATGTTGGTAGAAAAACGAATCAGGTTAGAGCCACAGTTGAGTTGGCGATGTGGTGCATTGCCATAGTTCGTCAAGAATGCAAACATATTGTTTTCGAGTACTCTCACTAAGTCAGGTGTCGATAAATCCTTTAAAATCGGGTTCACCTTCAAACTCCTAGTACAGAATTACACGAGTGAGCCTAACATTTTTAGCTAGACTAAGTAAGTCGGTGCAATAAAACCAAACTATGTAAATAAAAGTAAATAAAGCTCAAACTCTTTCTCTCCCTGCTCCCTGCTCCCTGCCTTATTGCAATAATAATTATTTACGCCGACTTACTTACGGGGGGTATATTTTTGTCCCTAAATACTAATCCACAACCAAAACAGCCGAACCTGAAATTTTCCCACTACGAAGGGCATCCAGAGCCTCATTTGCCTGAGTTAAGGGAAAAACATTTACCTCTGTACGAATCGGAACTTTGGGAGCTAAAGTCAGAAATTCTTCTCCATCTCTGCGAGTCAAATTAGCAACAGACCGCAACACCCTTTCTTCCCAAAGAATGTCATAGGGAAAAGAGGGAATATCACTCATGTGAATCCCCGCACAAACTACTACACCGCCTTTGGCTACTGCACGCAAAGCAGTGGGGACTAAATTTCCTACAGGAGCAAAAATAATCGCTGCATCCAAAGGTTCTGGAGGCAATACATCTGAGCTACCTGACCAAGTTGCACCCAATTGACGGGCAAACTCTTGTCCCTCAAGATCGCCAGAACGAGTAAAGGCAAAGACTTGACGTTTCTGATAACAAGCCAGTTGTATCAAAATGTGAGCAGCTGAACCAAAGCCATAAAAACCTATTTTTTGTGCATCACCAGCCATTCTGTAAGCGCGATAACCAATTAAGCCACCACACAACAGGGGTGCAGCTTGCAAATCAGGATAGCTAGGGTCTAGGGAAAAACAAAAGCGGTAATCGGCTACAGTGTACTCGGCAAAACCGCCGTCAAGATTGTAACCAGTGAATTCGGCATAATCGCAAAGATTTTCCCGATTAGAGAGACAGTAGGGGCAGCGATCGCCACAAGTATAACCGAGCCAAGGAACACCAACTCGTTGACCTATACTAAATTTATCAACGCTTTCCCCCATTGCCTCTACAGTACCTACAATTTGATGCCCAAGTACCAAAGGTAATTTGGGATGCGTCAATTCTCCATCAACTATATGCAAATCTGTGCGGCAGACAGCACAAGCATGAACGCGAATCAGTACTTGCTCAGAATTGGGTTTTGGCTGTGGCAATTGGGCTAACCGTAGGGGTTGGCGTGGTGCTTCCAAAATCATCGCACGCATAAGCAATTCAAATTTTTTTAACTAAGTGGTGGCAACTAACCTGGCTGCCAAGGTGATATCAGAATACGCGGTTAACTATATGGTAAGAACTTGAGAAAGGAACTTACTGCCACTGATCTAAAATATCTTTAAATAACACCTCTTCTATCCAGGTCTTGGTAACTACTGCCAGTGGTATTGCCATTAGTAGTCCCAAAGCTCCAAAAAGAGTTACGAAGACAATTTGCGCCGTCAGGGTGACAGCAGGTAATAGTGCCGCCTGTCTTGCCATGACGGTAGGGGTGAGCCAGTAGCTTTCAATATTTTGAATTACGATGTATAAAATTATTACTGCCCCGGCTTTCCAAGGTGCATCGAGAAAAGCGATCGCCATTGGCAACACTACACTCAAAGTTGGGCCAATATTCGGAATAAAGTTGAGTAACCCTGCTAAAACTGCATGAGCTAGTACCAATGGTACTTGTAAAATCCATAGCCCTAATCCACTGAGTAGGCCAATAAATACCATTTCAATCAAAGCACCGATTGTCCAACCGCCTAAACCTTCTGCACAAAGCGAGAGAATCTCTTTAACTCTCGAACGGTAAAAGGCAGGGAATAAGCGGACAAAAGCTCTCCGGTAAGGCCGCGGGTTAGCAAGTAGCATCAAAGTCAGAACTATAACTAACAAAAGTTCTAATATTGCAGTTACAGAGGTTGAGAAAAGAGCGATCGCCTGTTGTAATAGATTTGTAGCCCAAGGTTGTAGTTGTTCAATAAAATTATTGATGTCAGGAATCTCTGGTAAATAGATTTCTAGAATGCGTTTTTCTAACCAGTTGATAGCCCGTTGAATTTGATCTATTCCAGTTGGTAAAAGCACTATTAATTCCCGAAACTGTTGGATAAATGGCGGCACAATCAAGAAGAAAACGCCAACTAGCAGTGTTATGACAATACTTACACTCAGCCAAACCGCCCAAATCCGTTTGATTCCAAACTGCTGAAACCACAAAACCAGTTGATTAATCGCCACTGCCAATACTACAGCAGTAAACAACAGTAACACTAACTGCCGAATTTGCCAGAAGATGTAGAGCGAAACAATTAGTCCCAGCAACCCCAAGTATTGCCCTAATTTCATCTTGTCTTTCTCCTATGCTGCTTGGGCTTTTGTTTCCACCAAAGTCCAATAAAACTAATGACAGCCGCTATGCTAATTAACACCAAAGGATTGAAGGCAATTACAAAACTAGCACCTGGTTCATACTGCCAACGCAATAACCAAAATGTGTCATTACCAATAACAAAATAAGGTACTCTCAGAAAGCTGAACAATACAAGCAGCAACAAATTCATCGCGCTCAAGAAAAAGAATGCTGACAAAGTGACTTTTAACCAAAACCAGAAAATGGTATAGGGTTTTTGTTTTGACATATACCAATACAGTTATTGAATACCGTAATTACAACTAAATTACGCCAATCTTTTTTAACTAGTATCCTGCCATTTATAGCCTAATTCTTAAATGTGAATATCAGGTGAGAGCAAATCTAAAAAACAATTTTTAGATTTTATACTTTAGGCTTGAAGTAGTTAATCACTTTTCAATCACATTTATTTTTTATAATTTTGATGTTTACGTAACGACCAAATGGGGAACGCTCCGACTTTACTCTCCCAATGTCCAAACTTGAGGCAAACAATATGACAGCAACATCTGAAGAAATCATGCAGCCACAGCAATGGCACAATCTAGTTGAATCGAAGGTGGCTCGGCATTTAAACACAAATCTAGAAACAGGTTTGACTTCAGATGAGGTCACAAAACGACGAGAACGTTTTGGTTCTAATGAACTCAAGGGCAAAGCTGGAACAAGCCCAATATTAAGGTTTTTGTTGCAATTTAACCAACCTTTGTTGTACATTTTGCTGATTGCGGGTGCAATCAAAGCTTTAATCGGACAGTGGGTAAATGCTTGGGTAATTTGGGGTGTAACCCTGATTAACGCCATTATTGGTTTTATTCAAGAATCGAAAGCAGAAAGTGCGATCGCAGCCTTAGCTTCTTCAGTACAAACTAACGCAACTATCCTTCGCAACGGTCAAAAGGTACAGGTTCCATCAGCAGAGTTAGTACCTGGGGATTTGGTGCTACTAGCTTCTGGAGATAAAGTACCAGCCGATTTGCGTCTTGTACGAGCGAAAAATCTGCAAGTGAATGAATCAGCACTTACAGGTGAGTCAGTCGCTATTGAAAAAAATACCCAACCCGTGGATGCAGATGCACCTTTGGCAGAACGTACTAACATGTCTTATGCGGGTAGCTTTGTCACCTTTGGTACTGCTAGAGGGATTGTGGTGGCGATTGGAGAAGCTACAGAAACCGGGCGGATTTCGCAACTCATCGAGCAAGGAACCAGCCTGAAAACTCCCTTAACTCGGAAATTTGATAAATTTAGCCGTACCTTGCTGTACATCATTTTGGGTATAGCTGCGCTGACTTTTGCAGTCGGGCTGGGATATGGCAACTCATGGGCAGCAATGTTTGAAGCTGCTGTTGCTTTTGCTGTGAGTGCAATTCCTGAAGGCTTGCCTGCTGTAGTTACGGTAACACTAGCGATAGGTGTTTCCCGCATGGCTCGACGACATGCGATCGTTCGCAAATTGCCAGCAGTTGAAACTCTCGGCGGTGCTACAGTCATTTGCTCTGATAAAACTGGCACTCTGACTGAAAATCAGATGACTGTACAAGCAATTTATACCGGAGGTAAAAACTATACAGTCACAGGTGGAGGCTATGTTCCAGAGGGAGAAATTTTGTTCGATGAACAGCCAGTGGATTTGCAGAATTCTCCTGTTTTGGAAGAATGCCTGAAAGCTGGATTGTTATGCAATGATTCTCATTTGGAGACAAAAGACGGGCAATGGCAGGTTGTTGGTGATCCCACAGAGGGAGGCTTGATAGTTGTTGCGAATAAAGTTGGCATGACTAGTAGCAACTTAGAAGAAGAAATGCCCAGGCTGGATATTATCCCGTTTGAGTCTGAGTTTCAATACATGGCAACTTTGCATGAAGGAGGAAGTAGGGAAAATTCTTCACGAGTCAGAACTATCTATGTTAAAGGTTCGGTAGAGTCCATCCTCAAACGTTGTCAGCAGATGTTGGATGCTGAGGGAAACCTTGCCCGCATAAATGCAGAAACTGTACATCAAGAAGTTGATGCAATGGCTAACCAGGGTTTACGGGTGCTAGCTTTTGCGAAGAAATCTGCATCGGCGGCTCAAGATTCCCTCGATCATGCAGATATCGAAAAAGATTTGGTTTTTTTGGGATTACAAGGGATGATTGATCCACCCAGAACAGAAGCGATCGCAGCGGTGGAAGCATGTCAAAATGCAGGTATCCAAGTCAAAATGATTACAGGCGATCATGCGATCACTGCACGAGCGATCGCTGAACGTATGGGCTTCAATAAAAATGGTGAAGTTCTGGCTTTCACAGGCGCTGAACTTGCCCAAATGGATAAATCAGAACTGGCGACGGCTATAGAAGATGGGGCAGTATTTGCCCGTGTTGCACCAGAACAAAAACTCCGCATTGTGGAAGCCCTTCAATCTAAAGGAGAGGTTGTGGCAATGACAGGAGATGGTGTCAATGACGCACCAGCCCTGAAACAAGCAGATATTGGGATTGCAATGGGGGGCGCGGGTACTGAGGTAGCCAAAGAAGCCTCAGACATGATTTTGACCGATGATAACTTTGCCTCTATAGAAGCTGCGGTTGAGGAAGGGCGGACTGTTTACCGAAATTTGCTCAAAGCGATCGCCTTTATCCTACCTGTTAATGGTGGCGAATCAATGACAATTTTAATTAGTGTATTGCTAGCCAGAGAATTGCCCATTTTATCTTTACAAGTTTTGTGGCTAAATATGGTTAATTCCATTGCGATGACTGTACCTTTAGCCTTTGAGCCAAAGTCTGAAAGGGTGATGCAAAAATCACCGCGCAGCCCCCGCGAACCATTACTTTCTAAAAGTTTAGTTAAGCGAATTTTGGTAATTTCTATCTTTAACTGGATTTTGATTTTTGGTGTATTTGAATGGATACGACAAACTACAGGAAATATAGATTTATCTCGAACAATGGCAATTCAAGCTTTAGTCGCTGGGAGAATTTTTTATCTTTTAAGTATTAGTCAATTAGGAATTGCCCTAATTAATCAACTTCGGGGAGTTAGACAGACAGTAAGCGATGTCTCAGCAATTGGAATTGGCATAGCTTGTACAATAATTTTGCAGATAATTTTCAGTCAGTGGAATTTAATGAATAACTTATTTTCTACTGCTCCACTGAATTTAAATCAATGGTTAATTTGTTTTCTTGTCGGTTTACCAATGATTGTAGTAGCAAGTCTAGTAAATCGCTTCGACCCTATTGATTGATTCAACTCTGAGGAATTTGAACAACCCGCCACTCCTGAATACCCCAACGCCTCAGAACTGGTTCGGCACAACGGATATCATCTTCTGTGCCTTCTATCGTTACCAAATAATTTCCTTGAAATACTCGGTCGTTATAAAGTTTCGCGGCTTCTTCGGGAAGAAACCACCCTCGAAGTGCGCCAACCAGACCACCAGCTGCTGCACTAGCTCCACTACCTAAAAGAGTTACTAAAAAAGACTCTACAGCTAATGCTGGGCCAAACCCAGGAATTAGTAACACACCTAAACCAGCCACCAAAGTAAGTAAACCACCAGTCCTAGCACCTGCTAATGCACCCATTGTTGCACCTTCAGATGGAGTAATATTATTTTCGCTCGTGTCAGTATCATCAAGTTGCTCATCTAGCTTGGGATTTTTGGTGATTACAGAAATCTTATTCATGGGAAAGCCACTATTTCTCAACTCGTCGAGCGCCTGTAATGCACGTTGCTTGTGAGAAAATATACCAATTGCATGTTGGAGTTGATCTGAAGCCATTTTACCTCTCAAAAGTATTAATGAACTGAGGATTGCGGATTAAATAACACTCGTATTTTATTCTCATCCCTTACTGGGTTTTCGTCTTTGCCTGATTTATCTTCAGTGTTAACAATAAATGTGACTAGAATGTGATGATAAAGGATATCAAGATTATTTTAAAGGGAGATAGATTTGTAAAGTTGTCCCTTCTTTGACTACACTTTTGAGACTAATATTACCGCCGTGAGATTGAATTATTTGTTGAGCAATAGCTAACCCTAAACCAAATCCCCCGGTTTTGCGAGAGCGTTTCTTATCTACCCGATAAAATCGCTCAAATATATATGGCAAGTCAATTTCGGGAATCCCAATTCCATTATCTATAACTTGAATTATAGCCGAATGCGACTGAGTAAATAACTGCAACTGCACTTGACCACCAGCAGGAGTATATTTACAAGCATTACTAACTAAATTTACAACTGCTTGCCGGAGCAAGTTAACATCACCAAACACAGTTACACTGTTATTAGGCAATTTGGAAATCAAATTAAGATGTTGTGCATCTTGGTGTGCAATATAATCATTTGTTATTTGCACAAGTAAACTCTTGAGGTCAACTTCTTGTAGCGATTCGGTGGGTAATTGACCTTGAGAACGTGCTAGAAACAACAGATTATTCACCAGAATACTCATTGACTGGCCGATATCAAAAATCTTTTGGAAGCGTTGACGCTGCACCTCAAGATCGGTAGATTTAGACAGAAAGCCAAACTGAGCATTGCTAATAATTGCTGTCAAAGGCGATCGCAATTCATGGGAAGCATCAGCTGTAAACCGTTGAAGGTGATCGTAGCTGTGGCGAATTGGTTGCATCGCTAGTCCTCCCAACCACCAACCAGTCAGGGCAATTGCACCCAAGGTAATAGGCACTGAGATCGCCAAAACTAGCCGAAATTCAGCTAAAGCACTTTCAAGAGATGTGATTGGCATCGCTGCTTGCATGTAACCAATTAATAAACCATCCTGGTAAACAGGCAAAGTTACCTGACGCAGCCATACTTTATTATCGGTCTTGATAGTATCAAATCCACCTAGTACTGAAAGGCGATCGCTTGGAGTCGCACCAAAAAATTGTACTAATTGCTTTTGGTCATCATACCAACTTGCATAAACTAGTTGACTATCTGCCAATGGTTGTACCATACTCCCCAACAATGGTACATGTTCCAAGTCTAGCTGTCGCCGACCATTGTACAGTTCTGACTTCACATTCGATGCCATCACACTGGTTTTTTTATAAAGTAATCTATCCAGTTCCTCTAACTCATCGATGACTTCCACATAGTAAACTACCGCCGCAAAAGCAATCAAAATACCACCCATTGTTAGGGTGAACCAACTTGCGAGATTGCGACGGCTACGATTAAACATAAATTGTCATTGGTCATTGAAGAAAAAATTTAAAATCTAAAATTGGCTGGCTCCTAACTCCTAACTTTATTCTTGTGGATTTAAACGATAACCCATGCCGTAAACTGTTTTAATCCAGTCTGCTGCACCCAATACTTGCAAGCGCTGCCGCAACTTGCGTACTAGCACGGTTAAAGCATTGCTTTCTGGTTCCATACCCCACTCCCACAATGCTTCTTCAATCTGGTTACGGTTTAAAACCTGATTAGGGTGACGCATCAAGTATTCTAATAGTTTTGCTTCACGAGGAGATAATTCTACTTTTACGTGACTTCGTTCTACATTTAATTCAGCTAAATACAATTGCAAATCCGCTACCCGCAGGCTATCTCCCTGCCAATTGGGGACTCTCCGCCCCAAAGCACGTACCCGCGCCAAGAGTTCCACCAAGTCTGCGGGTTTAACGAGATAATCATCTGCTCCCGCATCTAAACCCATAACTTTATCAGGCGTGGTGTCTTTAGCAGTCAACATCAACACGGGTGCAGTCTTACCAGAGAGACGATACTGGCGACACAGACTCAACCCGCTAATTGTCGGTAACATCCAGTCTATAATCAGGAGATCGTAATCTTTTTCGGAAATCAGCCACTGGGCAATTTCCCCATCTTCCGCAGCATCTACAATATATCCGGCTTCGGATAGAATACCTTGTAATGGCTCTAATTGTTCAAAATCATCTTCTACTAGTAATATCCGCATAAAACCTTTCGATGTCAAGTCATTCCAGGAAAATTGCCAGCACTACTTAATAAGAATAAAGCTAATTTTTTCTTATATCTTATATTAGTACTATCCCAAGTTGAGAGTTGAAATTGTTCTACCATAAGACATATTATGTATGCATCAATAGGTAGTATTCGGTGTTTATAAATTTGCCAATATCAGACTAGTTTATATTATATGTAAATTAATAATTTAAAATTTATGCCTTATTTACGGCCACAAATTTTACTACTTATTCTAGCTTTGCTACTACTAGGAATTTCCTTTTGGACTGGTGGTGATTTGTTAACAAAGCAATTATTAGGATTCTCTTACAGGACGCTGGATAAGTTGCAAGCAGATACACTCCCGCAGGTGAAGCTCACACTGAATTTTAAAGTGATTGATCTGAAAATAGAGCAAGAGCAAAAAATTACTCAAGTTAAGATTAAAACGGATAATTCTGTGCTTAAAAGGTTAGAGTTAGAGTTCACTCAGTCAAATTTTTCAGAAGTAGCGATCGCACAAGAATTGGGATTATATCCTCAAGAAAAAAAGCTAGAACTTAATCAACAAATACAGGTACAGATTCCGGTAAGCTTGAAAGTAATCAAAGCGGAAATTCAAAAAGAGCAAGGAATTAGCTTTGTTGAAGTTAGAACCGCCAACAATGCTTTGATCAAGTTGGATTTTGTAATCCCAGTAACTGAGATTAATATGGTAGAAGCAATGACTGCTCAATTACTAAATTTGTCTCCTGAAGAAGTCAGAAAACTAATCCGTTATCAAGTCAGCAATCAATCTTGGTTTAAATCACAACCCAAACAACGCATACAAACAAAGAAAGCCGCTAAAACTGAGATAATTTCAAATACTAATTGAAATGACACAGGAGCTAAAGCAAATCCCCAAACCAGAGAAATTGTCCCAGCTACCATCGCCGCAATGCGATTAATTTCGTCTTTAGTCCTCCAAGCCAAGAAAAAAGTCCCTAAACCAATTAATAATAAGACTACACTACTCATAAAGATATTCACTTAAGTAAGTGGCCAAGAATAAATCATACTATTTTAAGCAATGTAAATTTGATTAAATTAGCTAGTAGTAAAAGCTTCAACCCTTACTACAAACCTTTAATTATTCACGCCTACTTATAGCGCAATACGGTTCAGTTAAGGTTAAAACGTAAGGATTCAGGCCTAATATTTAGGAAGCAAAGACGGGCGAGACTGAGAATCAGCCAGTAGTGCTTGTACAAAGAAATCAATCACAGACCGACCTTGACGACGACAGGTTTGTACCACAGTCAACAAATTGGCAGTGTGTTGAAACCGCTCCATCGAACGGGAACCACCACTCACCTTACGTCTTGTCACAGCCAAACGCAGCGATCGTTCGGCTTGATTATTATCAGGGGGAACTTCAGGATTCTCAAGAAAATACCACCATTGAGAAGCTTTATCCCGTAAAGAACGTAAAAGCTGTCCGGCTTTTGCTCCTGCCTTGTC
>NZ_JBIQNW010000007.1:0-234152 GCF_047228265.1 Nostoc sp. UIC 10607 | reverse complement strand
AGCATTACCCAGATTATTTTGTGTGTTTGCCCAAGCTTCAGGATGTGTAGTAGAGGTAAAAACAGATAATGCACTAGTGTAGGCAGCGATGGCTCGTTCTAAATTTTCTGCTCTATCACCCAAAATTCTATTCAGGTGAGCATTACCCAGATTATTTTGTGTGTTTGCCCAAGCTTCAGAGTTTGCGTTGTAGGTTCTTATTTCCAACGCTCTTGTATGGGCTTGGATGGCTAGTTCTAAATTCTCTGCTTTTTCACCCAGAATTCTGTTTAGATAAACATTACCGAGATTATTTTGAATAACTGCCCATTCTATTGGAGCTTTTTCGCAATTAAAAAAAGTTAATGCTGTTCTATAGCCAGAAATTGCAATTTCTAGATTTATAGCTTTATTGCCCAGAGGATACTGCTGAATTAAATTACTAAATCCCATAATAGTTATTGCTATAAACTCAGCTTCTTTAGGTTCTATTTCTACAAAAGTAGTAGTAGCCCACTGTTCTAATAAATAAGCAAATTTTTCATCTATTTTTTCCAAATTGGCTGCTAAAAGTGGAAAAATTACTTGCGGATTACCATTGCTTTCATTAGTTGCTTGTAATACTTCTAACAAAAAATCGAGAGAGTTTTCTGAAGTTGCTATCTCTGACTCGTTTCTGTCAATAGTAGTCATTGTCTGAACATTTTTGGATAATCCCAAAGCCTCAGACAACTGACGAACAAAATCGATTAAAAAATCAGCATTATTCTGGTCGCCTCGCTCTACCAGGACATTTGCGACCTGAACCATTGTCTCTACCAAGGCAGTATCAATTAGGTCTTGGTTAGCGTTAAGAATCTCTATTTCTTTACCGCTAGGACAACTTAGGAGCGAGTTAATTAGATTTAAGTAAGCATGGAGTCGCTCTTCCTTCATTTATAGGGATTTTTTCATAATTAATCTCCATTCATGCTAGGAGATTTGAAACTACTTAACTGGAAATAACAGAATTTAATTTAGGCAACTATCTCAGTCATTGCTGCAAGTATTTCCTAAAAATGGAAGCAAAATCTTCTTGACAACGAGAGTAAAAACTGCTGATGGTTCCCTTTTTGATCTCCAAAAAAGATGCTATTTCATCCCATTCATACCCATCGTGTCTGAGTAAGAAGATTTTTCTGAAATTAGCCTCTGGATAATTTTTCACAAATTTGCTACTAAAAATTTTTTCAGGGTCTTCCTTAATCAATTCTACCAATTCTTGTGATGGAAGAGGATTTACTTCATCATCAAAAGTTTGGGGTATGCGTTCTAAGTGCGATATCCCAAATTCGTCACCATCACCTGATTGAGAACTGATTACAGGATTATTAAGTGACAAAACTTGTATTTTCTTTTTTTTGCCTTTTTCCTGTATGGAATAAATTTTTAAGTAATCATTTTGGGCATTTTGAAATTTTTTCTTCTGATGAAACCTAGCCCAATTAAGGACTTCTCCCTTTTCAGGGTCATACTTTTTAGCTTGAATTTGTTCAACCAACTCTAAATGAAACTCCTGTTTTGCTACCTCATGAATTTCATTGAAAGAATTGGAGGACAATTGATACGGATTCTTAGGCTTTTGGAGCTTACCAGGTTTATGAAGCTTGCCAATCAACCTTGTAACAAGGTCATTTTGCTCTTTACTTCCAGGAGCGTGCCTCTGAGCATCTAGAACCACATCCTCCAGATTTTCCAGATTTTCCTTCTGTCCTGCCGCAGTAGACTCTTGGCGTGGCTCAGAAGATAGCTGCTTTTCTTTTTCATCCATAGATCAATTATCCTTGGGAAGAGAGTGTTATTTGGAGATAGCAACTTGGTTTTGCACGCTCTATAATGGCACAGTTAAGTTTACGGTAGTGCATTAGCTTCTGAATTTATTTGTTGTGCCATTGGAGTGGCTGTGGCAGTGTAATCATCTATCCAAAAACATCATTAAAATTCTGCAAGTAACAAAAAATTTTTTCTATTGACAGTTAAGTACAAATACACCCTAGAATATCAAAGACTTTTCTGCTACTTCCCCATCTCCGTAAATGTCATAAAACATCGCTGACACCAACCATCTACCCACAGAACTGGAACTTTAAATTTTGTCCCACAATTCGGATACTTCCTGACGTATCGTATCCAAACCAATATCAATCGCAAGCAGCGCACCATGCAGTGGTTTATTGTATCCAATGCAACAATTGCAAATGCGTTTTGATGGTGCTATTAGCGGATTATCATTTATATGCTCAGGTGAAGGAAAGGCGTTACGCTCGGCTTGCAAAATACTGACCACACTTGCCTCGAACTATGCAACAAATACTTGTGGCTGACTATACAGAAGTCCTTCAAACTCGTGAACCAGCAAATTGGGGATAAAATTCTTGTGCCCGCCTTACCCATCTCCTGTTCAATGGTCGTATTCATCCCGTTTCTACAGGCGTTAAACCCTCGTAAATTGGCAACGGTCTTTACGAACTATTCAAATTTGAACACTTCGTAAAAACTATAGTAATTCCTAACGGCTTTTTACCCACAGTCGGATGGCACTGTGGGTTAAGTTTTCTCTACCAACAGATTTACTACTGCTCAATACCTCTTTGCGATCGCTGTTTATTCATTAATACTTGTTGCGTAAAGAAACGCAAACTTTCAAGCTGCTCAATTTCGTTTGTTGTTAGTCGAGTTGGTATCTCTTCGTACCAAGTTCTCTGACTGTAGCAGGTTTGCATCACAGGAGTATTATCCCCATGACGGTAGACACTCAGAGTATTGCTATCTAAGCTGGCACTCAACTCCCGTCCTTTGATACGGAAGTTATTGGTAACAAGCATATAGTCAGTGATTATAGAAGGCAAATGTTTGAGAGTAGAAGGCAGAAGGTTAAGAGAAGGAGGAACAGGGGAAGATTGCTCTTCCAGGAATTGTTTAGCAGCGAGACCGTTTTCTTCTGAAATATCCTGTTGTGGGTACTGTTTTTGGGGATGTGGCTGAACTTTTTTCTTAGTGTTATTTGCTTTCAATGTGGGGTTGTCTTCCAATTTGGATTGTATTACTGGAATCTCACTTGGATAATTACTGTTTAGTGTATATGTACTAACAAGTGTTTTGGAGTCACTATCGGTATCGCCATTGCTATCACTTGCACTGCTGCCAGTAGGTTTATCACTATGTAGGTAATTATTATTACTTGGCATTTTGCTATTTATGCGGTTAACTGCTCTGGCTTTAGCTTGTTGAATTACTTCTTTATCTTTATCTGGGTCGTACATGATTCCATATTCAGACCGCAGTTTGTTCCAGCTATAAGGTTTGTATACTTGATAACCAGCAATTTTGATATCATTATGAATGTAGGTAAAGCCTAGTAGTTCTTCCCCCTGCATCTTAGGCAATACTCCAATGTTATTTTCCTCTAGGCGTTCAATGAACGTAGAGACGGTGGGACTATCCTTAATGGCTTCTCCTATTGCTTGGCGAATAATGTCCTTACTGGTTGGAGTTTTGTGCTTACTGTTGACTGCTCTAATGCTTTTTGAGCGGTTGGGGCTGGTGAGTGTAATTATTCCGTACTCTTGCTCTAACCTAGAGGCGACGGCTTCATTTGTTGTCGGTGTTACTTCCAATCCTAGTTCTGCCGCGATGCGTCTAGTTGAGACTTGGGAGTTGAAATAATCATAGGAATCATTAACTAAGCTGCCATCTAACCGAATCCGGGAGGCGATTATGTGCAGGTGTTCGTGGTTGCGATCGTGGTGGCGTACTGCCACAAACTGACTGGTAGCTGCTAAAGATGATTCTTCCTTGGGCAAGTATCCCATATCTTTGAGATATTCTCTTGCTACATAACTGTACTGACTGTTGGATAAATGCTCGTGGTAGTTTGTGCGGTGTGCGATTGAGATGATGAGGTGAGCGCACTGCCGTTTAACTGCTTTGTTGGTGTACTTGATGGTGAGAAACTGCTGGTTAAATTCATCTGGCCTTGTTCCCATCATATTAGTATCGACAATCGCAGCATCATCTTTCCCCAAGACATACTTGAGCGTGTCGAGAAAATTGGGTTTTTTGTAGATGACGGGAATCAAGTTGAGACAGTTGAAAGTGGGGGCTATAGAACTTGTAATGCTTTATTTATCTTGGCTTGAGGGTGATTTATCTGGAACGTCTAGGTTAAATGCAGCTGCGATGGTCTGATCTACAAGTGCGATCGCCTTATTAACAGTATCCAAAATTTGCTGGTTGTTTGTTTCTTTCGCTAAGTGAGATAACATCATCAGTTCGCTTTTGAGGTTTCCAGCAGTAGCGCGGATAGTTATCAAGTCGGCAGACGGTTTTGCCGTTAGTACCCGCCTTAATCCACAGGAACGTAAATACTCAGATGCAGTTACCCCTGTGGCGATCGCTTTTTCCTCAATTGTAGTTTTCTCTTCTTCAAAGAGGTATACCTTGATAGATTTAGTTCGCTTTACGGGGTCATTTACCATACATGATCATCAAAAAGTAAATATAAAACGGAAGTAGTATTTATTTAGAACTACATGATAAACGATTGTATTGAATATATTGTCAATTAATCTAATTTATTGCGAATAATAAAAGGATAAAATGACCCCATTGAACATACCTTGTTTTAGTTCTGGATTGTGCGACAACAGCAATGGTTTATTGTGGAACGGGACTGATATAAATTCATATGCAGAGAGGGTTGTAGAGTTTTGTTGCAAGACGATTGATGTTTGAAGTAATGCTGAAATAGTTGGGTCAATTTGCCCTCAGAATACCTCAATCATGGGAATTGTAAGAGTTTATTTATCAGTTAACAACATATTTTTTTTTTAAAATTAGACCTAATTTTCAATTGATTGGGGTAATTAGTGTGTGAATTGGGGTAGTTAGGAGTAAATACGGGGGTAAGTTCTTCTACAGTGTGGTTAAAGTAAGAGTATTGACAAATAGCTTACTGAAAAGCTTGGTTTGCAGATTATATAGAAGTAAAGGTATGGCAAGAGCGAGTAAGCCTGCTGATTCTGTTGAGTTGGCGCGAATCATGCGGAATAAGGATACTGAGGATGGGATAGTAATTAGCTATCTCCAGTCGAAGAAGCGAGGGCAAACCGAGTTAGTATGTGAGGCGCTGCGGGCTTATTACCTGCCGTTTGCGCTATCGGCTGCCGGAGTGTCTGGTATGGAATTGCAATTGGCCCTCAATGATGCGATCGCGCAACTTGAAGCCCAGATAATTAAGATGAAACGGACATTTGGGATGGAGGGACTACCCCAGGTAGTTCTTGTTAATCCTCATAGTGGAATTTTCTCGCAGGGTGTGATTGGCTTACAACCAACAATTGGAACTAATGGTGTGGGAGTAACTCCTGTTTCAGCTAATTTGGTTCCTCCTTCGGTTTCTTTTTTTGATTCCACTGAGCTAAGTCCTGACTCGTTATCTGTTATCACAGAACCAGCCGGATCAAATATTTTGGAACAAGATTCTGAAGATGATGCATTCTTTAATGATGATGAGGATGACCCAATTGCTAAGGCAGAAATAGAAGTTGATGCAGGATTTCGTCTGGAGTGAAGGGATTATCAGGAATGGCTGTTAGGTGTTAGAGAAAGGCGTAGTCTTTGCCTTCGCTTGTGATATTCACGTAATTCCCTCCCTTGTCCTGTTTGTTGTTGTGGGCAGTATTTTTTAGAGTGCGATCGCTACGCCCGCCGCAGGCACTGTTGCTACGAAGTGCTTTGTACCTCTTCACAAGGCACATTGAGAAGAAGTTTTTACCCAAGCATCTGCATTACTCAAAGTTTCGATTAAACAATTTCAGCCATATACTTGGTCAAAGCTTGTGATCGAGTGCATTAACAGTATTTGACCGAACTGGAGAGGCGATCGCATTCTAACTCCGGAGGTGCAATTGCCTTCATGATATTTCATTTGTAAAAGTTGCAATCAACAATTTTGCAGCAAAGCAAATTTGTAATAAACCCCATTGGACATACCTTGTTATTGTACAAGACTGCCCAATTGTGGTGCTTTTAGTGAGGTAAATGTGGGGATGATTGAGGTAATACTGGGTACAATAATTATAATTACATTGTTTATTTGACAAGCCAAAGACAAATATTATTTTCTAATTCAACTCTTAGTTGATACAGAATTAGGGTGTGATTGGGGTAATTTGGTCATGGTATAGGAGGTAATTTAACCAGCGTGTGTTGAAGAAATTTTTAATACATCAATTTACTTAGAATCTACAGTTTTGGTTTGGTATTAGTGTTAGAGAAGAAAATGATCGTAATAGTTTTTTCTCTACTTACTTTGTATGTAAAAAACCTGTTAACCCCTGTAAAGAAAATGTTTTGCCATACAGCATTATTCCTATTTCAGTTAAATTAGGAACTATAGTAAAAATTAATAAAATATAAAGATATGCCCAAAACTAAGGAGAAAACAGACGTAAAAAAGGTAGTAATTACGATTGATATGGGTGCAAGTAAAACTAAGGCTATCGTTCAGGAGTATCCAGAGGGAAAACCTGTTGTTTTACTTTTAGATTCAGAAGTAGCGGATGTTGCTAAAGCCTCAGTTGAAAGTGTCCAACCTGAAGGTAGTCCTGAATCTCGTGCTTGGGTAGGGATAGGCGATGAGTATTTCGCCTTGGGAGAACTTGCCCGTCGTCGTTTTGGGGGTATATCGCAACTGAGGGAGTTAAAATACGAACTAGCAATCCCCAAAATTTGCGGAGCATTTTGGCTGGCTAAGGAGAAGTTAAACCTGGGTAATGATGTTGCCGCTTACTTGAGTGTCCTGCTGCCGCCGGGTGAAGTGCAAGACAAGGAACAGTTACAAACTCGCTTGAAGGATACATTTCGGGGGTTTGATACACCAGCAGGTAAGATGCGGGTGAAAATGCTTCGTTATGATGCAGCTTCTGAGGGTAGTGGAATATTTTTCCACCGTAGGCGATCGCCAAGCGTTCGCCTACCTGTTTCGATGTACGTAATGCTTGGTTATCGCAACGCGAGTATTTTCACCTTTCGGAGTGGTTCGATTGGCGCAGGAATAACCAGCAATTTTGGTATGTCTTGGTTAGTAAATAATTTGATTTCCAAAACATCGGGACTAAGCCCTGATAATTCCAATATTATTGAGGTACTGATAGAAGCTGGAGCCAGTTGTGACCCCCAGGTGATGCAAAAACTCTCACGGAAGCGCAAAGGTGATGAGATTCAACTTGATGGAGAGTTGATGTCCAAAGCTTTATTACTTGCTAGAGACGAATATTGGCGTGCGATCGCCAGGTGGTTGCGCTCAAAGATGGATGAGGATATTGAAGAACTAGTATTTTGCGGAGGAACTGCGGATTACATTCGTCCTGAAATAGATGCTTACTTCCAGAAAGAGGGGATGAAAGTATCCTGGCACGCTAATATTTTTATACCTGATGAAATATCTTCTGGTATGGGCAATCGGATGGCGGATGTTTGGGCTTTTCACCAGCACATGATTATTCAGTTTGATAAGTTAACTGGTTATATACGCTCTGAGGTTGTACCGCTAACTAAATCTGTTGAAGATAATACAAATAATGCAGGTGAAGAAGTCAAACGTAAGTATAACTTTACGCCTTGTGAGCGGCCTAGTACCTTTATTGCTGTAAACGAGAATGTTTGACAGGTTTAGACAAAAATCAATGTAGTAAAAGAAGAATCAGCTAGAATGAGTGCTGTATAAAGTAGTACTTTCTAACTGATTCTTTAAGATTTTAGTATGGTTGTTGCTCTAGCATTTGGTAGCAATCAACATGAGAATTGGTAATTTCTGGAATGTGTTGAATTACAGAGTTAATTTGCTCCATGCCTGCATATTGTTGTTCTCGTCTTTTGCGGAGTTCCCATGATTTACGGTTATAAGCTAACAAGTCTTCCAAACTCATGTTGAATTTGTATTTGGCGAAATTCAATAATTGTTCTGTGGTGTAACGACAATCTTCAGGACGACCAAAACAAATTTCAAACTGAAGCTTAAAAGCTTTCCAATCGAAATTGTCAGACCCCAGTTGCCGTTGTGATTCACGTCCGTAAAGGTCACGAATTGAATAGAAAATTGTGTTGTATTTACGCACGTCGAATGATTCTATCTTGAATTGCTCCATTGTTGAATCATCGACTGTAGCAGCTTGAGCTTTAGTAGATTTATTAGCAGCCATAGTTGTTTTCTTGATGAGTGTTTCGCTTTTAGCTGCGTCAGCATTAGTCAAAAAAATAAATCCCACTCTGTATGAGCGAGATTTTCTGTAAAATCAGATGATTTGTGATTATTTTGCTAATAAACGTTCGCGTTGTAGCCAAGTACGTTTGTTGACTTCGAGTAATTCTTCTAAGCCTTTGTTGAAGTGCTTAATGGAATAGTCAACCATTTGTTGTACACTATATTTGGGGTTTTCGACTGAGCCGAATGTAGCAATAAATCTGGCTTTAAAAGTATCCCATTGTGTTTTATTCCAGTTAGTCTGTGACTGCGCTTGAATAGTTTTACCCCAGGTTTCTTGTAGCTCGTAGTAGACTACTTTAAACTTACGCTCGTTGTAGTCAGCAATTTTGTAAATACCCATTGCGTTGTCATCAATTAAACTAACTTTTTTGGTTCTAGTAGCCATAATTTTTATCTCCTATGTGAGAGTTACTTTTTAAGGATTTGAGCGTTAGCTATAGTGCTTTCTCTTCTTTATTTGGACGTAAGTCCGTGTAAAAAATAACAATCTTAAATTGGAAATGAATGCTAACGCCTCCGCTACTATCCTGTTTTCAAAAATTTTCAAATAGCCCTGTTGTGTCACTATCGCGGTAGCGGCAGCTAGTGAGCGATACCTTCTCCTGTCAAAGACGCTCCGCGTAGCTTGCTTCCCCGCAGGGGTACGGCACACTTCTCTACGAGAGGCTACGCCAACGTGAACGCCGTATAACAACGCCCATGCACACCGACCGCCGAGAGTCGATCGGTTATGATACAAAGGCGATCTGCGGCAGGTGATGGACACCGTTATGCACTTGAAGTCATATTTAGGAGTTGCATACAAAAATGAAAACTCAGTACTTTACAGCGACAAGTCTTGATGGCTTCATTGCGACTGAGAATGACTCACTAGATTGGCTGTTTCCGCTTGGCGACCTGAATGACTCCAGCTATCCAGAGTTCATTTCAGATGTGGGTGCGTTGGCAATGGGATCGGCAACTTATGAGTGGATGATAAGCAACGCCCAAAAGGTTGCCACTGAGACTGGCTTTGCGTGGCCATACACTCAGCCAGCCTGGATATTCTCTAGTCGCAAGCTTCCCATAATCGAAGGTGCGAACATCCGATTCGTCAATGGAGATGTGCAGCACGTCCACACCCAAATGCGAGCTGCTGCTGGCACTAAAAACATCTGGATAGTTGGAGGCGGAGATTTGGCTGGTCAGTTCTACGATGCTGGTTTACTGGATGAGCTGATCATCCAGGTTGGCTCAGCCACCCTCGGCAAGGGTAAGCCGCTATTCCCTCGCAGAGTGTTAAGCCCAGTTCTGCGCCTAGTGTCTGTTCATCAGATGGGTGCTGGCATGGCCGAGTTGCGCTATGAAGTACACAAAGGCGGTGTGAGTGGATCTGCCTAACAATTGCAATGCAGCGGACTGTTGAAGATCCTGGTTGTGATGCAAAGGCTGTTTGCCGCCGCTGATTGCAACCGTACTATGAATTGCCAAAGGAGGAAAACTGATGAGTTCATTTGTCCTTTGTTTTCAAGATATTGACAAAACAAAACTCAAGGTTGTTGGGGGTAAAGGCGCGAACCTGGGGGAACTTACCAAGATTGAAGGAATTTACGTACCAGATGGCTTTTGTATTTCTACTGAAGCTTTTAAAAGAATCATTGGGGAAACGTCGTCGATTAACGAATTACTCGCTCGTTTATCGCTTCTGAAGGTGGAAGACCGACATAAAATTGGTGAACTTAGCAGTGAGATTCGCTCTTTCATTGAAAGGATAACCATCCCTCAAGATATTAATGAAGAGATCGCCCGCCTTCTCTCCAAGCTTGGAGAAAAAAATGCCTATGCAGTAAGATCCAGCGCAACTGCTGAGGATTTACCAACAGCCTCTTTTGCCGGCCAGCAGGATACGTATTTGAACATTATTGGCAAGGACGCAATCTATCAGCATATCAGCAAGTGCTGGGCATCGCTATTTACCGAGAGAGCAGTAATTTACCGCCTCCAAAACGGCTTCGACCACCGTCAAGTCCACCTGTCTGTGGTTGTTCAGAAGATGGTCTTCCCGCAGGTGGCAGGAATTTTGTTTACTGCCGATCCTGTCACTTCTAATCGGAAGGTGTTATCTATTGATGCCAGCTTCGGACTTGGTGAAGCCTTGGTCAGAGGTCTGGTGAATGCTGATATCTATAAAGTATGTGACGGCAAGGTGATCGATAAAAAGATATCTATTAAGAAACTGGCTATTTACGCCTTAAAAGATGGCGGTACAAAAGAACAGGAGATTGAGCAACATCGGCAGAATATACAAGCGCTAACAGACGAGCAGATTTTACAGCTTGAGCGCATTGGTAGGAAGATTGAAGAACATTTCGGACACCCCCAGGACATCGAATGGTGTTTGGTTGATGATACATTTCATATTGTCCAGAGTCGCCCCATCACTACTTTATATCCCATTCCGGAAGCAAACGATCGCCAAAATCACGTTTATGTATCTGTCGGTCATCAACAAATGATGACTGATCCCATCAAACCATTGGGATTGTCTTTATTTGGGTTAACAGCTGCTCGATCCATGTATAAAGCTGGTGGACGCTTGTTTGTTGATATCACACCTGATCTGGTTTCACCTGTTAGAAGAAAAATTGTAGTAGATGTTTTGGGAAAATCCGATCCGCTAATAAGGGACGCACTTATGACCATACTAGATCGGGGAGATTTCATAAAATTGTTACCAGATGACAAGCAAGAACAAAGTTCCGGTAACAGCAATAAGGGTGCATCGTCTTTGGATTTTCAAACGCTGACCGAATACGATCCGGCGATCGTTTCTGATTTTATTGGGCGTAGTCAAACATCGATAGACGAGTTAAAACAGAACATCCAGACGAAATCAGGAGCGGATTTATTCGATTTTATTCAAGAAGATATCCAGAAATTAAAGAAGAGTTTATCCGATCCACAAAGTTTTGGCGTGATTATGACTGCTATGAATGCTTCATCGTGGATCAATGAAAAAATGCAGGAGTGGTTAGATGAAAAAAACGTAGCAGACACGCTTTCTCAATCTGTACCCAACAATATTACTTCGTTTATGGGTCTGGAACTATTGGATGTCGCAGATGTGATTCGTCCTTATCCTGAAGTAATTGATTATTTACAACAAGTAAAAGATGATAGCTTTTTGGATGAATTGGTTAAGTTTAATGGTGGAAAGGAAACTCAAGACGCTATCTATGCTTATCTCAACAAATACGGAATGCGATGTGCCGGAGAAATCGATATTACTAAAACTTGTTTTCATCTTTTTGCTGTTGAGTCAGTTCTCGTTTCAGTTTTCTTTTATGAGGTGTAGTGATGTTTTCGCCACCTTGAAATCCTTTATTACCTGAAAAAGGTTGAGATTTATCAAATTTTTGCTGAGATTGACGAAACAATTTTATATCTGCTGTTGGCCCAGGAACACCTACTTCTACCTCAACAATATCTTTTCCTTCTGGCATCCCAATCATTTGGCTTTTCAAAGTATGTTGTCTTTTCTTACCAGAAAAATATTTTTGTTGTTCTTTTTGGTCAGAATGTCTATATATTGGCTGTTCTAGGCTATCGAACAATAGCCTAAAATTAGTTAATACTTCTTGAACAAATAGTAAATCGCTCTTATTATTTGAGACTTGTTCTAATAAACTAGAGGGTAAAATATCTCTCAGAATTGCTATCCAGTCGTGAAATGTATCATTGGCTTCCGTTTTTGAAACCCCAAACAACATTCCTAATACTTGAAATGTCGGCATCTGTCTTAAATAAAATAAGCATAAACAAACTTGTTCTTGGATTGATAACAATTCTTTGCGACCTCCACCAGCCGCATTAATTCTTATTTTTCGGCTTTCTTGCTGAATTTTAATTTCCTGGTGACGTTTGCTCGCACAATTTAGTAGTGATTGTAATTGTTCGTAACTAATCCCTAAAATTTGTTTTGTTCTTAATGGATACTTTTGGATATAATAAAAAACCATAACTAAGTTTGAAAAATGGTATACACTCAATTCAACGTTTTACCATTTTTCTTTTCCTAAGTTAATATTTCGGACAAGTCTATTAAACTCAAACCTGAATTTACTGAAGTGCAGGAATCACAATCATGAAAAAGATTTACCAGACTAAAACCGCAACCATGACACCAAGCCGTTTTGCTAGAAGAGGAATCTCATGAACGATTTAATAAAACCACCTGATTGCCAAACGACAATGCAGCTACAAGACGGTCGTATCCTTGCCTGATTGTCTGCCCCAAACTACACTAATCATTAACAGATTAATACGTCCCTAATTAGTTCGAGCTATAACCACATAAACAACTTCGGTGAAGGAAAAATTTATGGCTCTGCTAGACTAGCTATAAAAAATTAATACTTGATATCAGGTTAAATCCTTACATTGTCTGGGATTCAAGAGGAACAAAGTAAATTTTTATTAAATCTTTGATTCTATTTTAGACAAACCTTGTTATATCAATCGTTTTAGCCATTTTTTAGTGTTAATTTATCAACCCAAGCCTGGGAGAGCCAAATTTATTTCTAGCTAGCTCCTAATAATTGGAAACCAAATTTCTTCAATATTGATGTAGTTTAAAGATAAAAATCGCTGAATTCTCTTCCTTCTACTTTCAAAGAGTATTGGCAAAGGTAAAGCAGTAGCCAATGATTCTATGCTGACAGTTTTAATAGATTGTAATAAATTAATCAGGAGTTTTAGTAATAAATATTCGGTGCGTCCCAATTCTCGCTTGAGGTGTGTTTCATAGAATTCAGGTACTATTATCATTAAACAGAGCTTATTGCGAATGAATGCTATTTTTGTTTTACCATAAGTTGCTACACTGATTGCCCTATATCCATTTCAGGGTATTTCGTTCCCCCTTAAGAACTGCCAATTACTACTTTTGTCGTATCAATTTATTGAAAACCTAAGACTATTGAAAGAATATAAGTAATTTTTTTTTAACTATAACTCTAAGCAATAGAAGAGTTAGAACAAATCAATTTGTCCCAACTTTGATAATTAAAAGACATATAGCAAGCACAAGAGGCAATGGTCATGAGTACGGTCATGAACCAACGGGTCAAAGTTGAAAAGACTTTAACCATTAACAAACCAGTAGAGGAACTTTATCGCTTTTGGCGTAACTTTGATAACTTGCCACGCTTCATCAAGCATCTCAAACAGGTGAGGGTACACGACGAAAAGCGAGAGTCCTCCGGACACGCTACGCGAACGCACTGGATTAGCAAAGGATTCTTAAATGAAAGCGTTGAGTGGGATGTAGTCATTACCGAAGACCGAGAAAACGAATTGATTGCCTGGACTTCGGTTGAAGGCGCAGCAATTGAAACCTCTGGTCGCGTCCACTTCAAGCCAGCACCTGGGAATCGTGGTACTGAGGTAAAAACAGTCCGAGAATTTACCCCGCCTGGGGGTGAAATTGGGGCTGCGTTGGCGAAGCCCGTCATAGACATCGCTAAATTATTTGGCGAAGACCCAGAACTGCAAATTAAAGAAGATTTACGCGGCTTCAGAATGCTGATGGAAGCAGGCGAGATTGCCACAACAGAAGGTCAACCGCGAGGTTAATAAATATTGCTATGAAATGTTTGTTGGTACGGCACTAACGATGTGCGGGTGGAAACAGTGCCAGACCCAAAAATAATTAACCCCCGCGATGCCATCCTCAAAGTTACATCAGCAACCATCTGCGGTTCTGACTTGCATATCTACAATGGCTACATCCCGACGATGGAACCGGGTGACATTATTGGTCACGAGTTTATGGGAGAAATCGTTGATATTGGCAATGAAGTCAAGAAATTGAAAAAAGGCGATCGCGTATTGAAGGGCGAAGTCGATCCATCTGCTGTGTTCACGCATCACTTACCCCTAACAGAAGCCAAGCATGGCTTCGAGCTGTTCAACCAAAGAAAAGAGCACTGCATAAAAGTTAGGTTACAGCCTTGAGTTGGGGACTGAGAGGAGCAGAGGAGACAAGGAAAATAACCACTGACAACTGACCACTAACTACCGACAAAGGACTAATGGCTATGAAAGCAGTTTGCTGGAACGGTGCCAACGATGTACGGGTGGAAACAGTACCCGATCCAAAAATCATTAATCCGCGTGATGCTGTTATTAAAATCACGACAACAGCAATTTGCGGTTCTGATTTACACCTTTATAACGGCTACGTCCCCACAATGGAAAAGGGCGATATCCTGGGTCATGAAATGATGGGGGAAGTCGTTGAAATAGGCAGTGCCGTCAAAAATTTAAATATAGGCGATCGCGTGGTTGTACCATTCCCTATCGCCTGTGGTAACTGCTGGTACTGTCAACATGACTTCTGGTCATTGTGCGATAATTCTAACCCAAACGCTTGGTTAGCAGAAAAATTCATGGGTTATTCACCCTCTGGTATTTTTGGCTACTCTCATATGCTAGGTGGCTACGCTGGTGGTCAAGCTGAATATGCCCGTGTTCCCTTTGCCGATACTGGTTTGTTTAAGATTCCTGATGGACTAACAGACGAACAAGTAGTGTTTCTAACAGATATCTTCCCCACCGGATATATGGCGGCAGATAACTGTAATATTCAGCCCGGTGATATTGTCGCAGTCTGGGGGTGTGGCCCAGTCGCACAATTCACAATAAGAAGTGCTTATCTACTTGGTGCTGAACGAGTCATCGCTATCGATCGAATTCCCGAACGCCTACAGATGGCTAAAGATCAAGGCAAGGCAGAAATCCTTAACTATGAGGAAGTAAATGTTAGTGAAGCCCTCAAAGAAATGACAGGTGGACGCGGCCCAGATGCTTGTATTGATGCTGTGGGGTTGGAAGCACACGGCACGGGTCTAGAAGGAGTATACGACGAAGTCAAGCAAGCAGTGCGTCTGGAAACAGACCGCCCCCATGTGCTGCGGCAAGTGATGATGGACTGTCGCAAAGGCGGTCACGTGTCAATTCCTGGTGTTTATGTCGGCGTTGTAGACAAAATACCTATGGGTGCTGCCATGAACAAAGCCTTAGTATTCAAAATGGGACAAACGCACGTTCATAAGTACTTAAACACATTACTCGATCACATTCAAAATGGCAGGATCGATCCATCATTCGTGATCACCCATCGTCTACCGTTAGATGAAGCACCCCGAGGTTACGAAATTTTCAAAGACAAGAAGGAAAACTGTATCAAAGTTGTACTCAAACCATAAGGCAGGAGAAAAGACACGGAGAGTGGGAGAGAGAGAAAGAAACAAGTGTATTCAGAGCTATTCAGGTAGTAAAAATTACTAAAACTTTCTCTTTGCTCCCTCTGCTTCTCCTACTCCCCAAGATGAAGTCAAAACTAAAAAGGTGAGCCACTGCGGTGGACGGGAGCACCTGCATAAAGCAAGTGGCGTTAGCGACGTTAGGAGCGTCACCCGAAGCGCAAAAGGCAAAAGAGAACTGATGGAGTCTTGAAATTTAATTCTTAATTCTTAATTCTTTTCTTTTTACTTTTACCTTTTGACTTACTAGCCCCTGCTCCTCACTCATCACTAATTTGGCGATTGGCATTTGTTCAACTTGTCCTGAATCCAAACTCTCAATTTTTTATCTTAATCTTTGAAGGAGGTTGCTAACGATGGCAAAAATCGTTGGTTAGGAAATAATTTTTAGTACATATTTTTTAGTCAGCATTCAAGCCACCTACTTTCAATTTAACCAGCCATCAAGCACACTGCTGTAAAAGGAGTACAAATGTCTAATATTGGTTTATTTTTTGGTACTCAAACAGGCAATACCCAAACTGAATCAGAAATAATTCAGAAGGAGTTTGGTGGTGATAGCGTTGTAACGTTAAATGATGTTTCACAAGCTGAACCAAGTGATTTTAATAACTACGACTATATCATTGTTGGTTGTCCTACTTGGAATGTTGGAGAATTGCAAAGTGATTGGGAAGATTTTTATGATGAGTTAGATAACATTGACTTCACGGGCAAAAAAGTTGCTTATTTTGGTCCTGGAGACCAGGTTGGTTATCCAGATACATTTCAAGATGCACTCGGTATTCTAGAGGAAAAAATTTCAGAAAATGGTGCTGAAACAGTTGGCTATTGGCCTACAGAAGGTTATGAATTCAGCGAGTCTAAAGCTGTTCGTGATGGTAAATTTGTAGGTCTTGCCCTTGATGAAGATAATCAATCCGATTTAACAGAGGAAAGAATCAAAGCTTGGGTTACACAATTGAAGCTAGAGTTTGGTTTGTAAAGCTTTATTCACTAAAATGCTTGTTACCTAATTAGGTAAATTTGAGAATTCTTTGCCCGTCTCAAAGATGAAACTGCGCGAGAGAAATTACTGAAAACCATTCTCTAAAACATAACTTGCTTGCTTCGGGTTGCCTTTGAAATACTTGGCTCAATTGCCTGAAAAATAGGTTTTATGAAACTGCTTATCGTTGAGAATGATCGAGATACGGCGGCTGCTCTCACCACTTCTTTGGTAGCACAGCAGTTTACAGTTGATACCGCTAGTGATAGTCGATCGGCACTAGAGTTAGCTGAGGCAACAGAGTATGACCTGATCGTGCTAGATGTCATGCTACCCGATGAGAATGGAATTCGTCTGTGTCGCCAACTAAGGACACAGAATCAGCAAGAGCCTATTTTGCTGCTCACAAGGAAGGTTAATCCGGCAGATAGAATAGCAGGCTTTGAGGCAGGAGCAGATGACTATATTACCAAACCCTATGAGCTATCAGAACTGCTAGCTCGGATTCGGGCATTACTGCGACGAGGCAGCACAGTATTAACCAAAGTACTCTGCTGGGGTCAGTTGCAGCTCGATCCGAATAATTGCGAAGTCATGTGTCAAGGCAAAGGCTTACATCTCACGCCTAAAGAATACAAACTGCTGGAGCTATTTTTGCGACATCCGCGGCGGATTTTTGACCGAAGGACTCTGCTCGATCGCATCTGTTCGATTGATGAATGTCCCGGTGAAGAAGCTATAACAACTCAAATTCGCGGGTTGCGGCGCAAACTCCAGATGGCTGGGCTGAATTCCGATCCAATTGAAACATTGTATGGGCTGGGGTATCGGCTGAAATCTGTGCCAGAAGAGCGGGAGCAGGGGTCGGAGCAAGGACACGGGGATACGGAGACGCGGGGACGTGGGGATACGGAGACACGGGGACAAGGGGACACGGGGAATATATTTGATAGGCTCTCCGCGTTACCCTTTGGGGCGACCAGTCGCCACAAGTCTTTGCCTTCTGGGTTCGGAAGTGACGCTCCTAACGTCGCTAACGCTGCGCTAACGGACTCGACGGGAAATGGAGCCACTCCCCTCAAGTCGGGAAACCCGCCTACAGGGGTGGCTCCCCAAGTGGAGAATGCGACATCCAAGACTCCGACTTCTTCACCGCAAAGCGGCTCAGTCCAAGGTGCTGGTTCACCGCATCTCCCCATCTCTGCGTTTTCCTCATCCTACCTGCTGAATGCAAATCGATATGATGCAGAGGCGGAGGCAGTGGCGGCAATTCAGCAGATGTGGCAGGATTCTCAGGAGCGATTGCAGGGCCAACTAGCAAAGCTGGAGGAGGCGATCGCCCACCTCTCTACTAATAGTCTCACCCCTGACGGACGGCAGTTCGCCCAGACCATCGCCCATCGGCTGATTGGCTCTTTGGGGGCATTTGGTATGCCGCAAGCAGCAGAACTTGCCCGCCAGATCGAACGCACCTTGAAAACACCAACGGCTGCTGTCCAATCAGAGGAAGCGGTTCAACTAAAATCGCTGCTTGGGCAACTGAGGCAAGTTATCCAGCAGTTACCTACTTTTGCTACAACAGCGCCCACTCCAGTACTGAAGTCTAGCGATCGCGTGGTTTTGTTGATTGATGATGATACTGACTTGATTGAGCGAATGCAGGCAAATGCTTCAAACTGGAGCATTCACCTGGAAACCGTCACTGACCTTACCCTCGCCCGCCAACGCCTTCAGTACCTCACACCCGATGCCATCATATTGGATCTTACCTTTCCCAATACCACCGAAAGCGGCTTGACCCTACTGGCACAGTTGAAGCACCAATTTTCCACTATTCCTGTGCTGGTGCTGACAGGACTTGGCGATTTAACCAAGCGTGTGGAAGTCACCCGTTTAGGAGCCAACGCCTTTTTGCAAAAGCCTGCCACGCCTACCGAAGTGTTTCAAGCCGTCAGCCAACTCCTCCACCGGATTGACACTATCAATGCCAGACTGCTGATTGTGGATGACGATCCGGCATTGTTGTCCATATTAGAAGCCCAACTGCAACCGTGGGGCTTTCAGGTCACAACCTTGGCAGATTCAAGCCAGTTTTGGCAATACTTGGAAGCCACCACTCCCGATCTGCTATTGCTGGATGTTGCTATGCCGGGGTTTAGCGGCATTGAACTATGCCAGGTAGTCAAGAGCGATCCGCGTTGGAGTCGGCTACCTGTGTTGTTGTTATCGGCTCATGCCGATGCTGATACCCTGTACCGGGCCCTAGCAGCGGGGGCAGATGACTATATCTTAAAACCAATCGTAGAAGCCGATTTGATTCAGCGAATTTTAAATTTCAATTCCTGGTAGGGATTTAAAATAAGCGACTTCCAAATAAAAAAATAACCAATCACTGTGTTAGCAGGGGAGCCAGTGCTGTGGTGTTAGCGTAGCGGTAGCGACGCAGGAGCGTCGGCAGTCCGATCTTGGGGGTTTCCCCCAGGAGGAACTGCCGAAAGGGTTTCCCGACTTGAGCAAACTGGCGTGAGCAGGGGGAGTAAGAAAAATAGAATTATGAATAAATTGGATAATTTATTTCTTGGAAATTCCTAATTAGTAATTGATACTTCATCCCTTAGAGCTGATTCGTAAAGAAAATCTTAAGGGTACTTAACTCATTACTAGGTCTGAGTTTCAGCGAATAAGCGCTTTATTAACTTAAATGCCTAAAACCCTTACTAGACAAGTAGTTTACTTTAGTTTACAAATTAGCTCTCAAGGGATTGATTCAAATAATGATGCTAGCGGCAATGCTACGCGAACGTACTTTGTTATTTTCCATCAATCAATTTAGAGAGAAGTTGGATCGCATGAAACCAGATTAAATCTGACGCCCCTTCATTACGAATAACGAATTGGTATTATGTCCTCTTATACAAATCGATGCATCCTGGTGATTGACGACGAACCTGACCTGTGCAGCATTGTCAAGTTCACGCTAGAACGCCTCAAAAGCTGGAAAATCCTCACAGCTGAGTCTGCACAGGCAGGACTGATGCAGGCAGAAACGCAGCAACCAGACGTGATTTTGCTCGATCTGAGCCTGTGTGGTCAATATAGACTGACTATGCTGCAATCTTTGAAAACTAATCCGACTACGCAGTCGATTCCGGTTATCTTGTTTACCGCCACAGACCCGTCAGACGATTCGCTGGGATTTGACCCCTCTGAATTTGCTGGAGTGATCCTGAAGCCGTTCAATGTCTTGCAGCTTGGCGAGCAGATTATTGAGCAACTGGGGTGGTGAGGTTAGAGTGCAATGCCTTTTTTAGGCTTTGTTGCATGAAACAGAAAAAAGACACACCAACTATTAGCAGAGTTAATGATTATTTTTCCACTTTGTAGCTATCTGGTTTGCTTAATTGAATCATGCGATTAAGTGCAGTATGCAGAAATAACTTAACAGCTTGATTGTCAAAAAAGCGCCGTCTTAGCTTACTGCTAAAAATAATTTAATTCATCCCTCTATTATGCAACACCAATATTTAGATGCGTTCGCGCTGTTCTGCTTTTTGGGAGAAGGCTTGCTGGCGTTGTGCTAACACCATTTCTGCTTCTGAAAACGCAACTGTTTTGTAAATTAACTAAGTATTTTTGTATATAAATATGGTAACTGCCAATTACTACTTTTGAAGTATCAATTTATTGGAAACCTAAGACTATTGAAAGAATATAAGTAATTTTTTTTTAACTATAACTCTAAGCAATAGAAAAGTTAGGAAAATCAATTTGTCCCAAGTTTGATAATTAAAAGACATATAGGGGTAGTGTTACGGAAGCTGCGGTCAAGGGCAAGCGCACACTGTAAAACCCTTTTTAAAAGAAAGACTTTCTTGAAATTCTAGTCTTAAGTTTTTAGGAGTTTCTATGCGGATTGCTCAAATTGCTCCTCTTTGGGAGAGAGTTCCACCTCTTGGTTATGGTGGAACAGAATTAGTCGTGGGCTTATTGACCGATGAATTAGTTCGGCGAGGGCATGAAGTAACGCTATTTGCATCGGGAGATTCAATAACTTTGGCAAAGCTGCAATCAGTTCATCCTTATGCTTTGAGACTAGATTCAAGCATCAAAGAGTGTAACATCTATGAAATGTTGGAACTGGCTTTGGTATATGAGCAAGCCCAAACCTTTGACATAATTCATTCACATATGGGCTGGAGTGCGTTGCCCTATGCAAATTTAGTAAAGACACCGACAGTTACCACATTACATGGTATCTTTACCCCTGATAACGAAAAGATGTTTCAATATGCCAAAAAGCAGCCCTATGTAAGTATTTCCAATTCCCAACGTGAATCTAGGCTAGGGTTGAATTATGTAGCAACTGTCTACAATGGCATTGATATCAGTAGTCATAAGTTTCATCCTCAGCCGGACGAACCACCTTATCTGGCTTTTTTGGGAAGAATTTCACCAGAAAAAGGAACAGACTTAGCAATACAGATTGCAAAAGAGGCTGGTTGGCGTTTAAAGATGGCAGCTAAGGTGGATGTCGTTGATATAGAGTATTTTGAGCGAGAAATTCAGCCCTTAATTGATGGTCAGCAAATTCAGTATTTGGGTGAAGCTAACCATGTTCAAAAGAATGCTTTGATGGGGGGTGCAGTAGCAACTTTATTTACGATTACTTGGCGAGAACCCTTTGGTTTGGTAATGACAGAATCAATGGCAGCAGGAACACCAGTCATCGCCATGAATTTAGGTTCAGTTCCTGAAGTAATTGTTCACGGAAAAACTGGCTTTATTTGTAATAGTATTTCTGAATGTGTTAATGCCGTTAACAAAGTGGCAGAACTAGATCGTCATGCTTGTCGTCAACATGTGGAGAATTGTTTTAACGTACAAAAAATGGTAGATAGCTATGAAGAAGTTTATTGGCAGATTCTGGCAGAGCGCATGACTCAAAATAAAAAAGTTATGCATTTCGGCGATTTTAAACATAAACATCAAATCCAGAAATGTTGAATCTTAATACAAAACTTTACATATTTAGTTACACTAGCTCTAAAAAGCCTAAAATAGTCAATAAAACATAATCTCCTCAAACCAATGAACATAAATGTTCTGACACATACAAGATTGTAAATAGCGGAGTTTATCTAATAGCGTATGTCCCCATTGTTATGGGATAGATGACATCTGTAAAATTAGATAGACTATTAAAGTAACGTAAATTTGTATAGTGATACCATTGACATTCTTAGTAATTAATTTGTCAAGTTTTAAGTGCATCTTTAAAAACTTCCATAACAATTCAACTCCCCAACGTAATCGATAAATATCCCTAATTTCATCATCACTAACTTTGCTTGGTTAAAAATGTTGTAATTTTCTTAACTAAATAAATCAGCTCATCACATAACATCTTAAAAAGCTAGATTAAAGACCATCATGTCTCTCATCAAAATTTACTCTGTTATTGGTATTGAAAACTTTACTTTAGTGGTGTTTAACACAGGGATATATTTCTGGCAGTTTCGGTTAGTTAGTGCTGATGGCGCGGTATTTGGTGAACAAAGACTGTATTATACCCCCCAAGCAGCAGCAGCAGGCCGGAAGTGTATTCAAGTGGATTAGTAATGAACCCAGGCTCTTCAAGATATACAGGATACCAGAAATGTTGAATTGTAGATACAAAACTTTATATATTTAGTTAAAATAACTCTAAAAAGCCTAAAATAGTCAATAAAACATAATCTCCTCAAGCCAATGAACATAACTAATTTTTTGACACATACATGATTGTAAATAACGGAATTTATCTAATAGAATATCTCCCCATTGTTTGGGTATAGATAAAAGCTGTAAAATCAAATATGCAATTAAACTGATGTAAATTTGTATGGTGATACCATTGACATTCTTAGTAATTAATTTGTCAAGTTTTAAGTGCATCTTTAAAAACTTCCATAACAATTCAACTCCCCAACGTAACCGATAAATATCCCTAATTTCGTCATCACTAACTGCGGCATCTCCCGATGCTGGTAAATTAGTCACTAAGCGAAACTTAGTTTTCGTGTCTAAATCACAAAAATTAATGACTCTATAAGCTTGAGCATCATCAGATGTACCGACTTTGACTAATCCAGTTGAGTTCTGAAATTCTAGTTTCCAATTGTTTTTTATCCGCAACACAAAATATTTATTTTCTTGTACTAATTCTTGGATAAATTTTAATCCAGCGAAACCCCTATCTATTGCCACCAACAGAATTTAGCGAGAGATTAGACATCATTTTTGAGCCAAATTTATAATCATGGTCATTACCAAAGTTGATGAAATTATCTGATGGACTTCCTGTGGATAGATTTAAGGAACTGAACAGCTTTACTTGATGATGACCTAGTACCCATAACAACTTACTTGTCAGAGTAATAATTGTTGAATCGATGGGACAAATAGCATATTTATCATGTAGTTTTTTATGACTTTTGTGCTGTAATAGTTCACTTGATTTCTGATAGATTTCTTGAAAAGGTTTTTGTGTGCGATGAGAACTTGCTTTGGAAAAAGTAGAAATATCTAAATCAAATCCTGTGTTATTTAATCTTTTAAATAAATCTCGCATACTGGTTAAACTGTTATCCAGGGCATACGATAGCCAGCACTTAAAGAATAGACGACTGTTCAATATAGAATAATCGTTTTTTGGTAGATTTTTCAGGATGTCTTTGACAATTTTGGGAAATGAATTTATAATCACAATTAAACTAATATCTTTTAATCATTCGCCCAAAAATACTATATTTTGGGCTATTTTTATCTAACTTTTCTTAACATTCAACATTTCTGACAGGATACATTTTTATGATTTGTATATTTTATTTTTTGGAAGTCCCTAACCCAATATTAAGAGGATGGAGAAATTTCTACCGAAATGCGGTCAGTTCTAGGACGTTCTCTTACGTTGATCATAAAGTGTTCAGAATGCTCATTAAATGAGCATATCGAAAACACCGAAACAAAGGCAAGAAATGGGTGATTAAGAAATACTTCCAACCAAATAACAATTGGAAGTTTTACGACATCGTAGTTGATGCAGCGATCGCCCTTGGTGCGACCGAGCAAGAACGGTGCGAGACAATGAGGTTGAGCCGAGATAGCTGTTCTGGGGTCAACGGCTTAGAGTGATTTTCGTGTAGAATCAATAATATTCGCTCTTGATGCCACGTATTAGCCCAAAAATTTAGCGCGACTGACTATATTATTGATGTGACGAATGGCTAAGTAGAGCGAACCAAGTCAGAAATGGCTTGTGCTAACGTTAATGGTTCGATTGGTTTGAATATATGCCGATCAAAACCAGCTTTTAGTGCCTGTTGCTGATTTATTTCACCAGCATAAGCTGTAAAAGCGATGGCTTTTATTTGTCTATATTGTGGCCATAAATTTCTGAGTTGCTGTATCAACATATAACCATCAATATTAGGCATCCCAATATCACTCAGTAAAACATCAAAATTAGACTGGTTAAGTATGGTTAGTGCCTCTTGTGCTGAACAAGCGGCAGTGACACTGGTTCCATGCTGCTCTAGCACAAACGCAACCAATTCCCTAGTATCAGGCTCATCATCCACTACTAAAACTTTGACACCACTCAAATCAATGGATAAATCAGACAATTTACTATCCTGAGTTGTTGTCGGCTGGGGAGACATTAATGGTAATCGGATGATAAAAGTAGCTCCTTGGTCAACACCTGGACTTTGCGCCTCGATTGTGCCACCATGCAGTTCTACTAAGTGGCGTGCGATCGCCAAACCTAATCCTAGCCCACCGAACTTTCTAGTGATGGAGCCATCTTCTTGGCGGAAGTAGTCAAAAATATAAGCTAGAAAGTCAGGAGCAATACCTTTGCCTGTATCGCTAACAGTAATTTGAGCCACATTGCCCATCTGCTCTAAATGGATCTTCACCTGTCCGCCTGGAGGGGTAAATTTGACAGCGTTGGAGAGCAGATTCCAAATCACCTGTTGCAAACGAGTTGCATCACCTCTAACCTGACCAATATTTGGTTCAAGTGCTGCTTGCAGCGTAATAGACTTGGCTTGGGCTGCCAGCTGTACCGTTTCCATTGCCCCCATAATCGGATCTGTGAGGTCTACCGGACTGCGATTCAGGTTAAGTTTGCCTCGCAGAATACGTGAAACATCCAATAAATCTTCTATCAGTTCTGATTGCAATTGAGCATTGCGGTGAATAGTTGCTAGTCCTTCTTCTATCTTGGCTTCAGAGAGTTTGCGTTTTAGAAGAAGACTAGACCAACCTAATATCGGATTCAGAGGTGAGCGTAACTCATGTGAAAGCACCGCTAAAAATTCATCTTTAACTCGGTTTGCGGCTTGGGCTTCTTCTCGTGATTGGCGTAACTCTGCTTCTGCGAGTTTATGATTTGTAATATCTATCAGTATCCCATCCCATGCGTTGCCTTCTGTCGTCGGCACAGCACGGGAACTGCCAGCAATCCATTTGAGTTTACCTGATGGCGTAATCATCCGTCCTTCCCACCGCCAGGGTAAAAAATTCTCTACAGCATAAGTGAGTGAAGATTTAAACGACGCTACATCCTCTGGATGAATTAATTCCACAAAAGAATTTCCATCTTGAACAATCGTTCGCGCCTCCAACTCCAATAGTTCATAACAGCCGGAACTGAAAAAAGTAAACCGATAAGGATGATCTGGGCAGGGTGAGTAACGATATACTATCCCAGGCACGTTTGCTACCAGTGCCTCAAACTGAGCTTGAGTGTAATTGAGCTTTGCACGAATTGCTTGCTCTTGACGTACAGCATTCTCTACCTTTTGATGCCAATAATTAAGACTTTGCAGAGCAGAAGCACTAAAACCTGCTAAACGGTTCATCAGCCGATGATCTTCACCATCAAAGCGTCGTGTTTCCCGATGGGACACAATCCAAAGAGTGCCTAATGGTTGATTATTGATGTATAGCGGAATTAGCAATCCCTCAACAATCGGGAACAGTGGATGATGTAAGTAAGTAAAATAGCGTTCGGGATAAGTATAAAGTTGTACTTTTTTAGAAAAAAGTGTCGTGCCACAGGGACTAAAATTACCGGGAGTCGTGGTTTGTTCTAAAAACTCCAATGCGCCTGCAATTGCTACCCAGCGAAATCTAGATTCGCCATTGGATTGTGTTTCCAGTAAGCTAATTCCGGCTGAATCAGCTTGACATAATTCCAGTCCAATCCGCACTAGAGTTTTGAGTAGTAATTGCGGTTCATCACTCAGGTGTTGGGATAGTGTGTGGAGGGCTTGGTTTTCATCAGCTAAGTCTGCCTGTCTTGTTGGACGACCAGCTAGTTCCTCTGTAATCAAAACTTCCGTTTCTGTGGCTGCTGGAGTAGTGTTTTGAGATAAACGCATACTCTAAATATAGGTAGGATTTCAAAATCACAGCCATCTTTCCTATTTTTAACAGTTAACAAAAAATTTATGAGTCTTCCTTTACATATGTATATATGTAAAGAGACTTATCACTCACTGTTCGCGTAATCGATTCAGGAAATAAAGAATTGAGCCAAATGGCTAAAAGCTTTGTCATACATGAATGAAACGCATTAAGCATTGGGATATCTAGACTTTGGAGACTTAGACAATCAATACTGCGATCGCTCTCAACAAATCTAGATTCCTGACAATATGTTTTGTGAAAGTTGGTATGCAAGAGACTTATCCCCCAGTTTAAAATATCAAAGCTAGACATAGCAATACTTTCAAGTACTTTTCGGGAATTAATTATTTCCTATTTGGATTACGCGAACGGTGAGTTATCAGTAAAGGATTTAATATTTCATCTTTCAAAATTATTTAATATCTTGCAAAAAGAACGCTTGTATAGCAGCAAAGAAAAAATGGTCGCTAAGAGCAACTGTCCCATTTTCGATGATTGGGGCGACTACAGTGAGCAAGCTGTATCAACGCAAAATCAAGCTAGGACAACTCTACTGTCCCATTTTTAGTCAAAAGTGGGACAGTTAAACCCTTCAAATATCAGAGTAGGCTGAATTGATACTAATTGTTGAAATGCTTGTTATGCCTGGCTTTCAACACCACCAATTTCCTTAGCGACCAAAATTTCTCCATTGCTATACAAAGGCGAAGTTATGGCTCTTTTGTGCAATATTACTTGCCAAAATTGTTAAGCAATGTTTCGCCAACAGTGTCTTCGCTAGTTCCACGCCCGTTTGGATCAACATTTAGCATCAGCAAAAGTATGAAGAGCAACAGTTTGACAATCCAATGACTGATAGCAACTCCCAAAATGATGCAGATCAGCCCGATGACTACTACTAAAACGCGCCACGCGTCGTCAGAGATAGTTTTCAAGCCCCGGCAAGAGATGACTACACCAATCGTAACTAGAGCCAAGCCTATTATTGTCTCTTGCATCATCTCTTCCAGTTCTCGATAACTGAAGGCATAGAGACAATACCATCGGATGGATTGCAGAATGACCTCAGGCAGGAAGTGATACTAATTTATAATTCGTAATGACGCTCTCTACGAGATGCTAAAAGCGAACGCGGGCTTGCTACCGCTACGCTAATGTAATTCGTAATTAAGACATATCGAAAAAGGTTTGATAAAGGCTGTTTACTCATAGTCTTTAAGGATGGGAGACTTTCCTTTAACTTGAGGTAGGAGCCAGCCAGAGGGCTAAGTTTCGCACATAGGCTTTAATATGTTCAAGGGCTTGTGGGTTTTGCTTCATCCCATCTCCAGGGGGTTCGGTTACAAAGCTAGGTGCGCCCATATCAACATCCCAATTGTAGTCGGCGAAATGGTGGAAGCTTGATTCAGCGATCGCACGTCCTAAAATATTTCCTTGTTCATCCTGGGTACTTTCAAAAGCAACTACTAAGTTGAAGTCCCGACCGGAGACTGAGCTTGTACCCAAGGCAATTACTCGTGCATTCTTCTCGTTTGCAGGCACACCTACGGCTCCTTCATGGGGATGAGCCGGAAAGAATTCAATCTCCTCAGAAGGTGATGTAGGATTCTTGAGTAAGTCATGAATGGGTTCTATGAAAGTAATTTTCTCATAGTCACCATTTAACCCAGAATGGAAGTTGGGCCAGGAAATATACTTAGTGTAGATGTCATCAGGGTAGTGGTGCGAGGGATCGGGATCGGGATTCTTACTGTGAAAGTAATGGGCTGCGCCGACACCACCAAGATTGCAAACCGAACAACCTACATCTTGATGGTCACGGCTGACCAATAAACCGCCGCCGCGCTGACGGAAGGCACTGATGCTCTGACACTCTTTTGGAGTTATGCCATCCCCTACATCCACAGCAAACAGCCACAGTTCATCAAAATCTGAATTATCCAGCGTACTTAAAACTGGATCGTTTTTTTCAGCAGTATTTTCTCGATCCCTTGCTGTTACCTGGTACAGGGGTTCCCCAGTGTCACTTTTCAACGAAGCTAAATAGTCCTTTAGCAAAGAAAATCGCCCAATAGACCAATCATCTTCATTGGTGGGAATTGTTGTCTGTAACAGAATTTGAATCGGTTTAGTCATGATCTCACTCCCTAGGGTTCCTCTTGCAGCATGAGCTAATTACTAGATCAACATGGGAATTGTAGCGACATAATCTAAGCAAAAAATGAGGACGTTTAAAGAGCAATGCTTTTGTAAAAGCAGAGATAAGTGTTTCTAAACGCAATTTAGTATCAGTATCTGCTCAGATTTTCCTTAGATTTGCCAACTAACGTTAGGGCAGATTCGTTAAGAAGATAAGGAAATGGGAAAAATTGGACAAATCCTAGATTCAGGCTTGGTTAACTGATTCGTCTTTGTAGAGAGGTATAAGACCTATGGTTAACAAAATTGTAACCACATTTGAACAAGACCATAACCGACCAGAATCAAAAGAATTTTATTGGAAACATTTTCTCTATAGTCTAGTTTGGCTGACGGTGCTAATGCTGGGATTTGGAGGATTGGGATGGACTCTCTGGCTCGATCGCCATTTCTCGACGATTGCAATACCGATGTTCATTTTGGCAATTGCCACAGTCCGTGCCTGCATACTCACTGGCTTTCCCGTCTGGGCGGGATTGTTATCTCTCACATTCGGTTCTGCATGGATTCTAACTGGAGCATCGATATCAAGCGGATTATTGGGCTGGGCAATAGCGATCGCTCTATTCTGGATTGGCATTTTTACCCTGGATATGGCATTAGACCAGTCTGTCGAACATTTGTTGTTAATAGAGTTTAGCCGAACTGAAGTTTTTTCAATTCTAACAGCCATCTGCGGTACTGGCGCTATTGCGGGATGGATACTCCCAATTTTTCTCACTTGAATACAGGGCATGTTATGGAACTGGGAATGATAGGACTAGGACGAATGGGAGCTAACATGGCACACCGTTTAACCCAGGCTGGACATACCGTCATTGGCTACACTCGTCAGCCACAAAAAGCAGAGGTGCTGGTTCAGGAAGGAGCGATCGCTCGTGGTGTAACATCATTCGTTGAACTCATCGAAGCACTCACGCCACCCCGCACCGTCTGGCTGATGCTACCCGCCGCGACAGTAGATGCTACCCTACAGACTCTCATCCCGTTTCTAGACGCTGACGACATTATCATTGATGGTGGCAATTCTTACTACATTGATGATATTCGTCGTGCAGATCAATTAAAAGTCAAAGGAATTGAATACATTGATTGTGGAACTAGCGGTGGCATTTGGGGGGCAGAACGCGGCTACTGTCTCATGATTGGTGGTGCATTGGCGGTGGTGAAATATCTTGACCCCATCTTTGCAGCGCTGGCTCCTGGTGTATCAGCTGCACCGCGCACCCCTGGTCGTGAGTTAATGGGGGGAACAGCTGAACAGGGCTATTTGCATTGTGGCTCTCACGGTGCAGGGCACTTTGTCAAAATGGTTCACAACGGCATTGAATACGGCATCATGGCAGCTTATGCCGAAGGGTTGAACATTCTTCACCATGCTAATATTGGGAAACAATTGCATCAAGTCGATGCAGAAACGGCTCCCTTACGAAATCCTGAATTTTACCAATACGACTTTAATCTTGCAGATATAGCAGAGGTATGGCGCAGGGGCAGCGTGATTAGCTCTTGGTTACTTGATTTAATAGCTATGGCGCTCGTCAAAGATCCCGACTTAACCGACTTTGGGGGACGCGTATCCGACTCTGGAGAAGGTCGATGGACACTAATGGCAGCCATTGAAGAAGCAGTTCCAACTCCCGTCCTTAGTACAGCTCTTTACACACGATTTAGCTCTCGCGGTCAATCAGAATTTGCAAATAAACTCATCTCTGCGTTGCGCTACGAGTTTGGTGGGCATTTGGAAAAATGACACGGGGACACGGGGATTTTAATCAGCTTTTTTCCTCTGTGCCCTTCTACCCCCCTGCTCTCCTGCTTCCTCTGTCCGCGTCGATATGGAGGTTAATCATGGCAGCTTTACTCTCTGATGCCCTGGTATTTTTTGGGATCACAAGTGATTTAGCCTACAAAAAAATCTTTCCTGCCTTACAGGCGATGATTCAGCGCGGTCATTTTGACATTCCAATTATTGGAGTGGGTAGGCGAGATTGGAGCATCGAACAATTACAATCTTATGTGCGTAAGAGCCTGGAGGAACAGGTAGGCGTTGATGAGGCAGCTTTCCAGAAACTGTGTTCATTACTTTACTATATTTTTGGTGATTATAGCGATCGCGCCACCTATGATAAATTATGCCAGGTACTCCAAATAGCTGAAGCTCCTCTGTATTACTTAGCCATTCCTCCCAGTTTGTTTGCGACGGTTGTCGAAGGGTTAGGTCAATCAAGTTGTGTAAAGAATGGTCGCGTTATGGTAGAAAAACCCTTTGGACGCGATCTAGAATCGGCTAGAATACTGAACTGCATTCTGCACTCTATCTTTCCCGAAAGTCATATTTTTCGGATTGACCATTACTTGGGAAAAGAACCGGTCCAAAACCTTCTCTACACTCGCTTCGCCAATTCATTACTCGAACCGATTTGGCATCGTGTCAGTATTGCCAGCATCCAAATCACGATGGCTGAAAAATTTGGCATCGATGGACGGGGACAGTTTTATGAAGAGACAGGCGCTATTCGGGATGTGGTGCAAAATCATCTACTTCAGGTGACGGCGTGTTTAATGATGGATCCGCCCATCAACGAGCAGCATGAAGCCATCCGAGATGAAAGAGCGCGATTGCTCAAATCCATAGATCCAATCGAACCCTCAAATGTAGTGCGCGGGCAGTACAAGGGCTATGCCTCAGAACCTGGTGTAGCTCCTGATTCCAAGGTCGAAACCTTTGCGGCGGTTAAGCTCAACATTGATACTTGGCGCTGGGCTAGCGTTCCGATTTACATTCGTGCAGGCAAATGTTTACCGAGTACAACTACTGAAGTTGTGGTCAGGCTCAAGCGTCCGCCGCAGGATGTTTTTGGCGAGCGTGCCTTTGGATTAGCAAATTATTTCTACTTTCGTCTTAGTCCAAATGTGCTGACTGCGATCGGCATTCGCTCTAAAACCCCAGGCGACAGAATGGTGGGTAGCGAAGTCGGACTAGTCGCTCAAGTCGAGCATGGCAATGAGATGAATCCCTACGAGCGGCTTTTTGAAGATGCCATGAAAGGCGACTCCATGTTATTTGCTCGCCAGGATGAAGTAGAAGCACAGTGGCAAATTGTTGCTCCTATCCTAGATCGAGCAACCCCTGTTTACGAATACGCACCTCATACCTGGGGGCCTCCTTTAGCGGATCGCATGATTCCCCCAGATGGCGGTTGGCATAATCCTAATGAGACGTGATATCTTCCTATACTGTACTTGAAGAGTTGGTATTGGTTTTCAAGTTTACTCATTAATGCATCTCTCCCATGTCTCAAATCGCAATTATAGAAGCCTTCGCCGAACTAAATTTCCGGCAGTCCCATTTTTTTCATCACCTCTAGCAGCAGAACAACATCATCGATTCGTTCTGAAATTATTCGTTGGGGTATGTGTGCCATTTTTCACTCTTACCACCTAAAGTTACTTCACAACAAGTTTTTTGCTGGGACAAGGCTTGGCGAGTGCCTGTTTTCGGAAAGCTTGCTTCTTCACATATCCCCTATTTCATCAAATTCATTCTCTATTACGCGAACGGTGAGTATTAGATAGTCTTCATAGCGGTAGTAATAAAAATCTCACAGACTTGAGCGATGAGGAAAGGTGGTTTGCCCGTGAATACTTCCCGACGCTGATTGACGAAGCCGAATCATCGCCTGAAGATGCCTTAAATCACATAGCTGAGGTGGCTACAGTCCTTACTATGACCAAGTTCCGGCGAATTGTGGATTTCTCCACGCCTCAAGTTAAAGCTGACTTACTGATGATTATCTTGCGTTGTCTGCCCACTGAAGTTTACTCAGACTTTGCCCCACTGCAAGCTGTAACTAACCCGACAGTGACCTGATAAAATTTATCGGTTTTCATTTCTACTGACCTATCAGTAGTAAAAGATGCTCTGCTTCATGATTGTGTACTTAATCATTAGGTAAGCGTCCGGTTCACTATGTCTTGTCACGCTTTTTGAACCCCAGAAAGAGCGTGAGTGCATTAAAATTATTCACTGAATTTTTGATTCAGTGGTGCTTCTAGGTCGTGAGTTCAAGCTACCACTGATTGTAACTGCGAATTGTGAATGGGAAAAAGCGAATTGGATTGACAATCACAGCCTGTGTGACCACAGCCTTGCCCATTGGGATGATTATTGGCACATTCTTCTCCACAGTAAGCTTTACCATCTTTGATGACAGCATCAGTCAGAGAAACAACGCATAGGCAAGATGGACAAGCACATTTCATTTGAGTAACGGTTGTAGTCATGGATAACATCAAATTTGTTTTGAAGTCATATTATTGAATTGTTTAATAAATAACCATCTGTCTCAAGTAACTATTAAGCTGCTTCAATAGCTATAATTTATACAACCTGATTTTTAACGGCTCTAGGAAATAAGATGCGTTCCCCCTGGACTACCTCCTACCTTCTGCCTCCCAGCATCTCCTCAGATTTTCCTTAGATTTACCAACTAGCGTTAGTGTTCAAGTTCAGCAAACAATGTCTATGTTATGGAACTGGGTGGGAGCCAACATGCCACTCTAATTTAGGCTGGGTCATACATCGGCGCACCGCAAGGTTCTACCTATGTCCGTCCCGGTGATGTTTTAATCTTATATGGTCGCTTTGCTGCGTTCAGTGAGCTTGATTCACAACAAGCGGGAATTTTGGGAGAATATGCTCACAAAGATGCGATGGGCTATGCCCCAACCTAGGCGATCGCAAATCAGCAGAGACTCCTTTGAGAACACGATCGTCAAGATTCATAAATACCAGTTTCCACCTATCAGTCTGCCAAAAAAAGTTGAAAGTCAAACGTTAAGTGTGAGTTCATAAAGCACCGAACAGTCAAATCATGACTACACAGAACATAACAACTTTGTCATCATCTCCAGCCCAGACCGAATTAAAAACCCCAGGTTATCAAGGCTGTCAATCAAGGAGTCTGCACGACTCGGAAATACCCGAAGTGGATTTGTTTACTCCACTAATAATTCGAGATATCACCTTGCCAAGTCGCGTGGCGATGTCACCAATGTGTCAATACTCAGCAGAGAATGGATTTGCTAACGATTGGCACTTCGTCCACTTAGGGAGTCGGGCTGTGGGAGGAACTGGTCTGATTATGGTTGAAGCGACAGCCGTAACACCCCAAGGACGGATTACACCTGGCGACCTTGGGCTTTGGGACGACAAGCAAATCGAGCCACTAACTCGCATTGTGCGCTTCCTTCGCCAACAGGGATCTGTTACAGGGATTCAATTAGCCCATGCTGGAAGGAAGGCAAGTTGCAATGTTCCTTGGTTAGGCGGTACGCCACTGACACCTGAACAAGGAGGTTGGCAGCCTGTCGCACCTAGCCCAATTCCTTTTCAAGAGAACGCTCCTGTACCGATATCCCTCGATGAGCGTGGTATTCAAGAAACGATCTTCGCGTTCGTTGCAGCAGCGCAGCGTGCCCTGCAAGTAGGTTTTCAAATGATTGAAATCCACGCAGCACATGGATACTTATTGCATTCTTTTCTTTCACCACTCAGTAATCGCCGAACAGATCGTTACGGCGGTTCGTTGGAGAACCGAATGCGTTTATTACTGGAAGTAGTAAGGCGAGTACGAGATGTTTTGCCCAACGGGATGCCGCTTTTTGTACGCATCTCCGCTACCGACTGGGTAGAAGGAGGTTGGGATCTCCAGCAATCAATCATATTGTCCCGTGAACTAAAGACTCTAGGCGTTGATTTGATCGATGTTTCAACAGGAGGTTTAGTACCCCATGCCAGAATTCCTGTGGAGAAAGGCTATCAAGTCCCTTTTGCTGCCAAAATCCGAGAAGAGGCTGGGATCATGACAGGAGCTGTGGGGCTGATAAATGAGGCTGAGTATGCCGACCAAATAATTACTCGTGGGTGTGCAGATTTGGTTCTCATCGGTCGAGAATTACTCCGCAATCCATACTGGTCGATTTATGCCCGTTGTAGCTTGGATGAAGAACCTAATTGGCCTGTGCCTTACGGTTATGCAGTTAAACGACAGAGAAGGTGAAAAATTTGACGTTGCACAACAGTGGGATCAACTAGAGAAGGCAGGGGCATCAGTGAGAGGTTAAGGTAATTGCACATTTGTCAAGAGGGTGCAGGAAAAGGCGATAAATCAAGCTTGGAGACTGGCTTTGGCAGGGCTTTGACTACTCCTAAGTCTTGATTTTCTGGGGCAGCAAAGTACTTAATCGGGTCAAATATATTAGGACTATCCCTTTCAAGGTGGATAAAAGTTCTCGACGATAAATTCCTCAATAGCCGCTTACCTCTCTCTTGAAAAGTTTCCTACGCCGGGAAACCCGTCTTCGAGGAACTTTTCGCTGTAGTCTCTGCACCTCTAAGGTTAAAAAAATACTTTCAAACCGCAGAGAACACAGAGAATGCTGAGAAGAAATAAGAGTTTTTCGAGTCACCTTGAAAGGGCTAATTGTTAATCTTGGTATTTGACAAAAAAGCGGAAGTAGCCCCCGCCCATTTTTCGATGCCGTTCCATCTATTCACTGAGTCTACAGCAGCAAGTCAAAAATGCTGAAGGCGCGCTCCCAGTGCATCGTCTGGGGGTTCTTGAGATCGGGATTGATGATCTTGAAGGTGCGGGCAAGTGCCACACTAAGTCCACCCACGATGTCTGGAAGCCGTGCCTCGGTCTCTTTACTGTAGTCCAGGTCGAGCAGTGGCCGCGTCGTCATGTAATCCAGTATGGGCTTTAGCTCAATCTCCTCGTTGATCTCCTTGAAGTTGTGAATTCTCTCCTCCAGTCCCTTTGTAATAGGTACATCAAAAGGTTCGATGATGTCGCGCCCGTTCGCCTTCGCCGTAGCCTGGCCACGAAGGAGAAGATCGTAGGTTTTATGATTGACGAAGTCGCTGTAACGCTTAAGGTCGTTCTTGTCCACGTCTAGACCTGCCACAGTGCGGAAGAAGCGCTCGAACTTAGAAATACTGATTACTGACATGATTTAAATCCTCTTTGAGAACATTAAACAACCTCAGTGTTTAACGGTTGAATTGAGCAGATGCTAATAACCTTGAACTTAGTACTGACGGCTCTCTTCAGTCCGCTCCAATGAGGTTTTATCAAGAAAGGCAGAGGGCAGGAGGCAGAAGGCAGAAGGAAATCTGATTCCTGCCCTCTGCTACGACCGTAGGGAGTAAGGGTTTAAGACCCCCACCAAATTGAAAATTTGGTGAGCCAGCGCTGCAAGAAGGTTTCCTTCTGTAGGCGACTGGCGCTCGCGTAGCGTATCCGTAGGATTCACCCGTAGGGTGGCTCTTGTTTAGGAGGGGTCTGAATCCCCTTCTAAACAAAACCTTCTGCCCTCTGCCCTCTGCCTCCTGCCTTCTTCAATTCAATACAGTTCGGTTAATAGTAGCCGCACCCTTTAGCCTGTAAGCTAAATCTCACAACCAATCACATTTGCAGTGCTTTGCAACTCAGCCGATATCTGCAACTATCAGTACATCCCACCATCGTACTCAATTAAGCTGAACCTCAACAGAAATTCTTGCACGCCCGGTTTTTGCCATACAACTGTTTTGCAACTTCCATGATTTCCTCAGAAAGTCCTTAGATTTTTTGGTTAAGGTAACAAGCACTGAGCAGTACCAATCAATATTTTTGACAAAAAAGGTAGGAGACATACTGCGGGGTACAGAAGAAAGATGACAAAAACTTTAGTTGTGGGTTTAAAGCCCACTCACTAATGTACCTACTGCCTCCTGCCTTCTCAACAGGAGAATAGCCTATGGCAGCCGTATCGCTGAGTATTTCGACAGTAAAACCATTGGGCGATCGCATCTTTATTAAGGTCGCGCAAGCGGAAGAAAAAACTGCTGGGGGAATTTTATTGCCCGACACCGCCAAAGAAAAGCCACAGATTGGAGAAGTGGTGCAAGTCGGCCCGGGGAAACGTAATGAGGATGGATCTCGTCAGCCAATGGAAGTGAAAATTGGCGAGCGAGTTCTCTATTCCAGATATGCCGGAACCGACATTAAACTCGGTAGCGAAGAATACGTGTTGTTATCTGAAAAAGATGTCCTGGCGATCGTGGAGTAAGCAGCTTTCAAAGGGACTGAGTATTGGGGAAAAGAGAGCAGGGGGAGCAGGGGGAGATAAAACTCCTAACTCTTGTACAGACGCGATTTATTGCGTCTCTATTCAGCACTACTGAAAACATCCTAATTAGTTATTCATAAGGACAACATTTCTATGGTAAAGACAATTCTGTACAAGGACACGGCCCGTTGGACATTGGAAAAAGGCTTTGACGCTCTGACCGAAGCCGTCGCTGTCACCCTCGGTCCCAAAGGGCGGAATATAGTTTTGGAGAAAAAATTTGGCGCTCCTCAAATAGTCAATGATGGAGTAACTATTGCCAAAGAAATTGAACTAGAAGATCCCGCTGAGAATACCGGGATTTCCTTGCTACGTCAAGCAGCCTCCAAGACAAACGATGTCGCGGGTGACGGAACCACCACTGCAATTGTGCTGGCTCACGCGATGCTTAAAGAAGGGCTACGCAACGTTACGGCTGGTGCCGATCCCCTGACGGTGAAACGGGGGATTGATAAAGCTACAGAATTCGTCATCGAAAAAATTCAAGAACACGCCCGTCCAATTAAAGATTCTAGGGACATTGAGCAGGTTGCAACCATTTCAGCGGGTAATGACCCCGAAGTGGGTCGGATTGTGGCTGAGGCGATGGAAAGAGTGGGCAAAGAAGGTGTAATCTCTCTAGAAGAAGGCAGATCCACAACGACCGAACTGGAAGTCACTGAAGGAATGCGCTTTGATAGAGGGTACGTTTCGCCTTACTTTGTGACTGATCCAGAGCGAATGGAGGCAGTGCTGGAAGAACCCCACATTTTAATCACCGATCGCAAGATTACAATGGTTCAAGATTTGGTGCCGATTCTGGAGCAAATTGCTCGCACGGGCAAACCCCTACTAATCATTGCGGATGACATTGAAAAAGAAGCCTTGGCAACTTTAGTTGTCAACCATTTGCGCGGTGTACTGCGAGTCGCGGCGGTGAAGGCTCCCGGCTTTGGCGCTCAACGTAAAGCCGTGCTGGAAGACATCGCGGCGCTCACAGGTGGTCAGGTGATTAGCGAAGATACGGGCTTGAAGCTAGAAAATGTCAGGTTAGAAATGCTTGGTAAAGCCCGGCGAGCGATCGTTACCAAAGACGACACAACCATCGTGGCAGAAGGCAACGAAGAAGCTGTCAAAGCTCGCATCGAACAAATTCGTCGCCAAATCCAAGAAGTTGAATCCTCCTACGATAAGGAAAAACTGCAACAACGGCTGGCGAAACTGGCAGGTGGTGTCGCGGTGATTAAGGTCGGTGCTGCCACCGAAACTGAACTCAAAGACCGCAAGCTACGTCTAGAAGATGCAATTAATGCCACCAAAGCCGCAGTTGAAGAAGGAATTGTGCCCGGTGGCGGTACAACAATAGCACACATTGCTCCCCAGCTTGAGGAATGGGCAAAGAGCCAAATGAAGGATGAAGAGTTGACGGGCACTATGATTGTGGCTCGCGCCCTTTATGCTCCACTACGTCGCATTGCTGATAATGCTGGTGCTAATGGTGCGGTGATTGTGGAGCGCGTCCGTGAACTGCCCTTTGATGAGGGATACGATGCCGTTGCTAATAAATTTGTGAATATGTTCGAGGCGGGCATTGTCGATCCAGCGAAGGTGACTCGTAGTGCTTTGCAGAATGCTGCATCTATTGGTGGTATGGTGCTGACCACTGAGGGTGTTGTGGTAGAAAAACCTGACAAGCAGGCGAAAGCGCCAGCTGGTGTCGGCCCTGGCCCTGGCGAAGGCTTCGATTATTGAGGAAACTGGGTATTGGGGAGCCAGTCGCGTGCAAAGAGAAGTGCGGTCTTTGGGAGACACTGCGTTGCGGTGAGGGGGTCGCAGTCTTGGCGGTGAGGCAGTCCGGTCTTGGGGTCTCCCCAAGTGGAGGAACTGCCGAACCCGTAAGGGTTTCCGCCGATTGCGATCCCCCGAACCCGTTCGCTGAAAGCGTTCCCGAAGCGTAGGGAGGTTCCCTCGTTGAGTGCAAGTGTCGTCTTTGCCCCTTCGGGTGACGCTCCTGCGTCGCTCTAAGCGTTCGCGTAGCGTCTCGTAGAGAAGCTATGCCGTAGGCTTTACGCTACGAAGATCGGAAGTTTCAACTCGACGGGAACCGGAGCCACTCCGGTCTTGGGGTCTCACGCCACTCCCCTCAAGTCGGGAAACCCCTTCGGGTTCGCCAGTTGCCTGCGGAGGGTAACCCTCCGGCAGCACTGGACTCACCGCCCACAGGGGTGGCTCCCCAAGTGGAGGATGTGGCATCCAAGACTTGAACTTCCTCACCAAGTGGAGCAACTTCGGAGTGTTTCCCCCGTTGAGCGAACTGGCGTAACTGAGAAAGGTTAAAGGGAAGTTATTTGTTTTTCCCCTTACAACTTTGCCTTGTCCCAATCCCCAATCATCATAATTTCCTCAGAAAGCCCTTAGATTTCTTCTCTATAGTGTCAATAGAGTTCAGCACTGGAAGATAGTAACGCTGTTTCAGCAACTGACAAAACCCAGTCTAATGCAGAATTCTAAACACTCAAGTATAGATCATCAGGAGACTTAAAATTATGGCACTCGTTCGTTGGGAACCTTTCCGAGAAGTTGAAAGTTTGCAGCGGCAGTTAAACCGCTTGTTTGATGAGATAGCACCGACAGGTCGTAGAGAAGAGGAAGGCATTGCCTTTATTCCCTCCGCAGAGATTCAAGAAAACCCCGATGCGGTTCATCTCAAGGTAGAAATTCCCGGTGTAGACCCCAAAGACCTAGATGTGCAAGTATCGCCAGAGGCAGTGTCTATTTCCGGTGAGCGGAAATCAGAAATCAAAACGGAAGAAAGAGGCATCACCCGCACCGAATTCCGCTATGGCAGGTTTCAGCGCGTAATTCCGTTGCCTACCCGTGTCCAGCACGATCAGGTGCAAGCAGAATACAAAGATGGCATTCTCAAGCTGAGGCTGCCCAAGGCTGAAGAAGATAGGAACAAGGTTGTGAAAGTAAACTTAGGTGACGGGCACAGGGGCAACGGGCAAGGGCAGTGACGCAATGTTTTCCAAAGCACTCCCTTAAGAGCAGGAGGTGACAACATGATTACAACAGCAATGGGCGAACTTAGCCTCCCAGTTAGCGATGCCTTCTCTTTCAGAGACGCTACCGCGAACGGCACACCTGAAGGTGAACGAGACCATATCCGAGGGCCAAAAAACGCACCCGTCACCCTCGTGAAATACGGCGACTATGAGTGTCCCTATTGCGGTCGTGCCCATTTCATCGTCAAAGAACTCCAGCAGTTGACCGGGGATCTCATGCGCTTTGTCTACCGCCACTTCCCGTTAACTAGCGTGCATCCCCACGCCGAGCAGGCAGCAGAAGCAGCAGAAGCCGCTGGGGTGCGAGGTAAGTTCTGGGAGATGCACGACCATCTCTTTGAACATCAACAGGCGCTCGATCGCAAACATCTAATAGAATATGCTGCTAACCTCGGTCTTGATGTGCCTCGGTTTAGTCACGAACTCGCCGAGCACGCCCACGCAGCCAAGATACGCGAAGACTTACTCAGCGGAATCCAGAGCGGGGTCAACGGCACGCCGACTTTTTTCATCAACGGTGTGCGCCACGATGGCTCTTACGACCTCCGCTCATTGTTAGCCGCGATTCAAAACGCAGCCGAATCCTGAGTGCTAAGGAGCCAGAGGGCAGAAGGTTCAAGGATAGATTCTTCCCTCTGCCAAAAGGTCACAAGCCCACGCCAGTTTGCTCAAGTCGGGAAATCCTTACTTTCAGAAGCCGTTGTTAAATCCCCCTAAATTTATTTATGGGGATTCCCCTTCTGCCCTTTGCCTCCTGCCCTCTGCCTTCTTAATACCATTTATTCAACTTGTCCTGAATCCAAACTCTCAATTTTTTATCTCAATCTTTTCAATTTTTTATCTCAATTTTTGAAGGAAGTTGTTAACGATGGCAAAAATCGTTGGTATTGATCTAGGAACTACAAATTCCTGTATAGCCGTAATGGAAGGTGGACAACCCATCGTCATTCCGATCACAGAAGGCGGTCGCACAACTCCGTCTGTGGTTGCCTACACCAAGAAGGGCGAAAAACTTGTCGGGCAAATTGCCAAGCGCCAGGGTGTAATGAACCCAGAAAACACCTTTTATTCAGTTAAGCGGTTCATCGGGCGCAGGTATGATGAAGTCACCCAAGAGGCAAAACAAGTTACTTACAAAGTGGCACGTGACAGTAATGGCAATGTCAAGCTACACTGCCCCGCTCTGAACAAGGAATTTTCACCCGAAGAAATCGCGGCTGAGGTAGTCCGCAAGCTAATAGATGATGCCAGCACATATCTGGGGGAACCAGTGAGGCAAGCGGTAATTACCACCCCTGCCTATTTCAATGACTCTCAACGGCAGGCTACCAAAGATGCCGGTAGAATTGCCGGGATTGAAGTTCTGCGAATTATCAACGAGCCAACGGCGGCTGCCCTCGCCTACGGACTTGACAAGAAAACCAATGAAACCATCCTAGTCTTTGACTTAGGTGGTGGAACGTTTGACGTGTCTATCCTAGAAGTGGGTGATGGTGTGTTTGAAGTGAAAGCTACCAGTGGCGACACCCACTTGGGCGGTGATGACTTTGATAAGAGAATCGTAGACTGGCTAGCAACCGAATTCCAGCGTAACGAAGGCATCGATCTGCGTAAAGACAAACAAGCCCTGCAACGCCTCACCGAAGCCGCAGAAAAAGCCAAAATTGAACTGTCAGGAGCAACACAGACAAACATTAACTTACCTTTTATTACCGCAACCCCGGAAGGCCCGAAACATCTAGATGTGACCTTAACGCGGGTACAGTTCGAGCAAATGTGCGCCGATTTGTTCGATCGCAGCCGCATTCCCGTCGAACAAGCTCTGCGCGATGCTAAACGGAGTCCCGCAGATATTGACGAAGTAATCCTAGTGGGTGGTGCAACTCGAATGCCGGCTGTCCAGCAACTGGTACGGCAGATAATAGGCAAAGACCCGCACCAGGGTGTCAACCCGGATGAAGTCGTAGCAGTGGGTGCAGCGATTCAGGCGGGTGTGCTTGGGGGTGAGGTAAAAGACGTACTGCTCCTAGATGTTACGCCGTTGTCGCTGGGTGTTGAAACTCTAGGTGGCGTGACGACCAAGATCATTCCGCGCAATACCACTGTCCCAGTGAAGAAGTCCGAGGTGTTCTCAACGGCGGCTGACGCACAAACAAACGTAGAAATCCATGTTCTGCAAGGTGAACGCGAAATGGCATCCGACAACAAGAGCCTGGGAACCTTCCGACTAGATGGGATTCCTCCAGCTCCCAGAGGTATGCCACAGATCGAAGTTACCTTTGACATTGATGCTAACGGGATTCTGTCAGCAACTGCCAGAGAAAAAGCCACAGGTAAAGAACAGTCCATTAGCATCACAGGTGCGTCTACCCTCGATAAATCTGAAGTTGAGCGGATGGTGAAAGAAGCCGAGCGCAATGCGGAAGAAGACCATAGGCGGCGCGAACAAATTGATACCAAAAATATGGCGGATTCCGTCGCCTATCAAGCCGAGAAACAACTTCAGGATTTGGGCGACAAAGTGCCACCAGCAGACAAGTCCCGCGTGGAAGGATTAATTCGAGACTTGCGTCAGGCAATTGAGCAGAACAACATTGATCGCATGAAGTCCCTCACTAACGAAATTCAACAAGCCCTGATGCAAATCGGCACTGCGGTCTATTCACAAGCAGGTGCATCTCCAAACGGTGGTACTTCAACAGACCGTCAAGGCGGCGGTGAAGATGTCATCGATGCAGACTTTGTGGAACAAAAGTAACAAGACGCAGCGAGCAGTCCGTTGCTCTGGTTCTCAGAGTTAAAGGAACTGCTTTAGCGAGCCTGCGTGCGTCACCCTCTGGGTGACGCAGTGAAATTATCAAATACTCTCTTCCTATCCCCACGTCCTTAAATCTGCGCCACATTTCGTGATGTTATCTAGTTTTTTAATTTGGAGTAATTTTTATGACTTCTACATCTGAAAAAACCGCCCTCAAAAGTGTCTCTGCTATCTTCAAAGATGAGAAGAAGATGCAAGAAGTGGTTGAGCGTCTAATCGATCGCGGCGTTCCCAAAGATAACATTTCGATTATTGGTCGCGACTTCCACGCCGAAACTCGTATCTCCGGATTTGTGACTAAACAAGATGTGATCTTGGATGGACTCGCCACCGGAGCAATTTTTGGATCGCTGTTTGGTTCTCTGTTGGCTTTACTTACGGGTGTGGGTGTGTTGTTCATTCCCTTTTTGGGAACCGTAGTAGCAGCAGGCCCTTTGGGAGCAGCATTATTAGGAGCGGCAGGCGGTGCTTTATATGGTTCCTTGGGAGCAGGCATTGGAGCTGCCTTAATTGCAATGGGTATGCCGGAGGACAAAGCTACTATTTACGAAACACGCCTGAAAGCAGGTGAGTTTTTACTGGTCGCGGAAGTGCCACAAGAACAAGCAGACGAAGTTGTCTCACTGTTAGAAAGTGCGGGTGCGGAAGAAGTCGCTATCACTGACATGAAGATTCCCCGTCAACCAAAAGGTGAACTGGCAGATAATGAGCAGATTTCACCAGAAATTAGAGCAAATCTGTCGGACGACGCGCAAAAAACTTTTGTTGATACCTACAATCGGTCGTTCAGAGAAGCCAATGGAAAAGATAATGCCTTGACAAAGGCTTGGGATCGGGTCAAACAGATGTTCGATCGCGACGAAAAAGGCACTTATTCCAGGTCTAAAGTCAGATCGTAAATTTCCAGAGTTGCGATCGCCTACGGTGGGGCGTAGCCCATTGCAACGAAAAAAGCACTTATTCCAGTCACAAAACAACTTAAAAAACTAGGAGAACCATCATGAACTGATATCACCGACTCCTTAAAGGGCTGCAAGTTTTGATCGTAGGCTTTCTTTTTTCCTCCCTTGAGTACTTGTGGCAGCCAATGCGATGTTGTTGCGCCCCGTGAAACTAGCTGAGGGGGTCTGAAATGAAATTTAGTAGTTCAAACCATAAAAAGAGGATGAACAAGCTATGGTAAGCAATCGTGGAGTAGTCTATATAGGTCCTCGGAAAGTCGAGGTTCAAAGTATCGACTTCCCAAAACTAGTTGACCCTCGTGGCAAGAAGTGCGAGCACGGTGTCATTCTCAAGGTGGTCACCACGAACATCTGCGGTAGCGACCAGCACATCTACCGGGGCCGCTTCGCCGCTCCAGAGGGGATGACGCTGGGTCATGAGATTACTGGTGAGGTCGTCGAGGTGGGCCGGGACGTGGAGTTTATTAAGGTCGGCGATCTCGTCTCGGTTCCATTTAACGTCGCCTGCGGCCGCTGCCGCAACTGCAAGGAGCGGCACACCGACATTTGCATGAACACCAACCCTGACTTCCCGTGCGGAGCCTACGGCTTCAACCTGGGCGGCTGGCCAGGCGGGCAGACCGAGTACCACATGGTCCCCTACGCTGACTTCCAACTGCTGAAGTTCCCCGACAAGGACCAGGCGATGGAGCGCATCCATGACCTCACCCTCCTCTCGGACATCCTGCCCACGGGCTACCATGGGTGTGTCATTGCGGGAGTTGGAACGGGATCCACGGTGTACATTGCAGGGGCAGGACCGGTGGGTCGGTGTGCCGCCGCCAGTGCCCGCCTCCTAGGGGCCTCAGCCATCATCGTCGGGGACGTGAACCAGACCCGATTGCAGCTGGTGAAGAAGTCGGGTTACGAGACTGTGGACCTGACGCAAGACGTGCCGCTGGCCGATCAGATCGAGTCGATCCTTGGCGTTCGCGAAGTGGACTGCGGGGTGGACGCCGTGGGGTTCGAAGCCCACGGCCATGGGAAAGACGCTGGCGAGCAGCCGGAGGCTGTATTGAACGACCTGATGTCGGTGGTTCGCTTCGGCGGGGGAATGGGCATCCCTGGCATTTATACTAGCTCCGACCCCGGTGGTCCCACGGACCTGGCTAAGCAGGGGAAGTTGATCCTCGACTTCGGCAAGGCATGGATCAAGTCGCAGTTCGCCATGTGGGGGCAGTGCCCGGTGATGAAGTACCACCGACTCCTGATGCAGTCCATCCTCGGAGGCCGGATGGACTACCTGAGCGAGGTCACAAACATCGAGTTCATCTCGCTCGACCAAGCACCAGAGGCGTACCGGACATTCGACCAAGGGGCACCGAAAAAGTTCGTCATCGACCCGCACAACAGCACCAAGAAAGCTGCATAGAGCAGGATCATCCTGTGGCAGAAGCAGGTGTTAGAGCCTTTGAAATGAAGTTTAGCAGTTTTAAACCATAAGAGTAGCTCAAAGGAGAAACAACCATGACAACTGCAACCGCAACCCGAACTGACGAGGAAATCCAAAAGGATGTGCTGAATGAGTTGAAGTGGGATCCCCGCGTCCAGTCTACCGAAATCGGCGTGGTTGTCAAAGACGGTGTTGTTACGCTCACAGGCTGGGTCGATTCCTTTTACAAGCGGTGGGCTGCCGAAGAAGCTGCCCACCGCGTCCGTGGCGTACTGGCTGTGGCCAACGACATCGAGGTTCGGCTGCCGGTCTCTGCCGAGCGCACTGACGCCGACATTGCCGCAGCCGCCATTCATGCGCTGGAGTGGGATGCCGGCGTGTCCATCGATAATCTCGACGTCACGGTCTCCAAGGGCTGGGTCACGCTCAGGGGTGTGGTCGAGTGGGAGTACCAGAAGCACGATGCCGAGCGGGTTGTCCGCCGCCTGAAAGGCGTCAAAGGGGTGACCAACTTGCTCACCATCAAGCCCCGCGTGTCGCCGTCGGAACTCAAGCAGAAAATTGAGCAGGCGCTGGTGCGCAGCGCGGAGACCGACGCGCTGCGGATCACGGTCGAGGTGGAGGGGAGCAAGGTCATCCTGAGGGGGGCGGTGCGCTCCTGGGCTGAGAAGCAAGAGGCGGAGCGGGCAGCGTGGTCGGCACCAGGAATCACCTCGGTGGAAAACCGGATCACGATCTCGCCCTAAGCCTGACCGTCAGAACGGCCGCCTCTACACACGCTGCCGCCGAAAAAGCCAGTGTATCGTAGCGGCGCATAAAAGTGAGATCTCCTGAGGACATCAGGAACGAGCCTGAGGATGGAGAGTGAGGATCGCATCGGCGCGTTCGCGCAGCGTACACAGAGTGTAATCGCTAACTTGCAAAAGAAAAGAATCTAATCAGGAGAACAAGCATGGAACAGCGTCGGTTTGGTTCCACAAAGCGTGAGGTCGCGGTGATCGGTCAAGGGACTTGGTACATCGATCGCTGTGATCGCGCCTCCGCAATCGCCACGCTGCGTCGAGGTCTCGATCTCGGCATGACCCATATTGACACCGCCGAGATGTACGGCATCGCCGAGGAAGTGGTCGTCGAGGCGATCGTCGGGCGACGCGATGAGGTCTTCCTGGTCTCCAAGGTACTTCCCGAGAATGCCTCTCGGCGCGGGACGATGGCGGCTTGCGAGAAGTCGCTTGCTCGCCTCAAAACTGATCGACTGGACTGCTACCTCTTGCACTGGCGCAGTCAGCACCCGTTGGAGGACACAATTGCCGCCTTCGAGCAGCTTCAGCACGAGGGGAAGATTCTCTCCTGGGGAGTTAGCAACTTCGATCTGCCCGACCTTGAAGAATTCCTTGGTGTGAGAAGCATGGCGTCGCCGTGGTCGCCTACAGCCCGTTCGGTCACGGCCACTTCCCAGATCCGCACACGACCGGAGGCTGCGTGCTGCAGGAAATCGCCGCCGCGCACAACGCGACCCCTCGCCAGGTTGCGCTTCGGTTCCTAGTGCGGCGGCCCTCGCTCTTCGCAATCCCCAAGGCCTCTAGCCCCGAGCACGCAGCCGAAAACGCCGGGGCTGGGGAGCTCCAGTTGACCGAAGCCGAGCTTTATCGATCCGATCAAGCTTTCCCGCCCGGTCCCCGTCCCCACGTGCTTCCAATGCTGTAGCTCGCCTGCAACCAACGAAGAGGCAAGGGAGCAGTCCGAGTGGAGCAGGGGAGAAGCCTTTGGTACAAGACCAAAGGAAAAACTAATGGGCTAGTGAAGGCTTAGAAGTAGATCGAACAATTGTTTGATCGCGATGAAAAAAACACCTATTCCAAACCCAAAACAAATTAACAAACAAGGAGAAGATTATGAACTCTACGACATTGAATCAGCCCAATCCTCAATCTCAGCAGGAGATTGAACAGGAGAGGCAAAAGGCAACGAATGAGGCTCAAAGTTCCCTAGATCAGGACGCAATCGCCGCGCTCAAAGAAACTCGCAATGCAATCAACGCCATTGACCAGGGAAATACTCAAGAAGCACTTCAAGCTCTGGAACGGGCAACTGGAAAACTTGATATTCTCCTGGCACGCTACCCTGAACTGGCTCTGGTTCCTGTGTCAACTCAGATAACCATTATCGATCTTGCCCCTCGGGATTTTGATTTGATTGAGCCAATTCGCGATGAAGCTAAGAGGGCTGTGAATGAGGAAGATTTTCCGACTGGGCGTGCACTGTTGCACAACCTAGTGAGCGAGATTCGCACATCAACCGTCAATCTGCCACTTGAGACGTATCCTGATGCCATGAAGGAGTCCGCCCGATTGTTGCATCAAGGGAGAACCGATGAAGCCAGAGCGGTAATGCAACTGGCACTCTCAACTCTGGTGGTGACAGAACAATCTCGACCCATTCCACTGATTAATGCCCTTACTGAACTAGCTGCTGCAATGGCTTTAGCCGCTCAGGGACAGGATCAACAGAATCAGGACCAGCAAAATCGGGACCAAGTACTGCGGTTGCTGGAAGATGCTCGCACCCAACTCAAGCTTGCGAGAGAACTGGGCTATGCTAGACGTGATCCCGAGTACAAAGAACTTGACCGGGCAATCAGAGACATTGAGCGGCAAATCAGGGCAAAGGAGAAAACAGAAAGTCCATTTGCCAAACTCCGGGAAAAGTTCTTTAGTTTCTTCAACCGGGTGTCCAGAGTCAACAGACCATCTCATGAAAGTCAGCAAACCCAAAGTCAGCAAACAGCTAATGCTTGATTGGGTTTAAACCTATCAAGGTGAGGGTTAGCCATGCTGCAACCCTGATCAACAGTGGCAACTTGCAAAACACCGATTTGGATAAGGTTTCCAAATCGGCAACAATTCTCTACAGCACGCTTGTGAACAAAGAAAGGGTATAAGGGTGTGGGGGAGCCACTGCGGTGGTGTTAGCGTAGCGGTAGCGACGCAGGAGCGTCGGCAGTTCCTTCTGGGGGTTTCCCCCAGAAGGAACTGCCGAAAGGGTTTCCCGGCATAAAGCACCTAGTGTCGGGTTAAGCGCGTTGTAGCGACTGGCATCAAGTGGCGTTGTAGGGGAAAACCCGAATAATCCTTAGACCCAAAAAGGTACAGATGTTTGATCGCGACGAAAAAGGCATCTATCCCAGGTGCAAAGCAAGTTTACAAACCAGGAGAATGATCGTGAACCAATATCACAGATTCTTTAGAAGGCTGCAAGTCCTGTTAGTGGGTATTCTTTTCTCCACGCTTTTATTCATCGCTCCCGTTCATGCAGTTAGCTCTGCTGCGGTATCTCCTGAAAGATTGAATCAGCTTGATACTAGTCTTCAGCAGGAGATTGAAAAGGAGAGGCAACAGGCAACAGCTGAGGCTGAAAGTAAACTGGATCGAGAAGCGATCGCCGCAATCGAAGAAACTAAAAAAGCGATCGCTGCCATTGAGCGGGGAAAGACTCAAGAAGCAATTGCTGCCCTAGAACGAGCAACTGGAAAAATTGACATTCTAGTAGCACAATACCCTAAACTAGCTCTAATTCCGGTGGCGGCTCAGGTAGCGATAATCGATTTTGCCCCTCAGGATTTTAATTTGGTTGAGCGAATTCGCAAACAAGTTAAGGCTGTTGTAATTGCAGAAGATTTTCCGGCGGCTCGCGAACTGTTGAACAACCTGATGAGCGAGATTCGCACAGCAATCGTCAATCTGCCATTAGAGAGATATCCAGATGCAACAAAGCAGGCAGCTCGGTTGTTGAACGAAGGCAAAATTGATGAAGCCAAAGGCGTGCTGCAACTTGCGCTCTCAACTTTAGTGGTGACAGAACAAGCTCGACCCCTGCCGCTAGTCAAAGCCCATACCGATCTAGTGACTGCGGTTACTTTAGCAGAGAAGGATCGTGACGCAGCACAGAGGTTGCTAGAAGATTCTCGTACCCAACTCAAGTTAGCTCAAGAACTAGGATATGCCAGAGGCGATCGCGAGTATGCAGCATTTGACAAAGCAATTAAAAATCTAGAGCGGCAAGTTAAGGCACGTGAGAACACAGCAGGCGCATTTGCCAAGCTTCAAGAACAATTTTCTAGTTTCTTCAACCGAGTATCCGAAGTCGTCAAACCAGGTGATTCCTCAAATAGGGCAGAAGCCAGGAGACGCGATTAACCCTTGTCTCTACAAGAATTAGAAGTAGAGACGCGATTCATCGCGTTTGTATAAGAGTGAGGAGTTTTATTTCCCCCTGCCACTCTGCCCACCCGTCCCATCGCGTTAATTTCAAGAGGTGCTGATGGTTGCAGCAACCGATTTCAAAGATTATTACGAAATTCTGGGTGTCAGTAAGAACGCCACTCCGGAGGATATCAAAAAAGCCTACCGGAAATTGGCACGGAAATATCACCCGGACTTAAATCCTAACGATAAGCAAGCGGAAGCGCGGTTCAAAGAAATTAACGAAGCTAATGAAGTGCTGTCCGACCCAGAAAAACGCCAGAAGTATGACCAGTATGGTCAGTACTGGCAACAGGCTGCGGCGGGTACACCTCCACCCAGAGGGGCGGGTACACAAGGTTATGATTTTAGCCAGTATGGCAACTTTAATGATTTCATTGATGAGTTGCTGGGAGGGTTAGGTCGCAGTGGCGGTCGTACAAGGCAGCGCACAGCTAATTATCGCACTACAAGAAGACCAGAAGGATTCCGGGAATACGCCGACTTTGGCTATGGAGAAGACCCCTTCGGCCGCTTCACTGAAGTTCCCGCACAGGATACGGAAGCAGCGATCGCCCTCACTTTTTCTGAAGCATTTCATGGTACACAGAAGCAGCTACAAATTGATGGAGAAACTATCACTGTTCGCATTCCGCCGGGTGTAAAACCGGGAAGCCGCATTCGAGTCAAAGGCAAAGGACAGATGAGTCCTTTTAGTCAGCAACGCGGCGATTTGTATCTGACAATTGAATTATTGCCCCATCTTTTCTTCAAATTTGAAGGCGACAATCTTGCTTGCGAAGTACCTGTCAGCCCAGAGGAAGCTGTACTTGGCGCACAAATAGATGTTCCTACGCCCGATGGCAAGGTAACGATGACGATTCCGTCCGGTGTGGATTCCGGCCAAGCACTCCGACTACGTGGCAAGGGCTGGCGCGATCCAAAAGGTAATCGTACCGCTTTGATCGTGCGGTTAAAAATTGTGACACCCAAAGATTTGAGTCCCCAAGAAAGAGAGTGCTATGAAAAATTGCGGCAGGTCAGTAGTTTTAATTCCCGTCAAGGCTTAACGGAGGTGCGGTTATGAGTTCTAACCTGAGTTTGTCTTGCGTGGTGTGGTCAGAAACAGGCGATCGCCTTTATAGTTTCGAGCAAGCCGCCTACCTCACCCAAACCTCGGTTTTATTGCTAGAACGATTTGCCCGCCTGGGATTAATTGAACCTGTAGGAATCATGCTGCGCCGACAGGATATCTTTCGCGTTGTGCAGATTCAAAGGTTGCACCGCGATCTGAACTTGAATTGGGTCGGAGCAGCAATGGTGCTAGATATGGTAACTGAAATTGACCAACTCAAGGCGCAACTGCGCGCCTACCGTGCTGAATTACAAATTCGTAATTAAGAGCGTTAACAAAATAATTTATTTCTCAGCTAAGGGGCACGATTATGCAACCAACCAATCCCGAGCAATTTACCGAAAAAGCCTGGGAAGCCCTTGTTCGTACTCCCGAAATTGCCAAGCAGTTTCAGCATCAGCAGATTGAGAGCGAACATTTGATGCTAGCGCTACTGGAACAGGAAGGACTCGCCAGTTCTATTTTCAACAAAGCTGGGGTGAATGTTCAAAAACTACACGAGCGCACTATCGACTTCATCAACCGTCAGCCCAAAGTATCGGAGGCTAGCAGTGGTTCGGTATACATCGGACACAGTTTAGAGAGGCTGCTCGATCGCGCCGAACAATACCGCAAAGAGTTTGGTGATGAATATATTTCTATTGAACATTTAATACTTGCCTTTGCCAAAGACGATCGCTTTGGTAAAGGGTTGTTTCAAGAATTTGGACTGGATGAAAAAAAACTCCGCAACATCATTCAACAGATTCGAGGGAGTCAAAAAGTGACAGATCAAAACCCGGAAGTTAAATATGAAGCGCTAGAAAAATACGGACGCGATTTAACCCAATTGGCACATGAGGGCATACTCGACCCAGTGATTGGACGAGATGAAGAAATTCGCCGCACGATTCAAATCCTTTCTCGTCGGACTAAAAATAACCCCGTACTGATTGGTGAACCCGGTGTCGGTAAAACAGCAATTGTAGAAGGATTAGCGCAGCGCATTGTCAGTGGTGATGTCCCGGAATCATTGCGCGATCGCAAACTAATAGCTTTAGACATGGGTGCGTTAATTGCCGGAGCCAAATACCGGGGAGAATTTGAAGAACGCCTGAAAGCTGTCTTAAAAGAAATCCAAGAAGCACAAGGACAAATCGTCTTGTTCATTGACGAAATTCACACTGTAGTTGGTGCGGGTGCAACGCAAGGATCGATGGATGCTAGCAACTTGCTCAAGCCGATGCTTGCTCGCGGCGAACTGCGCTGTATTGGTGCCACCACGCTAGACGAATACCGCAAGTACATTGAAAAAGATGCGGCTTTGGAACGTCGTTTTCAGCAGGTGTATATCGATCAGCCCAGTGTGGAAGATACCATCTCAATTCTGCGCGGTTTGAAAGAGCGCTACGAGTTACACCACGGCGTGAAGATTTCTGATAGTGCGTTAGTTGCGGCAGCTACTCTGTCTGCGAGATATATTAGCGATCGCTTCCTACCCGACAAAGCTATTGATTTGGTGGATGAAGCTGCGGCTAAACTAAAAATGGAAATTACTTCTAAACCAGAAGAATTAGACGAAATCGATCGCAAAATTCTGCAACTGGAAATGGAGCGGCTGTCACTGCAAAAAGAAACAGACAGTGCTTCCAGAGAGCGTTTAGAACGGCTGGAGAGAGAACTTGCGGAGTTAAAAGAACGCCAAGATGCTCTCAATGCTCAATGGCAGGCAGAGAAGCAAATTATCGATCGCATTCGCCAAATTAGACAAGAGATTGAGCGTGTCAATGTAGAAATTCAGCAAGCCGAACGCGATTACGACCTCAACCGGGCAGCGGAACTGAAATACAGCAAACTCACTGAGCTGCAACGACAACTAGAAGAAGCCGAAGCGCGACTAGCTCAAATCCAGACTAGCGGTAAATCTCTGTTGCGCGAAGAAGTCACCGAAGCTGACATTGCCGAAATTATCTCCAAGTGGACGGGTATTCCGGTGAGCAGACTGGTTGAATCGGAAATGCAAAAACTCTTGCATCTGGAAGAAGAGCTACATAAACGTGTGATTGGTCAGGACGAAGCTGTAAGATCTGCTGCCGACGCAATTCAACGTTCCCGTGCTGGGTTGGCAGACCCGAATCGTCCCATTGCCAGCTTTATTTTCTTAGGCCCGACCGGGGTGGGAAAAACAGAACTGGCAAAAGCTTTAGCGGAATATCTGTTTGATACCGAAGATGCACTGGTGCGGATCGATATGTCCGAATACATGGAGAAACACGCTGTTGCCCGTCTCATCGGTGCGCCTCCAGGTTACGTGGGCTATGAAGAAGGCGGACAACTCACCGAAGCGATTCGCCGCCGACCTTATTCTGTAATTCTGTTTGACGAAATTGAGAAAGCTCATCCTGATGTATTCAACGTCCTGCTGCAAATCTTGGATGATGGTCGCCTAACTGATTCTCAGGGACGCACAGTAGATTTTAAAAATACGATCGCGATTATGACCAGCAATATTGGTTCAATATACATTTTGGATGTGGCAGGAGACGATAGCAAGTACGAACAAATGCGCGATCGCGTCATGGAAGCAGTGCGAGAAAGTTTCCGCCCCGAATTCCTCAACCGCATTGATGAAATCATTATCTTCCATAGCTTGCGGAAGGACGAGTTGCGCGAAATTGTCAAACTACAAGTGCAGCGTTTAGAGGAGCGACTGCGCGAGCGTAAACTCTCGCTCAAAATCTCCGACGAGGCTCTCGATTGGATTGTTCAGGTCGGTTATGACCCAGTTTACGGTGCTCGTCCCCTGAAGCGGGCGATTCAGCGAGAACTAGAAACTCCGATTGCCAAAGCGATTCTACGCGGCGAGTTCCACGAAGGCGACACAATCTACGTCCATGTGGAACACGAACGACTGGTGTTGAAGCGCTTATCACCTGAACTGGTCAATGCTTAGAGGGGGCAGAGGAGCACAAGGGAGAGATAACTCTTGTACAGACAAGGGTTAATCGCGTCTCTCTTTCAAGATTTAACAACATATCAAAACATTTTTGGAAAAGCTATGACTTCTGAAGATTTTAAAGAAACCAGAACAAATTCAGCATTGGCAATTGTCTTAGGTGTTTTGATGATTCTGCTGGGAATTGCAGCGATCGCAGAACCATTTATTGCCACTATTGCCATCACAATCGTATTCTCCTGGACTTTAATTATTGCTGGCATCGTCCGAATTGTTCATGCATTTCAATCACGTCACAAACGAGGCTTCTGGACAACACTAGTAGTTGGTATTCTATACGTAATTGGTGGAATTTTGTTGATTAGCAACATCTTTGGTGCTGCGCTCTCTCTCACCTTAGCTTTTGGATTTATCATTTTTATTGAGGGTGTATTGGAGGTAATTGCAGCATCTCAAATGCGTCGAGATCCAAACTGGGGTTGGGTACTATTTAGCGGTATCATGGCTATTATTCTAGGGATTTTGATTCTGTATCAATGGCCTGTCAGCACAGTTTGGGTATTGGGAGTATTTGTAGGGATTAATTTTTTGTTGACGGGCCTCTGGATGATCATGCTTTCATTAGCTTCTCGTAGTCTTCCTGACTATAGGGCAAGAGTTTAAAGCAGTTATCAGTTATCAAAGTTTAAGTTGGAGATTTAGACCCCAACTCAAAAGTAGCACGCAATAGTGGTGAGGAACTTTGACTCCCAACTGAAAAACAGTTTACTGTTAACTATTTACTAATTTGTTGAAATAACTTTCGGTTTTATTGGTGAGCTAGTGCTGCCTCACTGAAATAAGGATAATATGATTACAACAGATAAAAAGCACGCTGTTGGAGTATTTACTAACCGTAAAGCAGTGGAGCAATCAGTTAATGAATTGAAAGCCTCAAGCTTTCCAATGGAAAAAGTTGCGATTTTTGCAAAATTTGCAGATCGCATAAATTCTATTGGCGAAGTATCAGTCAGTTCGCGTATCAACAATCAAAGTGTAGATATAACTGGAGCAGTTGGTGACGCTTTAACTACAAGTTTTTGGGGAAGCGTATTAGTTGGTCTTAGCAGTTTGGTACTTCCTGGCGGTATTGGAGTAATAATTGCAGTCGGTTCGGTTGGAACAGCATTCATTATCAGTGTAGCGGGTGTTGCAGTTAGTACTATAGCCACAAATCATTTAGTAAAGGTGCTAGCTAGTTTAGCTATTCCTGAAGACCGAGCTAGACGTTATTGCGATCGCATCCAGTGCTGTGAATATTTACTAATACTAAAAGGCAAAGATGAGGAGATTCAAAATGCTGAAGTCATTTTGAAGAAGCATGATATTAACTATTGGGGTATCTATGAGCTACCACAGGTTTAAATAAGCCTTCTTGGGTGGCCGCCGAGATACAGATACCGTTGGCGAAATATTGCTTAACAAAAAAACGGTGGATTTACCGTGTATTACTTGGAAAAGATAGATATCCCTTTTCGTGTATTACACGGGAGAAAAAAATTAAGTCAGATGCCTCAATAATCAATAAACTAGAAGAAATACTTATGGAGGCAGTATATGTGCTTACATCCCGAAGAACTTCCTCCTATTCCTGATGAAACGGTACGTGTAGCCAAAGCCGCGTTCCCCAAAGGTAATTTATATATGCGACTGCGTGATGAACTTGGAGTCTTTTATAAGGATGAAGATTTCGCATCACTGTATCCACAACGGGGTCAGCCAGCGCAAGCACCTTGGCGGTTGGCGATGATACTGGTGATGCAATATATAGAGAATTTATCTGATAGACAAGCAACTCTTGCAGTGCAAGGGCGGATTGAGCGAAGGTGCTTCTGCGCCTTTGGTGGGTGCAGACCGTGAGAAGAGTCGGCGCGAAAAACAAACACTTGTCTAGGGCTTGTTCGAGAATGTTGCAAGGAGAATCATGGACGACAATCAAGAACGACAAGACTTCGATCTAACCGAAAGCGATGAGCAACTCAGCGCGGACGAAAAAACAATACTCGACGAACTCGGTATTGTTGGTGCTGCTCGCCGAAAATTCTTGGGGCAAAATATGGCTGCGGCACTCGGCACCTTCGCCTTCCACCTGCTGGCTAAAGAGGAGGTCTTTGCCACGCTCGCCGCTTCGCCCGACGCAGTGTTCGCTTCGACCGCTGGGGTGGAAAACGCCGTTAATGTCCTGTTGAAAATCAACGGCTCTACTCAACGCCTGGAAGTGGATTCGCGCACGGTGCTGCTCGATGCTCTACGCGAAAGACTTGGATTGACCGGCACCAAAAAAGGGTGCGATCAAGGACAGTGCGGTGCTTGTACAGTGATCGTTGACGGACGACGCGTGCTTTCGTGTCTGACACTTGCCGCGAGCTGCGAGGGAAAAGAGGTGACGACCATCGAAGGGCTGGCTGACGCCGACAATCTTCATCCGATGCAGGCGGCGTTCATCAAACACGACGGCTTCCAGTGCGGCTACTGCACGCCGGGGCAGATATGTTCGGCAGTGGCGCTTTTGCAGGAAGCCAAAAACGGCGACGTGAGTCACGTCACTAACAATTTGCGGACGAGTCCCCAGAATTTAGAACTCTCTGATGAAGAAATCAGAGAACGCATGAGCGGCAACATTTGCCGTTGCGGCGCTTACCCAGGAATCGTTGCGGCAATCAGAGAAGTTAATTCCGGGCGCGAAACAGCCCAGACCGGGCATTTCTCTACTGATCAAGAAATTGCCGTGGCCGTAAATCAGGAGGGCAAAGCCGATGAAATCGTTTAAATATTCTAGCGCAACCGACGCAGCAAGCGCCGTTGGCACCGTTTCCGCTAATCAAACGGCACAGTTTCTCGCAGGCGGGACAAATTTGATTGATTTGATGAAAGAATACGTCGAGCGTCCCAGCGAACTTGTTGACATCTTAGGTTTGAATCTGGCGGAAATTCGATCGACCTCGAACGGAATTTCTATCGGCGCGTTAGCCAAAAATACTGATACGGCTAACCATGCGCTCGTCCGGCAAAATTACCCGCTTCTGTCAATGGCGATTTTAGCTGGTGCCACCGTACAGCTTCGCAATATGGCGACCAACGGGGGAAATTTAATGCAACGCACCCGTTGCCAGTATTTTTACGACATCGCTATGCCGTGTAACAAACGCGAGCCTGGCAGCGGATGTGGAGCGCTTCAGGGACTTAATCGCATTCATGCCATTTTTGGCTACAGCGATAAATGCGTGGCAACTTACCCAGGCGATATGGCGAATGCGCTTTATGCGCTTGACGCAGTAGTGAGGATTCGCGGCACGAACGGGCAAGAACGCACAATCCCGATCCAGGATTTTCATCGCTTGCCGGGCGACACGCCGGAAAAAGATAACAATCTTCAGCATGGGGAATTGATCGTCGCCATCGAAATGCCGAGGAATAACTTCGCCGACAAGTTTTATTACCTAAAAGTTCGCGATCGCACTTCATATGCTTTCGCACTGGTTGCCGTGGCTGCTGCTTTAGAAACAAGAGGCAACAACATCAAACAGGCACGCGTTGTTTTGGGAAGCGTCGCGCATAAACCTTGGCGTTCAGGCGAAGCGGAAAGAGTTTTGATCGGAAAACCAGCGACGGAAGAAACTTTTCGGGCTGCTGCCGAAGTAGCTTTCAAAGATGCGAAACCGCTTGAACATAACGGTTATAAAGTCGAACTCGGAAAACGCGCCATTGTTCTCGCTTTGCAGCGAGCGATGTCGGGCGGTGTTGTGTAAGTAGGGAGAATAAAAGAAATGGCAAGATACATCGGAAAAGAAATGAGCCGCGTAGACGGCATCGCAAAAGTGACGGGCAAGGCAAAATACGCCGCAGAATTTCAGGTTTCCAATCTCGCTTACGGTTTTATCGTGCTGGGAACCGTAGCAAAGGGCACGATTAAATCAATCGACACGCGTGAGGCTGAACGCGCTGCGGGCGTAATTCGCGTCTTCACGCACCTGAACGCACCAAAGCTTGATCCGAAGTTTTCCACGGTGCAGGCTCCGTCGCGCGCTACCGATGAGCAAGACAAGTCGTTTCGGGCGCTCCAGTCCGACAAAATCTTCTTCAATATGCAGCCTGTGGCACTCGTCGTCGCCGAGACATACGAGCAAGCGCGTTATGCGGCACGTCTGGTCAAAGTCTCCTACAACACAGAGCCGCACACGACCGACACCGAGGCGGTGCGAGCGATCGCGCGCGTCCCCACCCAAGGGTCGCCTCTAAAGCCGCGCGGTAATCCCGAAGAGACGATGCGTACAGCAGCGATTGAGACTCAGCCGTTAGTTGTTGAACATACTTTAACGCGCGGTAATCCCGAAGAGACGATGCGTACAGCGGCTGTGAAGGTAGAGGCCGAGTACCGCATTCCTATCGAGCACCACAACCCCATAGAGCCGCACGCGGCCATCGCGGTCTGGCAAGGCGACAAGCTCACGATCTTCGACAAGACGCAGGGGGTCTATGGCGTGCGCGCACATTTGGCTTCGAGCTTCGGCGTGCCCGAGGAAAACGTGAGCGTGCTTTCGCCCTTCGTCGGCGGGGCTTTCGGATCGTCGCTGCGCCCGAACTATTATCCGGCGCTGACAGCGATGGCTGCCCGGGAACTCAAACGCCCAGTCAAGGTCGTCTATACGCGCACACAAATGTTCACTGGCCACGGCTATCGTCCGTACACGATTCAGAAGGTCGCGCTCGGCGCAGAGCGATCGGGAAAGCTCTCCACGATGATTCATGAAGTCGTACACAACACCTCCAACATCGAGGAGTTCTCAGACGAAACCACGCTTTTCACGCGCCAGGTCTACGCCTGCCCGAACCTCTACGCGCCGCTGAAGATTACCAACACTGACCTCCCCACCCCGACCTGGATGCGTGCACCGGGGGCCGTTAGCGGTATGTTCGCGCTCGAATGCGCGATGGACGAGCTGGCCTACGCGCTCAAGATCGACCCGCTCGAACTACGGCTGATCAACTACGCCGAAGTAGACCCCGAGAGCGGCAAGCCATTTTCGAGTAAGGCGTTACGGGAGTGCTATCGGCTCGGCGCGGAAAAATTCGGTTGGAAGAAGCGCCAGTTTGAGCCGCGCTCAATGCGCGACGGACGCCTACTCGTCGGTTGGGGTATGGCAACCGGCGTCTGGGGCGCTTTCCAGATGCCTGCTGCCGCCCTCATCACGCTGCGAGTGGATGGCACGGCGCAAGTTGCTAGTGCGACCAGTGACATCGGCCCCGGCACCTACACCGTGATGACCATGATCGCTGCTGAGTATCTGGGGCTGAAGTTGGAGCAGGTGAAATTTGAACTCGGCGACACGAAGTTCCCTCTGGCACCGTCGCAGGGGGGATCTTGGACGACGGCGAGCGTCGGCTCGGCCGTGCGCGGCGCGGCTCTGGCCATCGGCACGAAGTTGCTCGCACTCGCAAACCAGGAACCGAATTCTCCGCTCAAGGGAGCAGCCGCCGCCGATGTCGAGATGCTCGACGGGAGACTGCGACTAAAAAGCGACCCGTCGCGTTTCGTCAATATCTCTGGAGTGATGAAGCGTAATGGTCTCACCGCAATCACGGAAACATTCGAGTCGCGTCCCTCAGAGGAGCGCGAGAAGTATGCGACGTTGGCGCACGGCGCGCAGTTCATTGAAGTGAAGGTCGATCCGGATGTGGGGACTGTCCACGTTACGCGGGCCATTGAAGTGACTGCCAGCGGCAAGATCATGAATCCGAAGGCCTCGCACAGCCAGGAAATTGGCGGCGTTGTCTGGGGCATCGGCATGGCACTGCAAGAGGCGACTGAAATCGACCATCGTTACGGGCGGATCATGAACCCGAATTTGCAGCACTACCATGTGCCGGTTAATGCCGATATCTTGGAGATCGAAACGATCTTTGTTGAGGAGGACGATAAAATCGTCAATCCGCTCGGTGTTAAAGGCATGGGCGAACTCGGTATGGTCGGAATTCCGGCGGCGATCGCCAATGCGGTTTTTCACGCGACCGGCAAGCGAATCAGAGATTTGCCCATCACGCCTGACAAACTCTTGTAGAATTTGCTGCCGCAAATTTAGCGCTATTACATAGTTTCGTAAGTGAGCAATAACTATATGAACGAGTTACAGCATATCCTGCAAGCATTTGTACATACCCAAAAGTCAGCACAGCGTAGTGCTTTAGCAATGGTAGTACAAACAAGTGGCTCGGTTTATCGCCGACCAGGGGCGAGGATGTTACTGCTTGAAGATGGACAAATGATTAGTGCGATTAGCGGTGGCTGTTTGGAAGGTGATGTTTTTGAACGGGCGCAATCGCTGATGTTTGGCGGTGGTGAACCGATAGTAGTAAGATATGACACTACATCGGATGAAGACATTGTATTTGGCTTTGGGTTGGGGTGTAATGGCGTTGTCGATGTTTTGATTGAATCTTTAGGTGATGAAACTGCTGCCAGCCAAATGTCTTTCATTCAAGATTGTTTGCAGTCTGGGCAAGTGGGAGCGATCGCTACTGTCTTTAAAATAGAGGGAGCGTCAGATATTACAGTTGGTTCTCGAATGATGCTGAAATCAGATGGCACTGTCATCAATCACGTTGCTAATATTTTCATTGCTCAAAAGATAGAAATAGACACTCACCAAGCACTGAGAAAAAAACAAACTTGCGTACAATCATATACTTTACCTCAAGGACGCGTTGATGTGTTGATTGAAGTAATTCATCCATTAGTACCACTGCTCGTATTTGGTTCTGGATATGATACGATTCCCGTGGTGCATTTGGCGAAACATCTGGGTTGGCACGTTACCGTAATTGACGATCGACCAGGGTATTTGAGGGGCGATCGCTTTCCTCAAGTTGACCAAATTCTCTGGTGCGAACTCAATGATTCCCACTCATACAAACATTTGCTGACACCGCAAACTGTAGCAGTTGTCATGACACACCGCTATCTAAGCGACCTAGCATTTCTCAAGACTCTGATTCCGTCCCAGGTGCGTTACCTGGGAGTGTTAGGCCCAAAACGCCGGATGCAAAAATTGTGGGATGATCTGTCTGAAGAAAATATCATTACCACATCTGCACAAGAACAACGAATTTATAACCCTGTAGGACTAGACATTGCTGCGGAAACACCCCAAGAAATCGCCCTGTCCATCGTGGCAGAAATTCAAGCTGTAATTGGCGGAGGTAGGGGTAGTTTCTTGCGCGAGCGCCCAGGCTCGATCCACTCTCTCTTAGAGCAACCATGTCTAACATTGGCATTATAATTTTGGCAGCAGGCGCTTCTACAAGGCTTGGTCAGCCTAAACAGATCCTAGCTTACCAAGGTAAATCACTAATTCGACATATCACGGAAGCGGCGATTAATTCTCAGTGTCGGCCAGTTGTTGTTGTGTTGGGTGCTTACGTCGAAACTATTGAGCCGCATCTGAGAAATTTAGATATCCACATTGTTTATAATCAAAAATGGTCAACTGGTATGGCCAGTTCCATTCGATGTGGACTAAATGCTATTGAGGCGATCGCATCTGAGATTGAAGCGATCGTACTGATGTTATGCGATCAACCGTTTGTTTCCTCCGACCTGATTAATCAACTTGTTACAAGATATCAAGCTACAAATTCGATGATAGTTGCTTCGGAATACGCGGGTATCCTTGGTGTTCCTACTATATTTCACAAAACGTTATTTTCAGAACTAGCTCTTCTTCAGGATGATATCGGTGCTAGAAAAATCATTCGTCAGCATTATTCAAACTGTTCAAGCATTTATTTTGCTGAGGGAGTTATTGATGTAGATACTCTTGAGGATTATGAACAACTTCACAAGCATCATCGTTAACAAGTTAAGCTTTAGGGCTATTAGTCAATAAGCAAAAGTATGCAATAGACTAGCATGAATGCTCATACGACTGTAAGGGATGTAGTCAGAAGTGGGTAGTTGCCCCGGCATACATCTATGCCAAGCGGACAGTTAATGGTTAAGCGTTGAGTACTAGCCAACAACTAGTTTTGACCACACCCGTTTTCAAAAATACTATTAAATCGAGATTTTCACAGTTCTGATTATATTAGTCTTTATAGCTCAGTTAACATACTCTCTAACGATTACTTAATCTATAAGTTGACTTCTAGCCATCCAGTACCTTTTACAAAGAGTTCTCCGAGACTAGACTACCTTGCTGTAAAGAAGGATCATCTTTGTTTTCTTCTTCTAGAAGTGCTTCAATTTGAGCAAAAAGCTTATTAATTTTTTTTAGCTTTTTCTCATCATTCCAAATTTTACTTTTTCTAAGTGCTTTGTATATTTTGTCAGCTTTTTCTTTTTGCTCTTGGTTATGAGATGATGGCTTATTTTCTGACTGTTGCTGAAGAATATTTACTACTAGAATCCTAATTTCAGATAGTGATAAACCTTCTGCGATCGCTTTATTTAAAACTTTCTGTCTTTCATCATCATTTTTTATCCGGTTGATTTCCTTAGCTTTTGTGTATTCAATTTCGCCTTTTTGCAATGCAGTTTGGATATCCAAATGGAGTTTGAGTAAAGGAAGACGATTAGCTACAAATGACTGCCAAGTAATTTTTCCTAACTTCGAGAATACATCTTGTATGATTCGTCCTTCTTCACTAACCATAACGTTATGGTTAGAATTACCTTTGCTTTCATTATTCATGTCATAGAGCAGTTTGACCACTGTCTCTTGGTCAATATCGAGTTCTTCAGCTAGTAATTCGAGAATTCCGATAGTTTCCTCGTAAGCATTGAGGTCTTCCCTTTGGAGGTTTTCAACTAAGCGTAGTTTACGAGCTTTTTTCTCGTCGCACTCAATAATGACTACGGGTATTGCCTCAAGTTTTGCTATTTCACAAGCTTTGAGACGGCGTTCACCAGCGACCAGCTCGTACTTGTCTTCCTGAATCTTTCTAACGACAATGGGTTCTAGTAACCCTACTTCCTTGATACTGTCAGCGAGTGATTTGAGTTTTACAGGGTCAAAATAACGACGAGGCTGACTCGGCGGAAGGATAATTTGAGATAAGGGTAAAGTGGAATCGGATAAAGATTTTTCTTCGTCATCTCCAAATAAATTATCCAGTCCGGTTAGTTTTTCTAGTTCGCGTTTTTGGCTCATACAAAATCCTCGGTAAGCGGGAAACTCAGAGGCTTTAGCCCTGAGAGGGAAGCGACAGGAGCGAATTTATTCGCTGAGGTCTTTTTAACTTGAATAACTGTAACCATCTTTTTTGTGAATTGATTTACAGAACTTATAGTTTATTCCTTGAATCAATCCTCTCTGAGCAGAGATATTAAAGCTACCTGTAGAACGTACAGCTACACGTCCAATGTATTCACCAATTTTTTTTCCATTGGTGACAACAGCTTTAACAATATCACCTGTCTGAAAACCTTTGATAAATTTCAGTTTGGGAACATATCTATTAGGAAATCCAAATTTGTCAGTTCTACACATCTGCCTTGTTCCGTGCCCATTAGCGGTAATTAACAACGGTTTGATACCTTTGATAATTAATATTGGAGTTGATTGACCAACACAAGCAGCGTCTAACCAATGAGTTTTTTGTAATTGTTGATTAGTTCTATTGAACTTCGTTAATCCACCAGAACCGCACTCAACGGGTAAGTCAGTTGATTTTAAAACCTCTAGAAGTTTGTATCTAGTGGCATTGACTGCTGCTGCATCAGCTAATGGTTTCTTGGCTTGTGCCAAAATTTTCTGTAATCTAGTGGGATCTTTTTTGAGAAAGTCTTTAATATCTTTAGTCCCTTTTTTGACGTTACATTTTTCGCAACTCAAAGTAAGGTTAGTGATTGAATTAGAACCTCCCTTTGAGCGTGAGTGAATGTGTTCAATCTGTAAAGGTATATCTTTGATACCACAATAGGCGCATTGTCTGTTCCATTTTTCTAGAAGAAATTCTCTGGTTTCATATCCAGCTAACGTACCTTGTTGATATTCCTTACCTTCGATTTCAGGATTACGCATTAATTGCATATCAAACTTGACTAATTCGGTACTAATCGCTGTGATTGGTGCGAATTTGCGTAATCTGTTTACCCATGTTTCAACATTGTGAACCCGACTCATAAGGCTAGGAGCTAACCATCCTTCTGATCTAGTTCTGTTGAGAAATCTGGGTTTTCTGTATCGTGTTTTGCGATTCCTCCTAGTACGTCTTAGTTGCCTTCTGGAAATCAAAGCATCTCTGATAGCGAAGCCTCTATGCTTTAAATCAGCAGCAAAAACTACTTCACCTGTGGAATCATTGACTAATGCTATTCCCGTTATTTTAGCTCCAGGGTCTAGCTTAATTCTCAAGTCAGATACAGATGCATCTGCTCTAGATTCTTTCAGAATAATTGTGAAAGGAAAACGCCGAAATACTGCTGCTTTTTTGTTTCGTAATAACTGTCTAGCTTGCGCCGAATGAATTGGGTCTAAGGGTCTTTTTTCGGTATCTAAAACAAATACTTTGGACATTAGTCCCTCCTTGCGGGTAATGTTAGCTTCGTCAATGTTTTAAGAGCTTTTTACACTTGCAACACTGTTTCAGTGACTTTAAAACTGTTTAATTGCAAATGACAGAGCGGAAAACTAGCTTCGCATTCTCCGGTGTCGTGACTCAAAAAACGTAGTCAGTTAAGACTTAGACTGGTCAGTACAGCTTGCTTGATTTCTCTTACAAGCTCAGTGGCTTTGTCCCTGAGTTACTGACAGTTGAGTAATATATTTTGTAATTTCTTCGAGTATGCTAACTGCGGGGTGGTTTTTCTTGTGGAGTGCAAGTGGTAGATGTGCTTGGGTTGCGTCAGGAAAAGCTGTTGATTTAGGAATGGGGGCAGTAACGTGTATCCGTCCTTCAACCTGTTGTTTAATTTCTTCCAGTATTCCTGTGTCTTGAAGATTACGATTATCGTATTTGGTTGGAATTATACAGGCAATTTGTAATTTTTGGTGTCCTCCTTTTTTGAGCCGGGCAATTGTTTCTAGCAGTTGGTTGGTGCCGAGATAGCATTTGTATTGTGTTTCAACAGGAATAATAACGTGTGAAGCAGCGACTAAGCTCATAATGCTTAGAATTCCTAGAGAAGGCGGGCAATCAATCAAAATATAATCATACTGGTCAAGTACATTTGATAGCACAAACTTGAGCCGTTGGCGGTTGTCGATGGTCAAGTCATGAAAAATTTTTTGCTCCGTACCTGCCAATTGGATATTTGTTGGTACAATGTGCATCCCGTGAATAGGTTTTTCCCATATATACAGGGGAGTTTCTTCAGCGATCGCACCATAAATAGTTTGTTCAGTTTGCAGCTTGACTTCCCCTAATCCCATAAAAGCTGTTAGCGATGCTTGTGGGTCCATATCCACAAGCAGTACACGGTGTTTTTTAGCAAGGTGGTATCCAAGATTGTGTGTAATAGTTGTCTTAGCTGCACCGCCTGACTGATTGAAAGTGGCAATTATTTTGGTTGATGACATATATTAATGAAGCGATTTTGTGAACCCATGTCAGCGATTCTACCAAACACTGGATTTTTATTTTGGATTTTTGAAAAAAAATAACGCTAGTTCAAACCAGTAAACCTGTCTGGACTAGCATTATTCAGTTAGTTGGTTCTAAAATGGGGGTTCTTCGTCTAGGTCTTCATTTGTCGAAGTAACGTTATCTTCAAGTAGTTCCTTGGCAAAATCGGGAGTTTCAGGCGAGTGAGAATTTTTGCTAACTTGGGTGAGTTCGTTAATCGGTTGTGCTGAAATAAAGTTTCTAATTACGAATGTGGCAATCTTTTCTTTGTACTCACCCCTGTTATCTACCACTAAATCAAGATATCCTTCTGCTGTACCATGTACGCCTTCCCCTTGTCCGTTGATGACGACAGCAGGTGCGCCTTTGGAACGGAATGGTATCTCGTCAGTAACGACTCCTTCCTTGGAACGGTAGTAGAATTCAGCAATCCCAAAAGCAATCAAGGAACCTTCTTTGTCGTGGGTTGTGTTCACTGATTTAAGATTAATAGTTGCAGTATTATGAATCATGGTCGTTTGATTTGTAGATTGATTAGATTGATTAGATGGTTAATCGCCTATGATTTATACTGCATAGGCGATTTTTGATTTTCTAGAAATTTGCGTTAGCTACAGCCTGTGTTTCGTTCGGTACAGAAGTAGATGTAGATTCTTCCTTACGGGGTGAACCTAATAATTCGATGGTGTTGATTGTGATTACAGGTTTTTGCCGCATAGTGCCAGAATTTTTATCAGCCCAACGATCAAATCCAAACTCACCAGTAATTGCAATTTGAGTTCCTTTACGAACGTAATTTCCAATCACTTCTGCTTGATTTCCCCAAGCGACTAAATCAAACCAAAGAGCTTGTTCACTTCTGTAGGGTGGTCTTACTGCAATAGAGATTGAAGCCTTAACTGCGCCCGACTCGAAAAATTTTAGATCGGGTTCTTGTCCACATCTGCCAACTAGCATGACTTTGTTGATATAGTTCATAACGCGAGAATTGATATATTTCTCTTATTGCTGCGTCAGCATTAGTTCTTTTAGGATTTATCATTTTGACGAATTGTTTTATTTAAAGCACACTTTTTGATTCATACTTGTGAGTTATTTTTTATCCCTGTTTCTCATACCATTGCGGTTTTTACTAAGGAACGGCTAATAATCCTGTGCTATGGTGGGATCGCCAATGTCGTGGTATGTATCTAAAAATTATAAGTAATGACTTATGCTTGAATATCTTCTCGTGAAGCGAGTAAGTATTTGTAAGCTGATACTCTTGGCTTTGATGTGGATACAGTTCGATGAGGACAGCCAAAATCGGCTAACACCTGACTACTCCTCACCTTTGCAAGTAGAAAATCTTACGTGGTTAGGAGAGACATCTGTTGGAGAAGAGGTCGAGCATTTTTGTGATGTTTCTAATACCGCTAGGATAGGCGTTTGGGGAGAAATTCTAGAACTGAAGTTAGTAGATTTAATTGCTGATTTACCGACTTGTTTGCACGATGCTTCATGGTTTGCTCTACTGGCAATTACTATGATGTTGGTGGATAAGGAATTAGACGGGATATGTGTACACCCACAAGATGAGTATTTTGCCCGGACTATTACGCTTGAAAGTTTGGCAGATTTGAGTGATTCTTACTTAGCCAAAGGTCATCCTTATTTAGATTTTCCTTTATCATTAGAAGACGCTAAATCATTACTGCCAGTTAATAGAAAGCAAGAGCTAGAAATCAAATTAGAGAAATTCCTTATTGATACTTATGAAGACGATTTTGATGATGAAGCACCAGATATTTGTGAGTTTTCATCCATCTACTTGCAAGATATTTTAAAAGAGTTTTTTGTTGAATCTGACTGGCAAGGTGATATTAACCAAGAGGCGGTTGTACAGCTTCAAGAAAAGTATGGTTCACATTATTCAGAAGGTGCGTTCTCTCCTGAAACTAAGGAACACGAACGTTGGGGCAAAACGCTTGTTTTTCTCAAACAATTTATAGGTCTGGATTCTAATTTTATCGAAAGCCAAAGCGATTTGTTCCTTGATGAATCTCTAGCAGCTGATTTACCTGATTACTTCCGTATGAAGACCCGTTTAGAACGTTGGCAAGACCGAACAGTTGTTTTATCCCGGTTGGTTCATACTTTAGTTCATTTTTTACTGGTAGGACAAAATTATCATCCCAGTCATATACAAGATTTGATGGCTATTCCAGTTTCTTCACGGGCTATATCCAGCCTACAAGCTTGTTTAGGTGTAGCTGCTTACAGAAGTGGTTATTACATGGCTGCTTCAAATATTCCCGAATCAGAAATCGGGCGGAACTGGTTGCTAGAAAAAGCTTTCCCTAACCTGCTTGATTTTTATCAAACAGGCCGGTTGAGTGGAAAGCAATAATTAATATTCTGCTGTTGGTTAATAAAGACAAATTTATATTTATGAAAAAATACTTATTTATACAATACTTTTGCCAAAAGAAGAGTCTACAAAAATTAAAAAAGCCTTGCGATAAACCTGGAAGGAATTTTTAGGACTGATTGTTTTTGCCCAGCTTCGGAGAAATGGGAGTTTGTACATCAACTCACCCTCTTAAATTGGCGAAGGTATTGTTACCCTTGATAAATTGTTTAATTCCCCCCTTCTTCCCTATCTTGATAAAATTTCAGAAGATGAAAAATGTGATAGCTGGATTGCTGTATAGTTTGAGGTGTACCAGATTATCCTTTCAAGAGTTGCTCTATGATCACTCTGCCTGGTATTGCTATCCAAAACAAAATATACGAAAGTTCCAATTCTCTAGTGTACCGGGGCATTAGAGAGGATGGAGTAGAGATCGTCGTAAAAATGCTAAAGCTTGATTATCCCTCTCCCCAAGAACTAACCCGCTACAGACAGGAATATAAAATTATTCGCTCCCTGAATCTGGAAGGAGTTATCAAGGCATACAGCCAGCAGGACTATCAACGCACTCTGGTGATTCTCTTAGAAGATTTTGGGGGAGAGTCCCTAGAAAAATGGATGCAAAAGCGTCCAGATATTTTCTGCCCGATGCCTTTATCCACTTTTCTTGGTATTGCGATCGCCCTTTGCGACATTTTAGGCAGAATCCATGCAGCCAATGTCATTCATAAAGATATTAACCCTGGAAACATCGTCCTCAATCCTGATACTGGCGTTGTCAAAATTATTGATTTTGGGATTGCGACCCAATTTAACTGCACCAATCCGACGTTCAAAAGTCCCCATGTCTTAGAAGGCACGCTTGCCTATCTGTCGCCAGAGCAAACCGGGCGGATGAACCGGATGCTCGACTATCGCACCGATTTCTACTCGCTAGGCGTAACCTTCTACGAACTGTTAACTGGACAGCTACCGTTCCCTACTCAAGACATCCTGGAGCTAGTTCATTGCCATATTGCCAAACCGCCGATTCCTGTGCATAAATTGAACGCCACTATTCCCAAACCCATTTCAGGCATAATTTTGAAGTTGATGGCGAAAAATGCGGAGGATCGCTATCAAAGTGCCTGGGGCATCAAAGCGGATCTAGAACGCTGCGCCGGGCAACTGGCAGAAATGGGTCAGATCAACGCCATGTCGTTGGGACTACAAGATGTTTCAGAACAGTTTTGCATTCCTCAGAAACTGTATGGACGAGAAGCCCAGACTAAAGCATTATTGGCGGCGTTTGACAGAGTGGCTAGAAAAGAGACATTTGGCGAAATTTGTAAACTAGAGTCAGGCATAGAAAATGCTCAATTCAATGTCGAACTCATGCTCGTTGCTGGTTACGCTGGCGTTGGCAAAACAGCATTGGTGCAAGAACTCTATAAACCCATCACAGCAAAGCACGGCTATTTCATATCGGGTAAATTTGACCAATTCAGGCGCAATATTCCCTACAGCGCCATTGTGGATGCCCTGCAAAAGTTGGTGCAGCAACTTCTGGGGGAACCGGATGAGCAAGTGCAACAGTGGCGATCGCGCCTGCTCTCAGCTTTAGGAAGCAATGGGCAAATTATCATAGATGTCATTCCCGAAGTTGAGTTCATTATTGGCAAGCAGTTACCCGTACCAGAAGTTGGAGCAACTGAGGCACAGAATCGCTTCAATTTAACTTTTCAAAGGTTTGTGCGGGTGTTTTGTGCAAAAGAGCATCCCCTGGTCATCTTTTTAGACGATCTACAGTGGGTCGATTCCGCGACGTTGAAGTTAATTGAACTCATATTGCTTGACGAGCAAACTCAATCTCTGTTTTTGATCGGAGCCTATCGAGATCATGAAGTGTCTCCAACGCATTCATTAATTTTGATGCTGGAGAGCTTGCGAAACCAGGGAGCAGTACTTCAGGAAATCATCCTGACCCCCTTAACGCTCGAACCCTTGAGTCAACTGATAGCTGAGACATTACATCGCAATGCTGATGCAGTTCGTTCCTTAGCCCAAGTCGTGTTGCGTAAAACCGAGGGCAACCCTTTCTTTGTTGGTGAATTTTTGAAGCTGCTGCATAGCGAAAACCTGTTAACCTTTGATGCCCAACAGTTGAGTTGGCAGTGGAACTTAACTGAGATTGAAGCTCAAGATATCACGGATAATGTGGTGGAGTTGCTGCTGCGTCAGTTGCAGAAATTGCCGGAAGCAACACAGCAAGTTCTCTCCATCGCTGCTTGTGTTGGGTCTGAGTTTGATTTAGAAACATTGGCGATCGTTTGCGAAAAATTACCGAAAGCAATTTTCCAGGATTTATTAGAAGCAATACAAGCGGGATTAATTCAACCTCTATCTGAATTGGACGAAGACTTGTTGGTTCAAAAGTATAAGTTTTCGCACGATCGCGTTCAGCAAGCGGCTTATGCTTTGATTGATGAATCGCACAAACAGGTTGTTCATCTCCAAATTGGTCGCAAATTGCTCGAAAAAACTTCACCAGAGCAACGATCCGATCGGTTGTTTGAAATCATCGATCATCTCAATCAAGGACTTGAGCTAGTCACTGCTCGATCAGAACGAACTGAAATTGCCAGATTGAATTTAATGGCAGGTCAGAAAGCAAAGGCAGCAACGGCTTATGAAGCAGCTTTTAAGTATTTCACTACAGGGCTTAAACTCCTCAATTGGGAGAGTTGGCTCAGTGAGTATGACCTCACCTTAGCGCTGTACTCCCAAGCAGCAGAAGCAGCATATCTTCATGGTTGCTTTGATGAGATGGAACAGTTGGTAGAAGTAGTACTCGCTCGTGCCAAAACAGTGGTTGACAAAGTGCAGGCTTACGATAGCAGAATTCAAGGATATTTGTCACAGGGCAACCTGAAAGAAGCACTTAAAATTGGATTGGAAGTGTTGAAGCTCCTGGGAGTAATCTTACCAGAAAATCCAAGTGAGTTAGATGTTCGAGGCGGATTGGAGTCAACGGCTGCACTAATCGCCCAACGAGAAATTGAAGACTTGGTTAATTTACCAGAGATGACTGCACCAGAACCGCTAGCAGCAATGTCAATCCTAGCGAATATAGGGGCTGCTGCATTCATAGTATCACCAGCACTGGTGATACTGATTACTTGCAAAGCGGTAAATTTATCAATCAACTACGGTAATGCTATCTGGTCACCACTGTATTATGCTGGCTACGGATTTGTTCTATGTGGAGTTGTTCAAGACATTGAACTCGGCTATAAATTTGGTCAATTGGCTCTTAGCTTGGCAGAACGATTGAATACCAAAAAAGGCAAGGCTAAAGCATTACAGTTATTTAGTGACCATGTTATGCAATGGAAAGTACATCTTAAGGAAACGATACCACTGCTGGTTGAGGCTTATCAGGAAGGAGTGGAAACCGGAGACTTTGAAACCGCTGGTTATGCTGCATATGACGTGTGCTACAACTCGTTTTTCGTCGGTGAGTCACTCACCCAACTGGAACAGAAAACGGCAACATACAGCAAAGCGGTTGATCGAATCAGACGGGAAAGCCCCTCGACTTGGATTGCAATAGTGTGGCAGACTATTCTTAATTTGTTAGACAGGGCTGAGAATCCCAGTCGCTTAGTTGGTCGGGTGTGTAATGAAGAGCAGGCATTACCACGCGCCCTTGCAGTTAAAGATGGAACTGCAATTCAAATGCTATATCTGCACAAAGTTATACTGTGTTATCTATTTGAAGAATATCATCAAGCTGTACAGACTGCTATTTTGGCAAGGCAACATTTTGAAGAAGTGACAGCAATAAAGGTTTTACCTGTATTCTGTTTCTATCATTCTCTGGCGCTTTTGAGCCTATTGCTCGATGCTTCAAACTCTGAAAAATTAGCTTTGCTAAACTGTGTTAACACCAACCAAGAAAAGATGCAGAAATGGGCAGAACATGCTCAAATGAATTATCTACATGAATTTTATCTAGTCGAGGCAGAGAAAGCGCGAGTCTTAGGGCAATTTCTTGAGGCCGAAGAGTTTTATGAACGGGCGATCGCAGGTGCTGCTGAAAATGAGTATATCCAGGAAGAAGCATTAGCTTATGAATTAGCGGCTAAACATTATCTGGCGCGAGGCCGAGAAAAAATTGCTCAAACCTACATGAAAGAGGCGCACTATTGCTACGATCGCTGGGGCGCAACCGCTAAAGTTAAAGACTTAGAAAAACGCTATCCACAGTTCTTTTCTCAGTCGTCTAGAGCCGCTTTTGCATCAATTCCTATTACTGCTGAAACTATCCCTAATCCCTTCCATACCGCTTTCGATTTAGCAGCAGTGATGAAAGCTTCACAGGCGATTTCTCGTGAAATTGAACTGAAGCAATTGCTGCGATCACTGATGCAAACTTTAATTGAGAATGCTGGCGCACAAACCGGATATCTGATTTTAGAAAACTCAGGAGAATGGTCGATTGAAGCGGCTTGTGAACTCAATACCGATGAGAATGCTTGTGCGACTCAGGTGTTACAGTCTATTCCAATTGCCGATCGATTGCCAGAATCAATCATTCAATATGTGATTCGGACTCTGAAGCCTGTCGCCTTAAATGATGCGACTCGTGAAGGTGCTTTTATTAATGAGCCATACATTCAACAGAACCAGCCTCAATCTATTTTCTGTTTGCCACTGCTGAATCAAGCCAAGCTGGTCGGTGTATTGTATTTAGAAAATCGGTTAGCAGCTGGAGTATTTACACCAGAGCGATCGCAGGTCTTGCAGCTATTATCGACTCAAGCAGCGATCGCTATCGAAAATGCCAACCTTTACTCAGAACTACAGGCTAAGGAAAGCAAGATCGCCCAATTCCTTGAAGCGATTCCGGTGGGAATTGCGATCGTGGATGCGGCGGGTCGCCCTTATTATACCAACCAATGCGGCAATCAACTCACGGGCAAAGAAACTGATACTTCCATAGCAACGGAGCAGATATCAGAGGCTTATCAGCTTTATGTAGCGGGAACGGATCAAATCTATCCAGCGGAGAGCTTACCTATTGTGCGGGCATTAAGGGGCGAACGCATTAGGACTGAAGATATAGAAATTCGTCGAGATCATGTCTCAATTCTAATTGAGGCACGGGGAACACCAGTTTTTGATCAACAGGGCAATATCACTTATGCGATCGCTACCTTTGAGGACATTACAGAGCGCAAACAAGCCGAGAAACTTCTAGCCGACTACAACTGCACTTTAGAGCAACAGGTCGCAGAACGAACTGCTGCGTTACGACAAAGTGAAGCCAATTACCGCAACCTGCTACAAACCGCGAATTCCGTCATCATTTGCTATGACACGCAAGGACGAATTCGATACATCAACGATTATGGGGTGAAACTCCTGGGCTATGAAGAACATCAGATTGTAGGGCGTACCTTATTTGAAACCATCATTCCAGACATCGAAACCTCTGGGCGGGATGTCAAACCCTTTGTCCGTGATTTACTTCGTAATCCTCAATCGTACCCGCAAGGCGAGGGTGAAAACCTGTGTCGAGACGGTCGGCGAGTTTGGGTTGCTTGGTCAAATCAAGCCATCTTCAATGAACAGGGAGAAGTCGTTGAAATCTTATCGGTGGGCAATGACACCACCCAGCGTAGACAAGCAGAAGAGGCATTACAACGCAGTGAAGCTAAGTTCCGCAATATTTTTGAAAACTCACAGGTTGGCATCTTCCGCACCCGCCTCTCGGATGGATTACTTCTCGATGCCAATCAATGCTATGCCAATCTGCTTGGCTTTGATTCATCAGAGGAGATGATTGGGCTTGAACACGCCACAGACTACTATGTAAATCCCAGCGATCGCCAACAATTCCTTGAGGTGCTGAAGCGGGATCGGGAAGTGCGAAGCTATGAAGCACAGGGGCGAAAACGAGATGGGACAGTGTTTTGGGGACTTTTCTCTGCTTATCTGAATGCAGACGATGACTACATTGAAGGGGTGATTGCGGATATTAGCGATCGCAAACAAGCAGAAGCCGCTCTACAAAATAGTGAAGAACGGCTGCGCCTAGCACTAACAGCCACAAATCAGGGACTCTACGATCTCGATTTAAAAACTGAAGAAAGAATTGTTAACCCAGAATACGCTTTAATGCTGGGCTACGATCCAGCAACATTCCACGAAACGATTTCTGAATGGATTGCTCGTTTGCATCCTGATGACAGAGAATCAGTTGTCGCAACCTACCGTGCTTACATTGCTGGAGAAATCCCCAGCTATCAAGCAGAGTATCGCCAGCGTACCCAGGATGGTCAGTGGAAATGGACTCTTTCTGTTGGCAAAATTGTTGCCTGGGACGAATCAGGTCAACCCATGCGGATGTTGGGAACCCACGTTGACATTAACGATCGCAAGCAAGCAGAAGAAGCCCTACAAGCCTCAGAGTCAAAGCTACGGACTCTAATTGAGGCAATTCCCGATCCATTGTTTGTACTGTCTGCTGAAGGGCGATTCCTTGAAATAATGGTACTGGAACCAAATCTGCGATGTCAACCCACTGAGGAAATGATTGGTAAAACCATGCATCAACTCGGAAAGGAACAAGCTGATGAATTTCTAAGTTATATTCAGCAGGTGCTGAAAACCCAACAAATCCTCACAGTCGAGTATGGTACGTTTCTAAATGGACGAGAAGCCTGGCTTTCGGCTCGCATTGCCCCAATCAATCACGATCAGGTGATTTGGCTGACGCGAGATATTACGGCGCTGAAGCAAGCAGAAGAAGCCTCAATTTTGGAGGAGCGCAACCGCATGGCGCGTGAAATTCACGACACACTCGCTCAGTCGTTTACAGGCATTCTGGCTCAGGTAGGAGCGGCAAACCAGGTGCTAACGGATGATTTAGAAGCAACTGGGGCACACCTAGACCTGATCAAAGAATTGGCGCGAACTGGATTGACTGAAGCGCGGCGATCGGTCGTGGCACTCCGTCCCCAGCTTTTGGAGTCGGGCAGTTTACAGAGCGCTCTCCATCGTCTCATCGCTCAAATCAGAACTGCCGCAATGGATGTCACTCTATATTATGAGATTGAGGGTGCAGTGTATTCTCTACCCACTGAAGTCGAGAATAACTTACTACGAATTGGGCAGGAAGCATTAACTAATGCGATTAGATACGCCAATGCCGACGAAATTCGAGTGGAGCTAGTCTACGATCGCGACCAGTTTTGCTTGCGCGTGAGAGACAATGGACAGGGCTTTGGAGTTGGAAGTATTTCAGCCTCTGAGGGTTTTGGCTTACTCGGCATGAGCGAACGGGCAGAGCGCATCGGCGCACAACTAACGATTAGGAGTCAACCTGGACAAGGAACAGAAATTATTGTCACCGTCAACCCTTGAGTGAGCATCACAATGAGCCAAGCTACGACCATTCGGGTTCTGATTGCGGACGATCACGCCATTTTTCGGCAAGGATTAGCCACGATTATTAACCGTGACCCAGATATGCAGGTGATTGCCCAAGCCGAAAATGGGGAACAAGCGATCGCCGCCTTTCGGGAACACCAACCAGATGTAACGCTAATGGATCTGCGAATGCCTGAAGTAGAAGGGGTTGCCGCCATCGGTGCAATTTGTGCTACTGCTAAATCTGCTCGGATTATTGTACTGACCACGTATGATAGTGATGAAGATATTTATCGGGGATTGCAGGCAGGCGCAAAAGGATATCTGTTGAAAGAAACTGAACCGGACGAGCTTCTGAATGCGATTCGTACCGTTCATCGGGGCCAGAAGTATATTCCACCCGATGTGGGAGCAAAGTTGGTACAGCGCCTCAGCAATCCAGAACTGAGTGAAAGAGAACTAGCAGTACTCCGCTCACTGGCGCAGGGAATGAGTAATGCCGAGATTGCGGCGGCTTTGAGTATCGGTGAAGGCACTGTTAAATCCCATGTCAATCGGATTTTGAATAAGTTGGATGTAAGCGATCGCACCCAAGCTGTGATTGTTGCCGTTAAGCGCGGCATTGTCAGTTTGTAGGGTGTACTTGCAATTGATTCCCAACAGCCTCAGAATTTCACTGATCTGATGAACCGCGAAGCGCAACGAGTCGCCAGTCCAGGGACTAAATTTGTTGCAGTTACTGCTCCTTCGGACCCAAATACATTGGCACTCGCACCACCCTTGCCATCGCTAGCCATGCTGTGGTCGATGGATAACTAGCCAATCTTCGCTCAAGCTGTCCGTAACCGTTCAATGTCTCGAATGGGCGGCGCACCGAACAGGCGCGAATATTCCCGGCTAAACTGTGACGGACTTTCATACCCCACCTGGTAGGCAGTAGAGGTCGCATCGAAATCCTCAGCGAGCATCAAACGACGCGCTTCTAACAGTCTTAACTGCTTCTGATACTGAAGCGGACTCATCGAAGTGACTTGCTTGAAATGCTGATGGAACGACGAAGTAGACATCCCGATCTGACTCGCTAAATCCTCGATCCGCATCGGCTTGGTAAAATCAGATTTGATTTGTTGAATCGCTAAAGCAATTCGCTGCATATTACTGCCGGATGTGGCAATTTGACGCACGGCTTCCCCTTGTTCACCCAACAGCAGATGGTAATAGAGTTCACGAATCATTAACGGTGCCAGCATGGAGATGTGTTGCGGAGTGTCTAAGAGCTTGACGAGGCGAAGGGCACACTCCATCAACGCTGGATCGACGTTGCTAACCGATATACCTCGAATAGAGTTTTCTGGCTTTGCCGAACTGGAACCCATTTGGGCAACCATCTCACACAATTGCATCAAGTCTAAGTTCAGCTTCAGCCCTAAATACGGCTTGTCAGGTGTCGCCTCAGTCACAAAGCCACTCAGCGGTAAATCAACGGAAACGACGAGATACTGCATTGCACCATACTGATATGTCTCCTCACCCAGAAATGCTTTTTTCTGACCTTGAACGACGATCGCCAGGATGGGTTCATACACGCTATGAGGTGCGGTAGATACTGTATCTGAGCGCGCAAAGTCTAATTGCTCGATCGCCGTGGGTTGGATAATGTTGCCGCTGGATTTGGTATGCCGCACGATCCGTGTGGCGATTTCTTGGCGGTGATCCGCGATTATTTCAGGGCGAGAGATTGCGACTGTCATAGCAGAGACTCGACTAACTCAATACCTTACAGTTGACATTATAGAATCTCTGCAAACGATCGCTCTGGAGAATTAGGCAATCATCGGATAGGTTTGGGCATTTCAAGAACAGCTTTTCCAACCTATGCTGAACTTACACGAATAGACAAGATGAGGATCAGGCAATGATGCAAGAAGGCAAAAATCGCCTGAGTGACCGGAATGATTAATGAGCAGGAGAACCTTATGTATGTAGTTTTTGGAGCGACGGGACAGACAGGTTCAGCAGTGGCTAACGCTTTGCTTGAGAGAAATTTTCCAGTGCGCGTTGTCTTGCGCTCTGATAAAGCTGCCAGTACATGGCGACAGAAAGGTGCAGACGTAGCGATTGCCGAAGTCACTGATGTCGAAGCGATGACCGCCGCGATGCGTGAAGCGGATGCCGTCTATGTGATGAACCCACCTGCTTACAACGTCAGCGATATGTTTGCGCTGGCAGAACAGATCGGCGAGTGTTATGTTGAAGCCCTTACAAACGCTGATGCACGGAAGGTCGTGTTACTGTCTTCGGTTGGTTCACAGCACGCTTCCGGTACGGGCAACATTTTGACGACCCATATTTTAGAGCGCATGTTGGGCAACTTGGCAGTTCCCGTCACAGTTCTGCGAGCGGCATCGTTTATGGAGAATTGGGGGAGTGCCGCCGCGATCGCTGCCGAACTAGGGGTACTGCCCAGTTTTTTTGCTCCACTCGATCGTCGGCTGCCTATGGTTTCGACCGAAGACATCGGGCGCACTGCGGCTGAAGCCATGATTGAAGACTGGAAAGGTCAGCGCATCATCGAACTGCATGGTCCGATCGACTACTCACCAAACGATGTCGCTGCTGCTTTTGCCGCTGTGCTTAACCGTAATGTACAGGCAATTGCTGTTCCCGAAAGCGACTGGCAAGCAACAATTTCCAGCTTTGGCTTTTCACCTGAAGCCGTCAACAGCTACAGCGAGATGATGCGCGGTTTCAACTCTGGTCATATCGTCTTTGAAAGTAGCCCAGAGATAGAAACGCGCACCGGACAAACTGCAATAGAAGCTGCTGTTGATAGATTGACTGGAAGCAAATCCAAGTAAAAATTAGCTTGAGGAGATTGAAATAGTGCGTTATTTAAGTCAAATTTTCACGGGAGCAGGACTGATTGGGCTGTTGGCTATTCCGGTGATGATGCAAGCTCGCGCGAAGGCAGAGATTCAATCGAATGTGACTGCATTTGAGTCAAGTGATTACTCGACAGCGTTGAATCAGCAGTCCTCTCTGGTTCAGCCTTCAGCGATCGCAGACTTATCCCAAGCAACTGCGTCTAATCCAGCAGATGCACAAGCAACTCAGATGATCGAGCAACGCAACAAAGCAACTGTCCAGCAGTCTTTCGACCAATGGCGCAACGGAACTGGCAGTGCATTTGATCTGCTTGCCCCGGATGTAACCTGGACAATTACTGGGACGGGTGCAACTGCGGGCACATATCGCAGCCGACAAGCATTACTCGATCAAGTCGTTAGCCCGACCAGTGCCCGATTATCAACTCCAATCGTCCCGACTGTGCGCGGCATCTGGGCGGATGGCGATATGGTGATCGTGCTATGGGACGGAGAGGCGACTGCCAGAGACGGCAGACCGTATCGGAATACCTACACCTGGTATTTCCGCATGAAAGATGACCAGGTAATCGAAGCGATCGCTTTCCTAGACATGAGCAAATTTACAGAATTGTGGACAAGGGTTTCACCTTCATGATTCAGGAAATGGAAATCAATATTTAGTTCACAGCACTCAACTCGAACAGAAGGGAAAACAACGATGTTAAACATTGAGAACAAAGTCATTGCGATCACTGGAGCCAGTAGCGGGATTGGCGAAGCCACAGCTAAGTTACTTGCTCGAAACGGTGCAAAGGTGCTTTTGGGCGCACGACGCACCGAAAAGCTCGAAAAGATTGTTGAGGAGATCCACGCCTCAGGCGGTACAGCAGAATTTAAAGCCGTAGATGTCACCGATCGAGAAGATGTGAAAGCGTTCATTGGGTTTGCAAAAGACAAGTTTGATCGCGTCGATGTCATCTTCAACAATGCAGGCGTGATGCCCTTATCGCCGATGAACGCCTTGAAGGTCGAGGAATGGGACAACATGATTAACGTGAATATCCAGGGCGTGTTGAATGGCATTGCAGCAGCTTTGCCGATCATGGAAGCGCAAGGTGGCGGACAGATCATCAATACGGCATCTATTGGTGCTCATGTGGTAGTGCCCACTGCTGCTGTTTATTGCGCGACCAAGTATGCAGTTTGGGCAATCTCTGAGGGACTGCGGCAAGAGTCAAAAACGATTCGCGTCACCGCCATCTCTCCCGGCGTGGTTGAGACCGAACTCGGCTCTGATATCACAGACGAGCCAACAAAAGGCTTCTTGAAAGAACTTCGCAAAGACGCACTCAACCCGGATACGATTGCCAGCGCTGTTCTGTATGCCGTGTCTCAGCCGGATGATGTCGATGTCAACGAAGTGATTGTTCGCCCGATCCGCCATATGATGTAGGCAACGGCTCTCGTTCACGTCAGACAGATAGGATTGACCGTGCAATTAAGTTTTGAGTCTAACTTGAGTTAGAGCCTACCTTCTATCTTAAGAAGGAGCGGCTGCTCCATCAAATTACAGCCTAAAAATGTTAACTCACTGTAGACGACAACTAAAACCCAATTGCTTATATTGAATTCATGTGGATTGAGCAAGTGAATCGCAAGGTTCCATGCTTGATACAGATGTAGAAAGATGATCGACGACCATAGTTCCAGTTCTTTAGTTGTGCCAGCTTCAATCCAAGATCACAGTCAAGGTGTGCTAAGTGCCGCCGTGGTATTAGTGATGTATGGGGATTATCAATGTCCTAGAAGTGCAGCCGTTTACAAACTGATTAAAATCATTCGGCAAGAGCTTACGGTTTCTTTTGGAGAGGATTATTTATGTTTTATCTTCCGCCATTTTCCACAGATCCAGATTCATCCCCAGGCACAACGGGCAGCCCAAGCAGCCGTTGCCGCCGCCGCTCAAGGAAAGTTTTGGTTAATGAGCGATACTTTATTTGACCATCAACAAAGGTTGGAGAACGGTTATCTTGTCGAGTACGCCAATGATTTAGGGCTTGACATTCCTCAATTTCTCAAAGAGTTGTCTAAACAAGTGTATGTCGATCGCATCAATGAAGATATCGAAGGCGGAATACAGAGTGGAGTGACGACTACCCCAGCCCTGTTTATCAATAGAATTCGGTACACCGAGCGCTGGAACACGACGGAGTTGATGGCTGCCATGATTGCTGCAAGTTATTAAGTTCCCCGATCTTTGCTCTCAATTCATATCTGACTTGCCTGTAAGTGCTGTAAGCCATCTAATTTTGATGGCTAGATTTTGCCTGTTTCACTGAACAAATTTGCCGCTTTTTGAACCATGCCAACAACTGAATTCCTGCGTATTGATTTAGTGAATTACAAATCGGTATTTCATTGAGGATAGTTCTATGACGCATTCACTAGTACAAGGCAAGAATAATTCTGGGCATGAAGGTACACCTCAGACTGGTTCTCTTCGCGACTCCTCAGTTAATCATGCCCTGATTGCGATCGCGCAAGAAGTCACTGAGTTGCTGAGACAAACTTACCCGATACAAACTGACGAAATTGAAACAGGAGAAACAGAATGATACTGCAAGATAAAGTGGCGTTAGTCACTGGCGGAACTTCAGGAATTGGTCGTGTAACCGCGTTAGCGTACTCCTACGGGGAAGCAAGCTACGCGTAGCGTTCCGTAAAGCCTGCGGCATAGCTACGCTTAGGGCGCAGCCTCTCGTAGAGAAGGAAAGCTTAACGTTCGCGTAGCGTCTCGCAGAGAAGTTATCGCATTTGGTGCTGCTGGAGCAAAGGTAGTATTCTCAGGCAGACGCGATGCAGAAGGTGAAAAAACTGCCAAACTGATTCGTGAAACAGGCGCTGAATGCTTATACGTCTATTGAAACAAGTTCACTAACATCACAAAAATCTGACAAATCATTTTAAGAATCTGAAAGCAGTCAAGCATTGGAACTCAAGACACTTTAGATAGATAGAACCAGGAGTATTTAATCATGGTCAAAGAGCAAACTGTAGACGGACAAGCTTCTTTAAAAGCAACTACCAATTTGACACCAGCCCAGGAGTCTTTGCAAGAACTTTGGGATGAGCATCTGCGGCACGAGTTTGACGCTCACAACACTGAAGATGCTCTCGCCACGATGGTTGAGGATGCTTACGTTAACGGCATTCCGGTAATGATTGGGGGAGTAGGGAAACCAGCACTGCGCGAGTTTTATTCCAAATACTTCATTCCACAGATACCGCCGGACATGGAGCTGACTCCGGTCTCGCGCACAATCGGGACCAATCAACTCGTCGATGAAATGGTGGCTAAGTTCACTCATACCATTCAGATGGACTGGATGCTACCCGGCATTGCTCCGACTCTTAAACGGGTTGAAGTGGCATTGGTAGCAATTGTTCAGTTTCATGACGACAAGCTAGCCCACGAACATCTCTACTGGGATCAGGCGAGTGTATTGGTTCAACTCGGCATGCTCGATCCGGGTACACTGCCCGTTGTAGGGGTTGACAGTGCGCGCAAGGTACTTGATCCGAGCTTGCCCTCAAACGCACTGATCGATCGCGACTAAATGTAGGAGCCAGCAAATATCAATGCCTAAACCCGCCATGTTGCAATCAGGATCGTACTCATCCTGGTTGTAGGAGGTGCTTCTTATTGCTGGCCCCTACACGTATTGCTCATTGAGTTTTTGACAAAGTGACACAGCCATTCACAACAAGAGGTAACTATCATGATGCTGAAAGACAAGGTTGCTTTGGTGACTGGCGGAACATCGGGCATCGGTCGAGCAACCGCGATCGCTTATGCCAAACAACAGGCAAAAGTGGTGGTAGTGGGTCGTCGAATAGATGAAGGTGAAGAAACGGTTCGATTGATTCAGGAAGCTGGCGGAGAGGCGTTTTTTGTGCAATCAGATGTCACGAAAGAAGCCGATGTTAAAGCAATGGTTGATAAAGCGGTTGGCGTTTTTGGTCGGTTAGATATTGCCTTTAATAATGCAGGAATGGTCGGCGAAAATCCCTCATTGATTGAGCAAACAGAAGCGGAATACGATCGCATTATGAACGTCAATGTCAAAGGCGTTTGGTTGTCGATGAAATATGAAATTGCTCAGATGTTGAAACAGGGAAGTGGTGCAATCGTCAATACATCATCTGGGGCTGGAGTCGTTGCACTTCCTGGCGTACCCCTCTACACCGCGAGTAAACATGCAGTAGTAGGTTTAACAAAAGCCGCCGCGCTCCAATATGCCAAAGCGGGTATTCGCATTAATGCCGTTGCACCAGGGTCAATCGAAACAGATATGTTTGAAGCAGCTACAGGTGGGCAGGATGAGGTCAAAGCTTATATAACAGGACTTCACCCGATCGGACGAATTGGAACACCGCTTGAAGTTGCAAATGCAGTTCTGTTTTTATCATCTGACATAGCATCGTTCATAACAGGTGAAATGTTGATGGTAGATGGTGGGTTTGTAGCGCAGTAGTCGAACGACAGTGCGAGATGACAACACTTGCAGGCAAAGTTGCACTGGTAACGGGCGGTTCTCGCGGTTTAGGAGCGGCGATCGTAGGGTATGCGAAAGGTGTCCAAGATTCCAAATCTGAGTGTCGAAGTTCAGTCGGAAGAAAATCAAAAAAGAGAATTGTACGATGAAAATACGCTACGGGTTTCGACAGGTCGGCGATGTCGAAGTGTTCTACCGCGAGGCGGGGTCAAGCAATGCGCCAGTGATACTGCTGTTGCACGGCTTTCCGACCGCTAGCCACATGTTCCGCAACCTGATCCCTCTGCTTGCCGATCGCTTTCGGCTCGTCGCGCCGGATCTGCCTGGTTTCGGACAGACTAAGGCACCGCCACGCGGGATGTTCGACTATACGTTCGACCACCTTGCCGACGTAATCGAGGGCTTCGTCGATGCTTTGTCGCTCGATCAATACGTACTCTACATCTTCGACTACGGTGCGCCAATAGGTCTGCGTCTGGCAATGCGCCATCCTGAACGGATATCTGCGATTATCTCGCAGAACGGCAACGCCTACCTTGAGGGTTTCAGTGATGAATGGGGATCGTGGGAGACCTATTGGCGCGAACCGAGCGCAGCGAATCGGGAAGCCTGCCGCTCCTCGCTCACGCCAGACACAATCCGGAATTGGCAGTACGGTATCGGAGCCGATCCAAACCTTTTGTCGCCCGACGGCTACGAACTCGACATCGCCTACATGGGGCGAGCGGGCGCGGAGGAGATCCAGCTCGATCTGATCCTCGATTACCGCAGCAACGTCGCGTTCTATCCAGCCTTCCAGTCCTACTTTCGTGAGTACCGTCCGCCGCTTCTCGCCGTCTGGGGTCGTCATGATCCGGCGTTTCTGCCCGCTGGTGCTGCCGCTTATCAGCGAGATCTCCCGGATGCAAAGATTCATCTGCTCGATGCCGGACATTTCGCGTTGGAGACCCATGCGGAGGAGGTAGCAACGTTGATCCGCGCGTTCCTCGACAGCACGATCGGTTCCACGCTGCGTCTTGAAAGGGAGAACTTACCTACGCTGAGTGGTATCAAAATTCCGTCACTGTTTATTCTAAATCAAGGAGAGTTGGCACAGATGGAATCTATGAAAGCAGCCGTATTAACTGCGTTTGGTGATGCTGAAAAGTTTGAGATTCAAACTGTTCCCATACCAACACTGAAGGCGAATCAGGTGTTAGTCAGAGTTTGTGCAACCTCGATTAACCCTGTCGATTACCAAACTCGTCGTGGTGATTACAAGGAACTGGTTCAACTACCTGCCATCCTTGGAGTCGATGTTTCAGGGGTGATTGAGGCAATTGGCGAAGCTGTGACTGATTTCAAGGTGGGAGACAACGTATATTACTCGCCGCAAATTTTTGGAGAATTTGGTAGCTACGCTCAGTATCATGTGGCTGATGCAGCGATTGTTGCATTGAAGCCTGCAAATCTATCGCACATTGAAGCAGCTTCTTTTCCGCTTGCAGGCGGAACTGCTTGGGATTGTCTAGTGACTAGGGGCAATCTACAAGTTGGTGAAACAGTTCTCATCCATGCGGGTGCGGGTGGAGTGGGTTCGATCGCAGTTCAACTCGCCAAAGCGATAGGGGCATACGTTTTTGCGACGTGTAGTTCTAGAAACCGAGATTTCGTGACAGAACTGGGCGCAGATCGAGTGATTGATTACAAAAATGAAGATTACGTAGAAGTCATTCGTCAAGAAACAAATGGACTGGGTGTGGATTTAGTTCTAGATACGATCGGCAAAGAAACAATTCAGCGTAGTTTAGAAATCATTCGTCCCTTTGGTAGGCTTACAAGCATTGTAGACATTGCAATACCGCAATCGCTTCTTGAAGCATGGGGTAAGAATCTGACGATTCATTTTGTTTTTTCACCCCAGTACCGAGCAAAATTAGAGGCTTTGACAAAACTCATCGAGCGTCATCAGCTTCGTCCAGTGATTGATTCAGTATTTTCTTGGGATCAGGTCGTTCTGGCACATCAGCGTCTAGAGCAGGGAGGAACACGGGGCAAAATTGTGCTGAAGTTTACAGAAGATTAGACCAGCTTTACAGCGTTAATAATTGCTAAACGGATCGGAGTTTGATTGTGTGCTGAAGGTCAATATTGATTGGAATAGGAGAAACATTGGGAATTGGTAGAGCAACAGCGTTAGCGTACCCCTACGGGGAAGCAAGCTACGCGCAGCGTTCCGTTGGCGCAGCCTCTCGTAGAGAAGGAAAGCTTAACGAAGTTATCGCTTAAAGCATCCAATTGAACAGAGGAGAGATTCAAATGTCAGCCAAAAATAAAGCAATCTTAGAGGTGGCAAACGCGGCGATCGCGCTCGGGCAACAATGAAGGATTCTCGTTGTTCTGAAGCGATGGTAGGCAATGGATGCTTGCCCTATCTGAAGTCTGCTGCTTAACGCAGCATTGTTAAGACGGTGATTGTGATGCAACAGACAAAAACACATCATCAATTTACAATGGAGAAACCTCTCATGCCTTACATTACCGTTGGTCAAGAAAACTCTGCAACCATCGATCTCTACTACGAAGATCTTGGGACAGGACAACCGATTGTTCTGATTCATGGATTTCCATTGAACGGACATTCCTGGGAGAAGCAGGTTTTAGTTTTACTGAATGCAGGATATCGAGTAATTACCTACGATCGCCGAGGATTTGGCAACTCCAGTCAGCCCTCATCTGGCTATGACTACGATACCTTCGCCGCCGATTTGAATACACTCATGACCAAGCTTGACTTGCAAAATACCGTGCTGGTCGGTTTCTCAATGGGAACGGGTGAAGTCACACGTTATCTTGGCAAATACGGCTCAGAGCGGGTGCAGAAAGCCGTGCTGATAGCTCCCGTTTCACCGTTTCTGTTAAAGACAGACGACAATCCAGAGGGTGTTGATCAAAGCGTTTTCGATGGCATTATGAAAGCGATTGTTGACGATCGTCCAGCTTATTTCTCTGCCTTTTTCAAAGAGTTTTTCAATGTTGATGTATTGCTTGGCGATTCTCGTTCCGAGAGGCTTCGCCAACGCATCAGCAATGAAGCAATTCAAGCCAGTTGGAATGTAGCAGTAGGAGCTTCTGCTAAAGGGACTTTGGACTGTGTACCCTCTTGGCTCACCGATTTCCGCGACGATTTGCCCCGCATTGATGTACCAACTCTGATTATTCATGGAGATAGCGATCGCATTTTGCCACTGGAGTCCACCGCAGCAAGACTTCCAAAGCTGATTAAAAACAGTCAACTTGTTGTCATCCCTGGCGGGCCGCACGCCATCAACTGGACTCACGCCGATCAGATCAATCCCTTGTTACTGGACTTTCTTCAGCAGGAATAATCAGTGACCTGCTGAATTTCTGGCTTGTGAAAAAACTGTGTGATTCACCCCTTTGATTCAGACTCATACCAATTCAAAATTCAAAATTAAGAAACCTATCTTTTGTAAAGGTTTCTGGATTTGGGTCTGTATCAAAATCTTAGTGAAATGGTATCACACGCTAGTGGCGTGGCAAGCCTTAAATGTTGCATTAAAACTCTCTTGTGGGATGGGCTTCTAGTAGTCTCGCAAGAAAACTTTGCAAGGTTAATAGCAGCAAAAAAAATCTCTTTCTCCCCCTGCTTGCCCTAGCCTAGCAATTTTGGGTTGGTGAACTACTAGCCCGTCATCTGCTGGCAAGATGCCCACACGACAATAACTTATTTTTGCACTATTTTAGCCTTGCCACGCCACTAGGGCGTGTCTAAAAAGTAAACTTGAATGGAGACTTATAGCGATGTCTAAAAATCCAAAAATCGGCTTAGAAGGACTGCTTCGTCCAGAAGATAGCATCCTGGTACTGATTGACCACCAGCCTTATCAGTTCACCAACTTGAACAGCCATGAACCCACGATGATCATTAACAATGTGATTGGTCTTGCTAAATCGGCAAAAGTGTTTAACGTACCCACAATCCTGACCACAGTCATTGAAGAGAGAGGGGGTTACATCATCAAGGGACTACAGGATGTTTTTCCCGATCAAAAACCGATCAACCGCACTTTCATCAATACTTGGGAAGATCCAAACGTTACAGATGTAGTGAAGAAAAGCGGCCGCAAGCAACTTATACTTGCTGCGCTTTGGACCGAGATATGTCTCGCAATGCCAGCAATCCAGGCGCTGGGTGAAGGTTATGAAGTATTCATCGTTACCGATGCTTCGGGCGGTGTTAGTGCGGAAGCTCATGACATGGCGGTTCGCCGAATGGTTCAGGCTGGTGCAGTTCCAATCAACTGGATGGCTGTACTTGCTGAATGGCAACGTGACTGGGCTCGCACAGAAACATCTGCGGGTGTATCAGAGATTCTTCTTGAGCATGGCGGTGCTAGTGCAGTGGCCCTTGCATGGGAACTTCAGCTCCTGGCAACAACCCCTCCAGCGATCTCAGGTGGACATTAATACTTGAGGTTTCCTCTACGGAAGCAACAAGTAAAATAGGAGACAGCATTTTGAAAAAGATAAAATACTGTCTCCGTCTCAAGCGTTAGTGATTCATCTGTTGCGCCACTATTCTGAGGTCGTACAAATTATCATGCCTGAGAATAGAAGCTTAACTTACAGCCAATTGCAGCAAGCGATCGATTACATTCATGCTCATCTGAATCGTGATTTATCCTTAGCCGAACTGGTAAGTGTAGTTTACATCAGCCCGACTTACTGTGCAAGTTTGTTTAAGCGAACGATGGGGATTTCGCCCTATCAGTACGTAATTCAACGGCGCGTGGAACAGGCAAATTTCTTCTCCAAAATTTACAGATTTTGAACTTGCTCCGATTGTGTAATTGCCAACCTAAAAAATGTATGCTGATCCAAAAACTAAACGACTGTGAAGAAATTATCGCTGGAGATGGAACTGTTCTGCGCGAACTGCTTCATCCTGACAAACAAGACATCAACTTGCGTTACAGTTTGGCGTATGCGATCTTGCCTGTTGGCGAAACTTCGATTCCCCATTCTCTAAAGACTTCTGAGGTTTATTACATCATTAGCGGTGTTGGCGAAATGTCGATCGATAGCGAAGTTCGTCGCATTGAACCAGGCGATGCGGTTTACATTCCTCCAAATGCCATTCAGTTCCTTCACAACTACGGCGACGAACCCCTTGTTTTCGTTTGTCTAGTTGATCCAGCTTGGCGCAAAGAAGACGAAACGATTTATGCACCAGTCTGATTCATGCAAATCTCACTGCTAGGGATGATTGATCACGATCTTAGGAAACAAAGCATTAGTGCAAAAGACCGTTGTAACCTACGAACGACTCGATTGTGCTTTCAACAATGTAGGCAATGAGGAACTCTTGAAACCCCTGCATGAACAATCGATCGAGGAGTTTGACAAACTCATGGAGATCAACGTCTGGGGACTGTTTTTGTGCATGGGATATGAAATTCAGCACATGTTATCTCAAGAATCGGGCGTAATTGTTAACAACTCCTCACTTGCAGGTTTGTTTGGACTGCCAGGAGGCTCTCCTTACAGCGCGAGTAAACATGCCGTTATGGGACTAACGCGATAGCGAAGTGCTGCTGCGTTTGCGTTCGCCCTTGGCGTTGCCGCAGGCTAGCATTAGCGAGTCTTGTCTACGACACGCTACGCGAACGAGCGTCAGCGAAGATCGGCAGCACTGGATTATGCTAAGCAGGGCATCCGGATTAACGCGGTGAATCCTGGAAACATTGCGACTGAGGGTCTTAATCGTGTCTTTGAAAAATTGGGCGTGACGGCTGATGCTGTTACAGCTATGGTGCTGATGGGTCGCATTGCTCAGGCAGAAGAAGTCGCTCAAGTTGTTGTTTTCCTTTGCTCTGATGCTGCCAGCTACATCACTGGACAATCCTTAGTGATCAATGGCGGATACACAGCAAACTGACCCATTTCAAGAGAGAACAGACGAGCTTGATTTTCAGATCACATCTACAAGGAAGGATTCTATGTCAACTTTTGTCTTAGTTCATGGCTCCTGGCATGATGGTTCTGCTTGGCAGGCAGTCATTGATCAACTAGAAGCAAAGGGACATCATGCTTTTGCGCCCACGATCGCTGGACATGGCAAAGGCGTGAACAAAAACGTCAACCATGCTCAATGCACGCAATCAATCGTCGATTACATTGTGAGTAAAGACTTAAATGATATCGTTCTAGTCGGACATAGTTTCGGTGGGACAATTATTGCCAAAGTTGCTGAAGCAATCAGCAATCGCATTCGACGACTCATCTTCTTCAATGCCTTTGTCCTCAATGATGGTGAAAGCCTCAACGATAACACCCCACCGCACTCTCAAGCGTTATCCGATCAGCTAGCGAGACAATCGGGCGATCATACGGTGATGCTACCTTTTGAGATTTGGCGAGAAGCGTTTATCAACGACGCTGACCTCGAACTAGCTCGATCCAGTTACGCACAATTATCGCCCCAACCGTATCAACCGTGGCTTGACAAGTTAGACCTGAAGCAGTTTTACTCGCTGCCCATCCCCAAAAGCTACCTCTACTGTACCGAAGACAACGTCCTTCCTCAAGGCGATTGGGGTTGGCATCCCAGAATGTCTAGCCGCTTGGGGCTATTTCGGTTCGTGCAAATGCCCGGTAGTCACGAGGTCATGTTTTCTAACCCGGTTGGTTTGGCAGAAAAGATGATTGTGGCAGGGCGCGACTAGCAGCAGAATTTGCGATCGCCAACCCACTAATGTCGCCGTCATTCAACAAACAATGACCTGAAAAGGAGAAATCATGACAACTACATACCATCACAGTGCTGCTTTTGATTATATTGTGATTGGCGCCGGTTCAGCAGGCTGCGTTGTTGCCAACCGTCTTACAGAAGACCCTAATACTAAAGTATTGCTGCTCGAAGCGGGTGATCCTGATACCAAGCCAGAACTTCAAGTTCCCTCATTGTGGCCTACTACACTCTTAGGCTCGGAAGTGGACTGGGCATACTTAACTGAAGGGGAACCTTACTTAAATAACCGCAAAATTTTATCTTCACGCGGTAAAGTCTTGGGCGGCAGCAGTTCGATTAATGGCATGATTTATATACGAGGCAATGAACGTGACTACAATAGCTGGCAAGCGTTAGGTAATATTGGTTGGAGTTATCAGGATGTCTTGCCTTACTTCAAGAAATCGGAAAACCAGCAGCGGGGAGCATCGTTATTTCACGGGGTTGATGGACCACTTAGTATCACAGATCCACTTTCTCCTGCAAAAGTGTCGCAACGCTTTGTGGAAGCCGCGATCGCACAGGGCTATGAGCAAAATCCCGACTTTAATGGCGTACAGCAGGAAGGTGCAGGACTTTACCAAGTGACCGTGAAAGATGGCAAGCGCCAAAGTACAGCAGTGGCATTTCTGCGTCCGATTAAAGATCGCCCCAACTTGACCATTCAAACAGGAGCATTGGTGACTCGTTTACTCTTTGAGGGAAAGCGTGCAGTAGGGGTAGTGTATGTTCAAAACGGAACGGAGTATCAAATCAGGGTCAACTCCGAGGTGATTTTGAGTGCTGGTGCCTTCGATTCTCCTAAACTGCTCATGCTTTCTGGAATTGGACCAGCAGAACATCTGCGAGCTTCCGGCATTCCTGTAGTTGTTGATTTGCCGGGTGTAGGCCAGAATCTTCAAGATCACCCACTTGCTGTTATTGCCTACCAGTCTACTCAGGACGTGCCCCTTGCGCCAAGTAGTAATGGGGGAGAGGCTGGGTTATTTCTGCATACCAACAATGATTTAGATGCAGCGCCTAATTTGCAATTTACAATTGTTCCAATTTTATATGTCGATCCTGCCTATGCACGTGAAGGTTTGGGATTCACCTTTTCCTTTTACATCACCCGTCCTGAAAGTCGTGGTAGCGTAAGACTACGTTCCTCCTCCCCCTTCGACCCACCGTTAATTCAGGTCAACTATCTTCAGAAAGAATCTGATATGCAACTGATGGTTGAAGGACTTAAAATTTTGCGTCAAATTGTGTACTCCGATGCGTTTAATGAGTTCCGGGGCGAGGAAATTGCTCCAGGGAGTTCTGTGCATAGCGACAAAGCAATCGAAGATTATATTCGGCAAACGTGCGGTACAGCGTGGCATCCTGTTGGGACGTGCAAAATGGGTATTGATCAAATGGCGGTTGTCGATCCTCAACTCAAGGTACGGGGGATTGAAGGGTTACGAGTTGTTGATGCATCGATTATGCCAACTATGATCACAGGAAACACAAATGCACCAGCAATTATGATTGGAGAAAAGGCTGCCGATTTGATAAAAGTTGGAACAAAATTGCCTCAATGATGGTGAAAGCCTCAGAGATAGCCTTCCGCCGCATTATCAAGCGTTATTTGACTCCCTAGCTAGAGAATCGGACGATCATACGATGGTGATGCCGTTTGAGATGTGGCGAGAAGCATTTCTCAACGATGCTGACCTCGAAATGGCTCAATCCAGTTACGCACAATTATTGCCCCAAGCGTATCAATCATTGATTGATACGCTGGACTTGAAGCAGTTTTACTCGCTATCGATTCCTAGAAGTTACCTCTACTGTACAGAAGACACTGCCCTCGCTCCGTTAAAGCATCCAGTAGAACACCTTAATTTCCGGTTTCACATCAGCCTCAATCATTCTGTTCACCGTTGTCTTCTACCAGGGATACCAAAAAACTATGACTTGCGAACATCTCAACAATCTAACTGTGGAAAACCTGATTTCTAAAGCAGCCTATCCCGTATTTCGTTGTGAAGAGTGCATTAAAATAAATAGCCGCTGGGTACACCTGCGGATTTGCCAAACCTGTGGCAAAATGCTGTGCTGCGATTCTTCTAAGCATCAACACGCTCGTCGTCATTATGAAGCAACCAATCATGCAGTAGTTAGTTCGGCTGAATTGGGGGAGCAGTGGTTATGGTGTTTTGCAGATGAACAGGGAAAAGACTATTGATAGCGATTCTGATTTCATCTAGATTTCCTTCTCATTTCTTCAACATGTTCTTCTCATGTGGGTGATTTTCATGGCTGTTTCTAATCAAAGTACTTCCATTGACATCGTTTGGCCCAGTTTGCCCTTAGCAGCTTGGCAGGATACCTATGCAACTCTCCATCTATGGACGCAAGTCATCGGTAAAATCCGGTTGGCACTGGCACCTAAACTCAATCACTGGTGGCAATCTACTCTTTATGTCACACCGCGTGGACTAACAACCGCTTCAATCCCTTGCGGAACTCGTAACTTTCAAATTAGCTTTGATTTTCTCGACCATCAACTACAAATCGACACTAGCGACGGCATTACTAAAAGAATTGCACTGGCTCCTCGCTCTGTGGCAGATTTTTACCAAATGGTGCTAACTACATTGAGCGACATCGGCATCGAAGTTCAAATCTGGACAATGCCGCAAGAAGTGTCAGAACCCATCCCGTTCGATCAGGACTATCAACACGCAGCTTACGATCCGGAGTATGCACAACGGTTCTGGCGAATTCTCGTGCAAGTCGATCGGGTCATGACCTTATTCCGTTCCCAGTTTATTGGTAAATCCAGCCCTGTACATTTTTTTTGGGGCAGCTTTGACTTGGCTGTGACTCGTTTCTCTGGTCGTCGTGCGCCAGAACACCCAGGAGGAGTTCCGAATATGGCAGATTGGGTCACACGAGAAGCTTATTCACATGAAGTTAGTAGCTGCGGCTTTTGGCCTGGGGGTGGGTCAGTTGTGGAGCCTGTTTTTTACGCTTACGCTTACCCTGCGCCGGAAGGGTTTCGAGATTACCCAATCCAACCCACAGAAGCTTTTTACAGCTCAGAGATGCAAGAGTTTATCCTACCCTATGAAGCCGTGAGACAAGCTGACGATCCAGATGCAATGCTCCTTGCCTTTTTCCAAAGCACCTATGAAGCAGCAGCCAATTTAGGACATTGGGATCGAGTTGCGCTGGAGCGTTCCCCAACCGTGTAAGGCTAACAAATTGCAAATTGCTGAAGCGGATGGACTAGCGACCTTGATACAAAGTTTGAGGCGATCTGCTGCCACTTAGAGATACTGAATGGATAGTGGATAAGCGGACAACCGATTTGCAAACAGCAGTTATACAACGCGGTAAGCAAACAAGGAGCTTTCGTAATCAAAACTGGGGTCAAGTCCGAAATCAGCAGCGCGGTGTAAATCATTTGCAAAAGCTATCTCTTGCGAGGTATGTCATTTAGTGACAAAATGTCATTAAATGACAAATATGGCACGAAAGACGGCTATGGCGAGTGATGGTGACAGCAACGCGATGAGCAATCACAAATCAGGCGATCGCAAATCAGGGGGGATGAATGCACAACGGCAACAGCGGGTACGTCTGGAGATTTCGCGGGAGGCAGCGCGTTTGTTCTGGGAACACGGTGTTGCTGCCACGAGCGGCGAACAAATCGCAAGCGCGGTTGGAATCTCGGTGCGAACCCTCTGGCGGTACTTCCGCAACAAGGAAAGCTGTGCTGAGCCGGTCTTGGCGCAGGATGTCGAGGAGTGTGTGGCGGTGCTGCGCCGCTGGCCTCGGGAAGTCTCTCTTGAAGATCACCTCCTTGAATGGGCAACGAACCGAACCAAAGATGTCGAGCAGCAAGCCTACGACGAGGCTGTCATCAAGATGACCGTGCTGGCTGAAAAAGAGCCGGATCTTCGAGCCGCCTGGCTAATGACTCACGATCGAATTGAGCGAGAACTGGTCGAGATCATCGCGGATCGCCTGCGCCGCCCATCTGATGATATTGAGGTGCGGTTGCACGCGGCTGTCACCACCGCAGTTTTGCGCGTCATTAGCGAAGATGTCAGCACCGCCCTCATGTCGGGAGCCGATCCTGCCTCCATCGGCAACCCCATCAGGCATATAGCCCAAGCTGTGCGCGTAGCCACTGGCGGAGCCGTCGGTGATCCCGTTGATCCCTAAAAACAATCGCAACGGCAACTACAGCCCAATTCGAGCAGCCCGATTCGAGCAATACATACACGCACGAGCAAAGGAGACGAAGATGAGGATCAAAGCAATCACAGGACATCAGAAAATCGGAACGGAAGTGAAAGACACGACTTACGTGGAGGCTGCCCGGTGGGGTAAGCATCGGGGGTGGCGGTATGTTTTGGGACTGGTGATCATCCTCTTTGCGTGGTTGGTCGTCGGTAGTGGTGCCAGCGTACTCGTCGCGTTCGCGCTCGGCGGACAGGCAGACCCCTCAGTGCTCAGTCCCGTGGAATACTACCTGTTTGTCATGGCGAGTTTCCTGTTCTTCTTCGTGGGAGTCCTTATCGCCGTCTCCCTCGTCCACCGTCGCCACCCCCGGACGCTCATCACGGCGCGGGAGCGGATAGACTGGCATCGGGTCGGTCACGGATTTGTGGCGTGGTTCGTGCCGTACTGTCTGATCGGTGGGCTGGGGCAGTATCTGTTCTACCCGGATACCTTCTCTTTCAACTCCAACCTCATAACCTTCGCACTCTTCGTGCCGTTGGCGCTGGTTCTTACCGCGATCCAGACCACTACCGAGGAGCTTTTCTTTCGCGGATACGTTGTGCAGGGTGCGAGCCTCATCTGGAGCAACCGCGTTTTTCTGGCGATCGTGCCAGCCGTGATATTCACCCTGCCGCACCTCCTTAACCCGGAGGTGTCCGCAGGCGGCTGGCTCACGGTCTTTTCCAACTACTTCTTCGTTCCGGGTCTGGTGTGGACTGTGGTCTCGTTGATTGACGGCACCACTGAACTCGCCATCGGCGTACACTTCGCGAACAACATCGGTGGGACACTTCTGTTCAACATCACTGGAACTGCCTTGCCCTCACCAGCTCTGTTCACAATCAGCGAGTATCACGCGACCTACGGGGCGCTATCAGTGCTGGTTGCAGTACCCGTGTTTCTGGCGATCGCCTACAAGGTGTTCAAACGCGACGGGGTATCCAAACTCGTTTCCCAGAGCGATCGGAGTGGTCGTTGGTGACCCCGGCAAATCCCGAACCCATCAGCAACTGAAGTCAGCAACCCGATAAAAGGAGTCAATTATCATGCCTCGTGTTTCTTCAAATCACTTGCGGGAGTCGGGAAAGCCCCCTTCCGCGTCCTCGGCTCGGTCTAGCAAGACCTCCCGTCCGGGCTGGCCCGAGATTATCGTCGGACTCGTTGTCTATTTAATTGTAGGGTTCGGAGGCATCTCGCTGTTCAAGCAACTCAGTCTTGACCCCGTGGTCTACGGCCTGATCTTAACTGCATGGACTGGTGTCGCCACGCTGATCGCGTTCGCGGTGGCTGCGCGGCTGCGGATTCGTTCCCTGAGTGCCTTCGGCGTGCGTCGCACCTCTGTTCGCTGGCTCCTGATCGGCGTCGGAGTAGGACTGGTTGCCTTCGTGCTCAAGAGTCTGGCGATCCTAGCCTGGGTTCAGATCACTGGGGACACGAACAATGTCCAGGATGTTTACGGAGATGGCGCTCGCGGCGGGTTACTGTCTCTGGTTTTGAGCACGGTGTTCATTGCCGTCTTCTCACCCCTTGGTGAGGAACTGCTCTACCGAGGCATCGTCACCAACGCGCTGCTGCGCTACGGCCCGTTCGCTGGGGTCGTGGGCAGCACTGTGATCTTCGCTCTCATGCATGGGATCAACAACATCTTTCCCGCTGCTGTGGTGGCTGGTCTTGCCACCGCCGAGGTCTTCCGTCGAAGTGGATCGATCTGGCCGGGTCTCGTCGTCCACTTCGTTTTCAACCTGCCCTCGTTCCTGCTGATGGTGGTGTTCACCAGCACGGGCTAATAGGACAGATCATCTGGAGATTAAACCAATGGCCATTCTGAAACAATTCGGGATTTTATTTGTACTGGGCAGTGTGGGAATTGTTATGTTCACGATCGCGTCTATTCCTTTAATCGAGCAACAGTTAGCAAAACTGTCTCCAGAAACACTGGAAAAAGTGCCGCCATTGGGGATTTTAATGCTTCTGCAAGGACTACAGTATTCAATCCTACTGGCAATCAGCATTCTGATCGGAATTGGCTGTGCCTATCGCGTTGGATTACACTCACATTTGATTGATCATTGGGTGTTGCACACCGCTAAGTCTCCATCTTTTGCCGTTGAGTTGAAGTGGAGCTTGGGTGTGGGTGCAGCAGGGGCGATCGTTCTCTTGTTGCTCGATCAGTTGATGCAACCTGCCCTACCTGAAGCGCTACAGGCAGCCAATAATACAGAGCGAAGTTGGTTGAATTTGCTCACAGCAATATTTTATGGCGGCATCACTGAGGAAATTTTGATGCGCTGGGGTTTAATGTCGCTGCTTGTTTGGATCGCGTGGAAAGTCTTCAAACAAGGCATTACGTTGCCCAGTCAAGGGATTTACCAGGGTGCGATCGTTCTAGCCGCGTTGGTATTTGGACTACTACACCTGCCAGCGACTGCCGCGATCGTTCCCCTCACTCCAGTTGTAATTATTCGGGCGTTGTTACTGAATGGGATTGTGGGAATCGCGTTTGGCTGGCTCTTTTGGCAATATTCGCTAGAGGCTGCAATGTTAGCTCATATCAGCGTTCATGCTTTTACCTTTGTTCTTAGCGGTTTGCTGGCAAGGTTGGCTTAGGTTTTGGAATAGATCTCATAGGGCTATCACTGCCCACAAAGTCTTGCTGTGAAAGGTTTTAAAGAAAAAGGTTTTGAAAATGGTGGGCGATGCCCACTACTTGAATTGATGCTCAACTCTACAGTTTTAAGGTAGTAAATCAAATGATTCAGTACAAAGATTTCGCGCCTCGGATTACTGAACGGGGACCCTTCGGTGGAGCTTCCGAGTATGAATCCTTCTCTGAGGTTGTAAGTGAGGTCAATCAATGGATCGAAAATACAACGATACAGGTAATCAATGTTGAAACTGTTGTTTTACCCGATCGGATTGAAGGCACAGGTGATGATGTCTACGGAGTGACGACCAGTAATGCTTTCCACCCAGTGATGATCAGTCAGGGTCTTGCAATCAATTGCTTTCAATGTGTGCGTGTGTGGTACAGAGAATAAGCTTTATTGGAAAGAGAAAAAATGAAACGATTTACTTTGTTTACTTTTCTGTATCTTGCGCTGGGAGTTTGTCTGACAGCGATCGCGCTTGGATACCCAAACCTGCCTTCGGGTCTTCAAAGAAGCTTGTTCATTAGTGCAGGAACCTCCTACATTTTTTGTCTCCTCAGCACCTTCCCATTTTGGCGCGAGAGGACGATCCGCTTCTATCGCAGACGGAATTCAGCGGTAATTCTACCCTGGTTGGTGATGGGATTCTATATTGTTTGGATGATCTGGGAGGTTCAGAGTCAGAACTGGACGATGGAAGCCATTTTAGGAGCGTTTTCGCGGCTAATATTTGTCTTAGGGTTTGCAGAAATCATTGTGATTACATGGCGAGTGAATTCTGAACATTAGTGTCTAAATCGAATGGCACGCTCGTTAAGACACAGCCCTTGCCCAGGCTGGGAACCCATTCTGGGAGGCTCTGCCTCTTCCCTCATGGTGGCAGAACCAACGATCGCCCTGGATTTACCCCTGAAAGTACTGGCTCATGAAGCGACTGACGGCAAGGTGTGGGTGAGTTACAACGATCCTAATTACTTAAAACAGCGATTTTCTCTCTCGGATGAGTTGGTGAAAAATATCGCTATCATTGCACCTTTAATCAATGAAGCACTTAGTTCCGTCGATCACAAATAAGTTGCAGAATTAGCACGCGATGGCGCAAAGCGCCCGCTCAAAAGGCGATCGCACCTTGGCGTTTTTGAAACAGCATTGTAGTAGCAATCGAGTAATGTCAAACTCATTAATTTTACAACACTCATGAAAATATTTGCGTTCCTCCTGGCTCTGCCAATCAGTATCTTAGCTAATTTTTCCTTAAGAGCTTCTGCTGATTCTACTGCTGGCATCATCCTGAGTACAAAATGCCAGGGTGGGTACAACATCAATATTTGGCAGAACTATACGAACGGTGAACTGCTTTATCGCGCAACCAGTGCCAACGGTAATTTAAGTTTGAATAAAGGAACTAGCCAAGCAACAGAAGGTGTTCGAGTGTATAAGTTTCGGAATGGAATTTATGAATATTGGGTATGGGATGGCACGTTGGATAACCCGCAGTCTGGAACTTTAGAGGTGTATAAAAACAACCGTATCTTGATGAAGCAAGCTTGTAGAAAAAGTTGAATGAATGGCACGCTCGTTAAGACACAGCCCCTGCCCTGACTGGTTTCCAGTCTTAAGAATGGGAACGAGACTAAACAAGCCTTTGGGCTTTTCTTAGTGCCATTCGGGTCTAAATCGGATGATGCCGAAACAAACTCGTTTCAGGAACGCGAGATAGAGTCAAACGTACTACATGAGGAACACCATGAATAAGCCCAAGTTTTTTGTTACCCCTGGTTATGGGGAATATCTGTTGAATCAATTGCATTACTCGCAAGCGGTAAAAATTGACAATCGAGTGGAGATATCAGGGCAAGGTGGCTGGGATGACAATCTGCAAATTACCGAATCGCTTGCAGACGAGATTGCTCAGGCGTTCAGGAACGTCGAGCGAACCTTGGCGACGGCTGGTGCGGGTTGGGAGCATGTGGTTCACGTTAATTCTTACCATGTTGGCGGGTTCCCCCCGGAGGTTAACGAAGTGATGTCCAAGCTATTTCGTCATTATATGCCGAATCACGCTCCAATCTGGACACAGGTAGGAGTCGCGGCGCTTGGACTACCCACGATGCGGATTGAAATTCGCGTGACTGCAATTGTTCCGTGAGTTTTGCAAGCGTTAATAACACAATTTATGCTGCTCGAAAACTGGTCTATCACTTAAAAGGAGAACTCAAGAGTGTGAATTCACAAACAGCTCAAACCACCACTAATGCTGACGAGTCGGCAATCCGTGCTTTCCTTCACCAGATGATTGATGCTTGGAATCGAGGTAGCGGGGAAGGCTTTGCTGCCCCGTTCAGCAAAACTGCCGATTTCCTCACGTTCGAGGGTACACATCTCAAGGGTCGAAAAGAAATCGCTGCATTTCATCAGCAAGCGTTCGACACGGTTATCAAAGGAACATGCCTGGAGGGTGAGGTGAATTTTGTCCGCTTCGTGAACTCGCAACTCGCGCTCATGCACGTAGTTATCAGGGTAATACTGCCCGGACAAACTGAAACTTCACCGTCACGAGATTCGCTGCCGCTATACGTCGTAACGAAATGCGACGAAGGTTGGCGGATCGAAGGGTTGCTAAATACCCGGAAGTTAACGCTAGAACGTCAATTCTTCTTAGACGACTTTGACTCCCTGAGTGCAGAGGCTCAACGTCAAGTGACCGACCTCGTTGCAGGTCTCAAAGCGAGTGGAGTAATCACTCCGACGCAAATTGATGCGAAATAAAACCAATCTCCATCAGGAGGACAATCATGAAACCTCAACTCATTTTCGGAGTACTAACGATTGCAATAGGATTGCTCGGAGGTTCATTCACTCATCCCGCGATAGCGTTCGCGGAGCGTGTGCTTTGCACTCAGCGCTGCTGCGTTCGCCCTTGGCATCTCCCAAGGGGAGAAGCGCAGATCGCACACCGCATTCCTCCACAACAAACCTCCCCCATTCTGATCGCCACTGCCTACACTGATTTAACCTTACCTACCTTGCGCCAAGGCGATCGCGGCAGAAACGTGCAATTGTTACAGCGCATCCTTCAAGACAATGGCTTTTTAGGAGCCGCAGGTGTGAGGTTAGGCAATCCAAGAGGGGCGATCATCGATGGCATCTTTGGTGCGGTCACAACGTCTGCGGTACGCGATCTCCAGCGACGATACAGAATCCCAGTTACAGGGCGAGTCAATCCAACCACCTGGGAAGTCCTGGATATGCACGAAAACCCCTATCGATCGCCGCTTCCCTGGAAACAACAGAACATTACACAACCATAAGCCACAGGAGATTTCTAATGAACCGAAAGATTCTTTCAATCAAAATCACAACTACTGTTACTGAAGCTGTAGCGAATGGAGATAAGGTAACACTTGTTGGTTTTGGCTCATTCGAGCGACGCGATCGCTCAGAGCGTGAAGGGCGTAATCCCCAAACCAACGAGAAAATCACCATTCCTGCTACCAAAATACCTGCATTTTCTGCTGGCAAGCAGTTTCGGGAGAAAGTAGCACCATAGATGAATTGCTTTGTTACCAGCAATCCAATCACTGTTCCCGCTGTGGCGATTACTATGAATGGGCTGTTTCATAGTAAACCTTTACCTATTGCTGCAATTCAAAACTAAAGTTTTTCTTCTTCATTTTCTACACTCCATACCTTGGAAAACATTTGTTAGCAGCCAAACATAGACCTTCAAATGTAGACCCAGCAGCCGGGGCATTATCAGAACTACAGAGAGTAATTAAACAAATACGTACACAATGGAAGAATGTTGAGATTTTAGTACGTGGAGATAGTGCCTATTCCAGAGACGATATCATGACATGGTGTGAGTCGCTCCCTGGAGTTGACTACGTTTTTGGATTGGCGCGAAATAGTCGTTTAATTCAAATGACCACGACGACTCAAAATAGAGCAAAGATTGAGTTTGAGCAGAAATTATCAACAGTAGTTTCATTCTTAGAAACTGTATTTAAACCAAATGAACAACTTTCCGAACTTGCTTGTGACCTGATTGATAACTCAATTTGGCATAAGTCGTTAGACTATCAGACTCGTGAATCTTGGAGTCGTAGTCGTCGTGTTGTTTGTAAGGTTGAATATGGAATCAAGGGAAATAATATTCGTTTTGTTGTTACTTCTCTGTCTACCAATAAAGTACCTCCTGGTCAACTATACAGACAAAAATATTGCTCCAGAGGGGAGATGGAAAATCGCTTTAAGGAACAACAACTTGAGCTTTTTAGTGATAGAACCAGTACTCATACATTTGCCGGAAATCAGCTACGTCTATGGTTTTCTTCTCTTGCTTACGTTTTGATGAATGCATTGCGGTCACAATGTTTAGCCAAAACAGAATTACAAAATTCTCAAATTGGAACTATTCGGACAAAAATATGGAAGTTAGGAGCCTTAATTACTATAAGCTCACGGCGAATTTTAATTGCGATTACTAGCTCAAGTCCTTCCAAACATATCTTTGCTGCTGCTTACAGATGCTTAAAAATTCTCCTGAATACCGCTTAATCTCAAGTCAAGCAGCATTTCATTCCTCTCTAATTAATAATACTTTGGACTTGGTTTGATTCAAGGCTTCTTTTGGATGCTTAATTTTATGAACAGAGTGTTTTTTCAGTAGCAAGAAAAATAGAGTAATTGTTTTAGCCTGATAATTGCTAATTTGTACTTACTTTATTTAACCTCATAAATTTCAATTGATAATGTATAAAGAAATGCCTGAAATCAAGTGAGATGAATTGATTTTTTATTGTTTGTGAGAAATTCGCGGTATGACCTTACAGCAGGCTCACAAACAGGGTATTGCTGCCCGCGAAGTCACCCTGCCGATGGCTCATATCGCTCTTTATTAGTTATTAAAACAGTGACAATTGCTCCATCTTAGTATTACTTTCAGTTGAATTTGCTGTAACAGGGTGTTTGTTGTTATTTGAAGACTTCTTACCCCATCCCTCTTTCGCCGCGTGTTTGACTACACGAGAACGAATATCAGCAGCCAGGGGTTCATAATCAGATCGGATTTTGTCATACGAAACCGGAGTTGTACCAATCTTCTCCCACAGGTTTTCGTAGTTGAAATTCTTGAAAGGTCTGTGTCTGACAAGGGCATCATAACTTGCCCAGAGGTAAACATCTGTCCATTGGGATGATAGCGGCGCTTCAAAAGCAATTGGCATCATCAGTGCAACAACTTCGCTACTAGAGGCGAGTTTACCTACTTCTCCCTTGTCTATCTCTTGTAAAGCTGCATCTAATCTATCAACTGCGATCGCGCGCCAAACCCAAGTGGGAATTGACTGTTGCCAACCGTTTTGCTGAGTGACAATTGGCCCGGCGATGTATTGAACAATTTCACGGCTTGCTCCTGCTAGATCTAGTAGGCTGGCTGTTACAGCTTTGTTAATCCCTTGGCTGGTTAGTAGTTGAAGTATCTTTCTAGTGCTGGGGTTTAATATTTCGCTGGTTTTTTGGTTTTTACTGTTGCGGATGGTTTCTTCGACATCGAATAAACTGTGTTGCTGGTTCATATCTTTTATGTGTAAACAAATACTGCCAGCTAGAAATACTTCTAACTGGCAGTGCTTTTTGATAATGAGTGGGTTTTGTTATGGCAGAAGTAGGCTATCCCAAACGCTTCTGGGCGTAACGTGATGCAGCAATTGCTGTCTTGCTTGAGTGAATTTAGCTAGTAGCTTAGTACTTTTTAATTTCTGCCACCAGTTGTATTGCAGATAGGTAAGCAACCATAACTGCGTCTGGTGATTCCAGCTTGAGATGGAGTTACTCAAACTGAGTGCCTTGAGGATATCGTCAGGAGGCACTTCCAGTTCCTTTGTGATTTCTTGAGAGATGGAAGCTAACATTTTGATATTAGCGATCGCTTGACCAGGACTGCCCGAACTGATAGCTAGTATTTTTTCTGTTGCCTCAATCTGTTGGTCTTTAAGGACAGAAATAACCTCCTCATCAGTTAACCTTTGGAAAGGTATCATTTGACACCTACTCTCGATAGTGGGTAATAGTTTTTGAGGATAGGATGATATCAGAATAAACGTTCCAGTTTTAGGTTCTTCCAGTGTCTTGAGAAGTTTGTTAGCGGCAGTAGGGTTGAGCATATCTGCTTCGTGGATAATCACAACCTTTTGCTTGCCCTCGACTGCACTAGTTGAGAGAAATTCAATTACCTGGCGCACCTGTTCTACTCGGATAGCAGGGACACTTTTCTGCTGGGAGGTGTTTTCGGTATAGGTTGGTTTGATTTGTAAGATGTCTAGATGTTTAGATTCTCCTGCGTTCGCGGAGCGACTTCCTCTTGAGAGTATTGCATTTGCGAATGCCAAAGCAGTTTTTCCTTTGCCCACTCCCTCAACTTCGCTGCTAAATAGGTATGCGGGAGCAATTTGATTACGTTCGATTGCTTCGGTTAGTAGAAGTTTGGCGGTATGCTGTCCGATGATTTCTGTAAATAAATCGCTTTTCATATCGTGCAAATTTCGATAATTCGACTAATTAAATTGTTAGTACCGCTTTTGAGTTCGGTTTCGAGTTGTAAAAGTAAGGTAAGGCTGTTTTTCAGTTTTTGAATGCCTATAACCTTAATTTCATCTTTGAGATAATACAATCTTTTAGGGTTCTTCAATTCGGCTATTTCTGCAATATTCATGTCAGATAATTTGGCTTCTACCCCAGCTTTGGTTATTAGCCAAGTACGAAAAATTGACGTAAGCGTTGCTACTATTTTGAGTGGATGTTCATTATTATCTAGTAGTTTATCCACCTGCGCTATTGCCAAGTTTGAATGATTCCTTAACATAGCCATAGTAAGCTTTTGGTAGTCTGTATTGTGATTACTAACTAATTGTTTTATTTCCTCAAGAGAAATAATTTTTTGACTTGCATAGACAGCAAGTTTAGCAAATTCGCTATCGGCTCGTGCAGTGTTATTACCAATTGCTTCAACTAGAAAATCAGTTACATCCGGTATAAGTTTAACTTGATGGATAGCTGCATACTTTCCTATTAAATTAATTATCCCCTTTTTATCCCAACAAGGAACGAGAGGAAACTCTTCTTGTTGAGCATATTTTAGGATAGTTTTGACTACTGTTCTGCGGGAATCTGGCTTTTTGTTACTAGTAATTAAAAGAATGTTACTTGCAGGTATTCGAGAAAGTTGATTTTCAAGTTCTTGGTTATTATCCTCATTTGATAAACTTCCAATTAAATGATCGCTATCTGTATGAACAATTTTATTACCCTCTCCAAAGGGTAACGTCATAACCTCAGTAAAAACCTTGGTAGCAATATTTTTCTCATTTCCAGATAGCTTGATGTAGTTGAAAGCTTTCCATTCAGCATGAACATTTTGATTCACCAAATGGTTTATTTTTTGATTGAGCGAATAGGTATCTTCGCCGTAGTATAGGTATACTGGCATTATGGATTAGATAAACATCTAATTATCATGCGTTAGTCATAAGCAGTGGTTAAAAAAAGAAGAGTTAGTATTAACTCTTTCTGCTTGGTATTTATTATGTAGTGACTAGTAAATACCTCACTTAAGTTTGTACTGGTTGTACGAAATTTTGAATTGAGTATTTATCAATATGGTGATCTACTGGTTTATTACTCAAGTATTTGCGCCAAGAATCTAACTGTTGAAGATACTCTATCACTGCTCCGAAAAACTTATCTAAACTTACTCAAACTTATTGATTGGCTTAGTGTTTTCTTCCTGCTTCGACCAAGGTAGAAGGCTACTTCTTGTCCACAGGCGTTGAGTTAAGGTTGAGCCAACCTTACTTTATTGGGTGGGGCATTTTCAAGGTTAATGGATGCGTTTTCATCTCGACATTGAATATGCCCACAACTTTTGCAATGAAAAACCCTTTCGGACAAATTCATTGGTTGAATATGATGACATTTACAGCACATTTTAGAACTAGGATACCATCTATCGACTAATTCGACTTTTGTGCCGTAGAAAGACTGCTTATAAGTTAATTGGCGACGAATTTCATAAAAGCAGTTGTTGCTAACAGCAGCAGCTAACTTGCTGTTAGCAATCATCCCTTGGACATTTAAGTCTTCAATACGAATTATGTATGCTTTACGACTTAAATCGGTTGTCATCTTTTGTGTCGTATCTCGCCTAATATTGGCAATCCGAGCGTAGATTTTAGCTGACTTATTATACAACTTGTGAGCGTTCTTGGAGGCTTTGATGTTGAGTTTCTTGTTTCCTAGGACTTTATTACGATTTCGCCACTGCAATTTACTCAGCTTGGTTTTCGCTTTTTTTATGGTAATTGGCATGGCATAAGTTGTGCCGTCAGAACAAACTGCTAAAGTCTTTACTCCCAAATCTACGCCAATCTTTTCTATGGTGTGAATAATTGGTGGGATTTTTTCGGCATCCAGAACGAATGATACAAACCATCTATCCGCAGTTCTTGAAATGGTGAATGTTTGCGAACTACAAATAAAGTCAATTGCCTCCTTTAATCGAAATGTTTTAATTCCTGGTAGGGTAATTTTCTTTCCTCGATTAATCACAACTCTATTGGTAAATGGTAGTGCTGGCTTACCCTTTTCGAGGTAAACTCCAGAGGTTTTATAAACAGTAAATGAGTCTCCTTTCTTTTTGGTTTTCTTGACTGGGAAACCCGTCAATCCCTTGCGCCAGCGACTAAAAGCATTTTTCAAATCTTGAAAAGCTGATTGATACACCGTGGATGGATATTTTCTCATCCATGCGTACTCCGGCTTGTTCATTGTGATTTGAGTAAATACTTTTTTGATGGTATCCAGTCGTTTTGAATCACCAGCTTTTATGCCTTCAAAATCCCAACTGGCTGTGATTAAATCTAGAGCATAGTTGTAAACAAACCTCTTAAATCCTGCTATACCACGCATAAGAGAGCGTTCGTTGTTATTTAGTTTTAACTCTCTTTTTAAAGCGTACATCGCTATACTTGCTTAAACTTGTTTACGCGAGAACTATAGCTATTATTATGCACACGGATCAACGCATTCATTCTACAATCTTTTTTACCTGATTTTAGACTTTTAGCTATAGCTAGATAGGATTCATTGTAAATCCGTTGATTACCTAATATTTTATCAGCAATTAGCTTGTTTTATTTTTCCCAATTTTCTATATTTGTAGTATGAATTTGAACACTAGTCTCTGATAAAGGAAGAGTATATTGAAGAAATTTTTTAAGTTTTTTGGTTTTAGTATTTCTCCTTTTTGGTTTAATGATAACTGGGTTGTTTGGTTGTGGAACTTCGTAACATTGAGGAAGTTCCAGAGAGAGTTGACCTGTTAAGTGCCATGATGCGCTTCGTTTTTCTGGTGGGGTAATGCGATAAGAGAACTCAGCTGTTTTCCTGGGGTCGCCAGACTTTCTTAGTTTGACCCACATATTGTAGCTGATAATTCCTTGGATGTAAGTTTTTGGGTCTAATATTACTGGATTTGTGTTTTCCCACCACTCAATTTGAACTACGCGATCGCCATCTAATTCGTAAATAGTTCTAACTCTGGCATTAGGATGAGACGAAAGGAATGAGTTGACCCAATCCCTTTGCTTTTTATTAAGCCTGGGCTTGCGAGAAGAGGATTTATTTTTCATTAGTTACAGACAAGTGAGAATGTATGAATTTGAAAAAATTTTATATTTAGTGCCTTCAAAATGACCTAAAATCTCAACTTTGTTCATTTAGAAAAGAGATAACTGACGTTTGTTACTTTCTAGTGTTGCAGGAGCAGCTATTTTAAGAATTTCTCCTCGCCTTTTTTCAATAAGGTGAAGATAGTATTGACGTGAGTAATTCTCATTACTGCTAATATTGGTTATGCCACTAATTCCGTAATAATAAGTTACTACATCTCCAGGTTTCCCTAGTTTGAGGATTTCTTTTTCGCCCTCTTTAATTTTGCGTGTGATTGCAAGTTTTTCTTTTGGATATTCCCTTGATAAAATCTGGGATTTGATGTGTGCATAATAATCCTCTGCTGCTGATACATTTTGAATTAGCAGGGTTAAATACTCAATAGAAAACTCTTTCTCCAATTGAGAGCGATCGCGGTTGCGCCAGTTACCTTTAGTGATAATTTTCCCGTCTGGAAGCCATAAAAGGTAATTTTTGGTTCCCCGTTCGGGGATAAACATAGCGTCAGCGATAAACTCTAGCTTGACAGTTATCCCTTTAGGCAATTGAGATTGAAGTAAACTACGTACCTCTTCTGGGTTGGGATGTGTGAAAAACACTCCATCAGTGTCAACTTCCACAGGAGTACCGCCGTGCCGAGTGATAATTTCAATCATTAGCTTGAGTACTTTTCGACTGTAGGCTGTAACTAATGCAGCAGCCTCCATATCATTGAAGGCGAGTTCAGCGGTGCCGAAGAATCCAAACTCGGAGTTAGCTAAAACCTTGACGGATTCTCTTTTTTCCTTAGCAGCAATATCTCCAGCAGATGCAAGTTGTTCCAACCTAAATTTTTCATTCACCAAATATTGCAGAATACTTAGCCCAATACGTTCTGTATCTTTAATTGAGCAAATACCCTTGTCTAGCATTGCCCAAGGGTGCATTGAGCTAATATCTGCATATCCAACCCTTCTATACAGTCCAGGAATAGAGTAAGCCATCCCTCCCTGAAATTTGTATTTGCGATCGGGTTTTGGTTTATAGCCTGGATAATGATGCTCAAATATTCGCTCCCATTTAGTACCATTACCAGCAAGTGTTAGCTGCTGGAGGTTCATTTCCGGTACAATTAGTGCTTCGTAATAGTATGAGGGTACAAGTCTATTCGCAATTAGCCGGGTGTCTTCGAGGTCGTACACAAGATACTCTTTTAGGCGTTTCCATCCCTTACTATTAGGGCCATCTTTCCAACAACTGAGGATTTCCTCATAGGGAAGAACTAGCCTAGTGTTCTGGCGCAGTCCCATGTCCAATACAGCCTTTTTGAGCGATCTGCCGTTAGTTAGCTTTTTGGCTATGAAATCCCACCTCAGAACGCAGATATAAATGTCTACGTGTTGGCTATTTCGGATGAATACCTCCTGAATTTTTAGTGGCTCGCCCCTTACTTGGGCGGTACGAATAGTTCGAGATTTGGATGCAACTTTAAATGGGTGTTTTATACCGTGCAAGTTGCATCGAGTAATAATAAATGGAATATCAAATGCCATCCCGTTATATGTGAAAATGACATCTGGATTTCTTTTACTGAGATGGTTGATAAATTTGGTCAGTATTTTAGCTTCTGAGATATCCATGAAAATAGTAGAATATCCCCTTGAATCCATACAACCAATAGCATAAATACGGCTTTCAAACGGGTTGATTCCTGCTGTTTCGATATCAACAAATATTTGTAAAAGTTCCTGATATGGCTTCAGTTGTATTTTGGGCTGCCAAGGTTTTATTGGAGAGGGGTCTTTCCAATAAATGTTTAGTTTGTCTTCATCGACAACGATTATCCCTCTAGATTTTTTTACAAAATCTCTGTGGTTATAATTCATTAATTAGAAATTTTCCTAATTCATGTTGATATTAATTTTTAACTATCAACTTAACTGCGTATGCTGCTGTGGTAGTAAATGTTAATTTATTTGGTTATTTAATTAAATAAAGAAAGAAATATAGGGTTATAACTACGGTTATAACCCTCCTTAAAGTTAAGCTTGCTGTAATTGTTTTTGTTGCAGCTTTTGGACAGCTTCTACCCAAGCAGGTGCCTTTTTACCATTAATAGGTGTCAGCTTTTGCCAGTGTTCTTGTAACTGCGCTTGTGTTAAGTGGGGTAACTGTTCCTTGCCCCAGTTAATCGCATCTTGGGCAGTTTTCCAATCTTTCCAGGGTTGTGATTGGTGACTACCCTTGTTGGTTGGAACTATCTCGATAAGTGTAGCTTCCAACCAAAGGTGCGCGTCTTCATCCCGCATGAGACTTTGGCGTGCCATTAAGATTGCGATCGCATTTCGGATCTGGTCAATATTCCACAACTGCGAGATATTTACTAATTCCTCCCAGGTGTCTTCTTCTAGCTGTGTAAGATGTCTGCCATTAGGATTAGTTTTGCACACAAGTAAGTCTTTGAGGAAACTGACAAGACTTGTATGAATGGCAGTTGGCTGTTTACCAGATTCAATCCAATCTTGAAGGATGCCTAAATTGCCCGTAATTTCTCCTTTGATGATATTTTCACAGACGGTGAGTAGATCGTATTCGGGAATAGTGCCTGATAGTTCCCAAACCCAGTTAGAGGTAATTTCCTCCTCACCTAGTAAGGTTAACTGGTCTAATAGTTTGAGTGAGTCGCGCAGATGTCCCTTGTTTGCTTTAGCTACGGCGGTAACTGCTGATGGCGCAATGTTGATACTTTCTTGGTGAGATATTTGTTCTAGGTAGCTTGCAACTAGCGAGACAGGAACTCTCTTAAAGTCAAACTTTTGGCAACGGGAGACAATGGTTTCTGGAACTTTGTGTAACTCGGTTGTGCAGAAGATAAATACTACATGACGGGGAGGGCTTTCAATGGTTTTGAGGAGTGCTTGCCACGATTGGCTACTTAGGGCATGACATTCATCAATAATGAATATTTTGAATCTGCTTTCCACTGGTGCAAATTGGGTAGTGGATATAAGCTCTCGGATCAGTTCTACCCCACTATTGCTTGCTGCATCCAGTTCGGTTACATCAACAGAAGAAGATGCTGTAATTCCCTTGCATGAATTGCATTCTCCACAGGGCTTAGTTGTCGGCTCATTGCTTGATTGACAGTTAAGAGATTTAGCGATGATGCGGGCGGTACTGGTTTTACCCGTACCTTTGGGGCCGCTAAATAGGTAAGCAGGTGCAATCTTTTGGAGAGCGTTCGCGGAGCGACTCCCTCCTGGGAGTATCGCATTTATAAGAGTGCGAACGATATGTTCTTGCCCAATAACCTCACTAAGAGTCTGGGGACGATATTTAAGATGTAGTGGTTGGTACATAGTTTTAATGACTAAAAGTGTTTTATTTACTCCCTACCAACCGCACTGATAAGGAGTTTAATTTTTTAAGCAGTCGCCACTTCTTTTTTCGTTCGTGACGAGCGTGAGGTTGACTTACCTTTAGTAGTATCTTTCGCTACTAAAGATGGTGATTCTATTTGAGAATTTTCACTATCATCTGTTGCCTGTGCTAGATCTGTTACTTCTTCAGTGTTAGGCTCAGGTTGAGTGCTGGCTTCTGCCTTTGTACTTTGGTTATTTACCTTTTCAAACCCCTGCTTAATTTCTACAGGCATTACTAAATACAACTGATTGAGCAGTCCTCCCATTGGGCAGATAATGACTGGTTGCGTAGGTTTGTTACACCGCACCACGATTTCATCAGTACTAATGTGCTTTAATCCTTCGATAAGGTAGTCGATATTTAATCCAATACTGATGTTTTCTGAATGATTAGTTGCTGGTTTCATCAGTACCGAGTCAACTGCATCCCCGATATCAGTAGCTTCGGTGTATAGTGTTGCCTGTGTAGCTTCCAATTCCCAGAGAATTTTGACAACCTTTTGCTTGCGTTCAGCTAGATAACTTACTCGCTTCAGTGCGCTCTCAAATCCCTTGCGTTCTAATGTAAATTCATACTCAAATGTTCTGGGAATCAAGCTATTGATTTTGGGATATTCTCCCTCTAAAAGTCTGGAAATGACCTTTGTATTAGGAAGACTAAACTCAATAGTTTTATTTGATAGAAGAATATTGCACACGCTTGTATCGGCACTTTGAGAGAGAATTTTGTTTAACTCGCTAAGTGACTTACCTGGAACAGTAAAGTCAATTGGGTCAGAATATTCGCTATCAAGTGTTCCTGTGACTAGTGCTAATTTGTGACCATTTGTACTAGCAGCTTGCCACTTATTGGTATCAATTTTGAAGTTGACACCAGTTAAAACTAACTTTGTTTCGTCACCATTGGTGCAATAGAGTGTCCCTTCAAGTGCGGCTTGGAGTTTCTTGGCACTTAAATTTACTTCTATTGGATTTTCTCCCTTGGGAAGAGTTGGAAACTCGTCAGGTTTTCCGCCAATCAGACGGCATTTACCGCTATTGTGAGTAATTATGCAGGCTTGGTTTTCTACCTCTAAGGTAATTTCTCCTCTGACATTGTTAATAGTGTCAGTTAATAGTTTGGCTGGTAGTGCTACCTGACCTGACGTTTCTACATTAGCGGTCGTTGTAGTATGAATTGTGAGGTTAAGGTTTGTTCCTGTTGCTGATACTATCCCATCTTCATTTGCTATCAGTAAGATATTTCCTAAAATTGGGTCAGTGGGCTTAGGACTAATTGCGAGATAAGCGGTTTCTAGAATTTCTGCGAGTTTAGATTGTTCAATGTTTAGTTTCATTTGTTATTTTGCTTTTAGTAGATGATGTTTTAATGGGCGCTATTTCTAGCACCCTTTTTGATTACATGAGATAGTTTTTTAGTAAGGCAATTCTTCCATTTCAGTACTGTATGCTGTATAAGTCTGACCTGCTGTACTAGGAGGAAGTGCTGCTACTGGCATATCAGCTGCACCTACCAGGCGATTATGTTCTGCTACAACGGTTGATGTTTTACCAATACGGTGAGAGAATTCGGGATTTGCCTGCATTGTTGTTTGGATATCGATTTCTTTGCCTTCTGAGAAGAATTCGAGAAAATCACTTCCATCAGGATTTGGTGACTTGTAGGAAGTGACAACTGCTACCCAAGATTTATCTCTTTGGTTGACTGCTTCTTTAGGTTCAAGAGATGGCGTAAAAGTGGGTTGAAATACACCGAGGCGATGAAACTCTGCACGTTTTTCAGCGACAGTTGTATCAGTAAATCGGGCGAATGCAACCTCTAGTTCGCGTTGGAACTGTTTATAAGCCTCGCCAAATTTTGATGACGCAACGCCTTTAATTGATAAGACAATTGGTACTGAGTGCAGGTTATGATTATTTTCATCAACAAGTTGCAACAAATAAAACCGTCTCAATACTGCGGCATCTTTGCCAAGTGCTTGGTACATTTCGTACCCATCAGGTGATTCGTACACTCCTACAATTTTGCCATCATCGCGTTGCTCAATATATCTGGGAGAAACATCAAGAATGTGCATCCTGGGCGATTGCAGCAATACTCCCATTTCTGGCGTGCCACTAGAGAAAGTGTGCTTGTGTGTAGGTTCTTGTCCTTGCCAGTTAATAGCTGCTAAGTATTTATCTTTGATAAACAATCCGACTTTTTCTGCTTCCATGTGATTGATTACTTGGCAGATGCAGATATTACTAATCGGCGCATTGTACTCAGGATTTGCAAATTTAGAAATAGCTAATTTACGCTTTTGTATGTTTGTATTATTCTGAACTGTTTGTTCAGAGGATTCAGACTGGGATACTGTGCTTTCTTCAGTAGCAGAATTAGTAGGCTTTGTTTGACTTTTTGGCATAATTTTAATTAATGGAAATCAATATTTAATGCGTAAAGCAAAAAGTCGTTGTAAAAAATCAAAGTCGTCTGTTATTAAGACGACTTAAAAGATTGATTGATACTTAGTTATTTAGATAGACTTTTCATCACACTCTCCCCTTAAGCCTGTAAAGCTGTCAATGCAATTATCTTCCTGAATAATTTCAGTTTTAGTATTTATAAGTATCTGGTATATTTGCTGAACACTGATGATAATTTGTCTAAGAACAGATGTGTTTTCAGTTGTGAAAGTCAGTGACACAGATGCCATGCTTGAATTATGAATTGCGACTGTTTGTTCTTCAGGAGATCCATAACTGGTTATTTGACTGTCTTTACCAGGAATAAATCTATAAGAAGCAATAGTTTCAATTGCCATATTTATCTCCTTGTTCGTTGGGGTTTGATTTCAAGCATTTTATTACTAAGTTTGGTGATATTACTGACCTTCCAACCAGCAAGCTTGCACTTATTAAGTGCTACTTCTAACTCTTGCTGTGTAAGGATTTTGTATCTCATATATTGTCCCCATATAGGGAAAATATACGTGACATATTTAGTTTTATCAATTTGGCAGTATGCCATGCGCTTGTAGTACACTATGGTTTAATGAGTTTAATGATTCTGGTAGCTACGTTCGTAGAGTTATTTGAACTCAAAAAGGCATCTTTATCTACTATTTCTACATAGCTATTATTGGCTTGTAGCCAGCCTTTGAAGGTTTTGTACTTACGATTGAAGAAAACTGATTCAGGTATAACTGAAACTAATACACCACCCGTTACGAGTAACTTCCAAGCCTGGTAGATATGTTGGACAAGTTCACAAAATGGAGGATTCATGATACAGGCATTGTATAAATGACTGGGGTTAAACTCCAGAAAGTTTTTCCCTACAAGATTAAATCCTTTGAGTTCTAGAATTTGTCGTAAATCGTAATTAATCTCAACCACCTCTAGTTGAACATTAGGGTAGGTATTAGTGATATACTCAGCAATATTTCCACTACCAGCACTAGGCTCTAAAATTTGCCAATTTGGTTTAATATCTGCCAGTTGAACAAGCCGTTGACAGACTAGTTTAGGAGTAGGGAAGAAATCTCCATCTTTCATGCCAATAATTTCTAACTCAAGCTTATTGAGTAGTTGCTTGGTAGTATCAATTGCTTCAGGTTTTACTAACCGTTGAATTTCTGTTATTGCGGATATGATTTCGCTTGGTGTATGTAATCCGGCGCGACTTAAAGACTTTACCCAGTCTTGGTAATATTCGCCTGCCAATTTTTCGTGGACTTTCTGAATTGTTTCTCCCATTTGGGAAATTCTAAATAGGGCTTCTACTTGCGATTTGTGAGATATACCGCGTAGTATTGGTGGGATATTTCCTACTTCCCACATTTGTGCGATCGCAAATAACCAAGACTGGATGATTTCAAGTTCAATTCCTTCTTGGATTACCCCTTGAGCTATAGTTTTACGACGCTTTGTTACCCTTTGATTTCCAATAGCAGGATTTTTCTTTTGGTCGATTGTTGGCTGCATGGAAGCAGCTAAATTACGGAGGAATTCTGCTTTTTCTAAGTTAGGAATATTGAAAATATCTGCTATGGGTGAATTATCATCGTTGTAGGGTAGATTGAGTAGAGATAGTTGCATTACTTGATTCCTTTAAATCTTTGACGGCGCATTCAAGAATTAGGGAGGTTGGTACATTCCAAGCTTTTACCTCCCATTCAGTAGCTAATCGTTCTGAGTGACGGACAACTGCACTACTACATTTGTTTTTTCTGACAAGCCAATCTCTAAACTTTTCTGCTTGTTTTTTGCTATCGAACCCGAAGTAGCTGGTTTTTCTATTTCCCAAGGGATCAGTAATAGTCGCTATCCGACGCGAGAGAATATTGAGCGTCCAACCACTGTTAGGAGTGAGTTCGATTTTCGTGATATTTAATTCTGTTGGATTCATATTTCAACTTCAGGAATTGCTGCTAAATATTCCATAGTTGATATTTCTTTGGCTAGCCATTTATCATGTGCTTCTTGAGGGGTCATTTTGTGGACTAAAAGTTTTTTCTCTTTATCATCTTCTACAAAAGGAGCTAGTGTTTCTTCTATCCGGGCTTTGAAATTTAAATGTTTAGCTTCAGAATAAGTAAACTGGTAAATACTATCAGTGTTAACGAACAAGTAAACCAGGCTAATTTGCTCCAATGGTATTCCAGTTTGTTCGTATAGGAGAAATAACCTCAGTTGAGTTTGCCATTTGCTCTCAAGAATTTCAAATTTAGGAGGTTTTTGTATTGTCCAGTCAAAACTAACTACTTGATTTTCACCGTAGATAATCAGGTCGCACTCGCTGTAGAGAAGGATATCGTGGTATAAATATTGAAGTTGGGCGTTCCATTGTTTGTTGCCAGGAATATTTAGAAAAGGTTTTACCTTATCGACCCAGTTATTAATTTGGGGGTATGCCTTCAATAAAGCTTCCACTGGTAGCCCTAACCCAATTTGTTGCATAATGAGGTGAAACTGACCGCCAGCAACTTCAGATTCACTTTTGACAGTTAGATTACGATAATTTATCGTTGATAAGTATTCTGGATTTTGTTCAACTAGTTCAAGTGTTTTGTGATTAAAACGATTCATAAAAATATATCCCAACTTTAGTTTTTGGGATATATTTGCGTAAGCTATTTGTGGTAATTTGTTTGCGGAATATAGTATTTTTCGAGTTGGTCGATGCTTGTATATAAACTTCGAGTTGACATTGCTTTGAGGTCAAAATAACTGGCGAACTTTTTCAACCCCCCAGTGATGGTTAATTCAAGTAAATACTGGGCTGCGATCGCACTCGTCATTTTATTGACGAATAGTGATTGATAATTCCGTGCTTGAATTTCTGCACATGAAAGGTTATTGTCGCTAAGTTCTTCTGGCTGAGGAACTAGCAGTTCTGGGTGAACCAGCACAGGGGAGGGAAGATGCAACCAGAATTGAGGTTTGTCTGGGTTATTGGAAGCTTGGACTATATCAAAATTAGAGTGCGTTCCAATTACTACTTGTCCAGAATAGTTGCTGTTTCCACAATCGAGCCAAAATAGTGATGCTGGCTCATTTGCACTGTTTATTTTGAGAACAGAGTGAATTTTGCTTCTAGCTGTGCTGTTATCTACACAGCCGATGATTACCGTTAGGGTATTCCACCAACTGGCGGTGCGAATCATGTCTTCTTCAAACCAGTCGCAAACGGCTGTAATCTCTATTCCATACTTGGCACTGCATCTTGCAGCCAGTGTTTCTGCCTTTGGTAGCCCAATTTCAGCCTGTTGATAATTTTGGCGGCTGATATTCTTGAGTTCGACAGTATCGCCATCGACGATCGCAAAGTTAATTTCTTTCCTAGTGCGCTGGAGTTGCAGAATAATTCGACATAAATCTTCTGCAAGAAACCCGCCTGTTCCTCCTACTCCTACTAAGACGAAGTTGATACGAGTATGATTGCGAGGTAAGACGGGTAAAGCTTGTTTGTAAGTAGTTAATTCGAGCATTTTACCTGTGGCGGCAGTTCAAATATTTGATTGGGGTTGATGTCGAAAAAGTGATTGTATATCCCGATGCGGGTATAAATTGTGGGAATGGTATTCAGCGTGCCAACGATTGCGAACACTCGAAATTTGCCTTTTTCTTCTTGATTGTCTGCACTTGAAGGATAAGCAGCTAGAGTTCCATGACTGTGCATTTCCACAAAGCTATCTGTATAGCTTTTATTAAGTGCGCTTTCTAAAGATAAGACATGAGTTGAGGACGCAGTTTGCAGTGGTGTGTGACACCACCATTGATTGTTTGTCACTCCCAAGTAGAATAGGATTTCCTGTTGGGCGTTGATACTAGCAGCATTGATAATCTCGGCGATCGCTTGGCAAGGAACTTTTGGGACTTTTAGACGAAAGTAGGGTTCAAGGGGTTGGAGTCCAGCAACTTGAGTTTGAGTTAGTTGCAAGCAAACCTCTAACTCGCGGCGGTGCGATCGCAAGAAAAGCCCATTTGCTGCCAGCCAGTATTCCTGGAGTTTTTGACTGTAGGGAGGAAAGTTATTACTTGTAGCGAGGTGATAACCGATAAAAGGATTCATGCTTAACTGAACAAATGATTGATAATGTCTTCTGGGGTTGTGACTTTCCAGCTATGAACCGGAACAAGGTCACTTGAAGGGTAGGATTTAGCTTTAGATTCGTGTAATTTGATTAGCTGATTGCAGATATTATCGGGATGAGTTTTTGACTTGCCTTGAGACAAATCCTTGTTAAAAGGTGATTTCCAGAACAGATCCCAAACTTGGCTTATGGTTGCAGCACTGCACATACTGAGAGAATTTCCCCTAAAGCAAATACTAGAATCTTCCCAAACGTTAGGTAGAGGGGGCTTGTACAGTTGTGTGTCTGGTTTAAATACCCTCCCTTTAATTGCCCACAGGTAATATCTACTACTGCATCCAGCAAATAGGAATGCAGGCATAGGGACAGTAATTAAGTAACTAAACAAAATTAATTACATAGTTTTTACCAAATTCTCGGAGAATCTTTTCCAGAGATGCTACAAAAGTCTGCCAATTTTTGTAAGCATCAATTTCAATCCATTGATACTTAATAAACCGCCACAAAATTTCAATCAAATTTAACTCAGGTGAATAGGAGGGTAATTGAAAGATGGTAATACCGCGTTCTGACCATTCTTCAAGTTTATCAAGAATAATACCACTGGTATGAATAGAGGATTGATCAACAACAATCACAGTCGGTTTATCTACCTTAGGAAAGAAAGTATCAATGCAAGCAATAATTACATCCGAATTAATACTTTGAGATGAAACATAAGTTTCAAGGTGATTATTGCGATTCATGATTCCTAAAACATTTAAGCGCAAACTACGGCGACTAGGAATAGTTAAATACTCTCCAATATCTTGCCATCCATAAGGAACAGAAGGAATGAGACAAAATCCGGTTTCATCCAAGTAATATAAATTAAGTTTTCCTTCATTTTCTAATCGTTTAAACTCAGTTAATTGTGCTGACTTTTCCTTGTATTCTATAGGGTCTGGACTTCCTACAACATCTCGTCGCATTCTATGCCAACTCATATAAGAATTTTTCAATATTCTTTTAACGGTTTCACTGCTAACTTCAATATCCCATTCTGATTTAATTTTTTGTAGCGTCTTTTTTAATTGTCTTGGTTCTTGTTTCGCCCACTCTCTAATTTCTGCTTCTTGTTCTGGCTTAAATATTCGTTTCCTCCCTCTTCCTGGTTTATTATACAGTCCTACCATTCCCTCTAATTCCCAACGATTTATCCAGTTATATATTGTCTTATAACTAACATTAAATATTTTTATTAATTCTTCTAATTCTATTCCTTGTCCAGCTAAAATTAAGAAATGCGCTCTTTGGCGTACCTGATGATATCGACTTTGGCGATATATGCGCTCCAGTAGTTTCAAAGAGAGCAGATTAATTTCTCTCAAAAAAATCATTCTAAACCTAATTATTATCTAAGTAAATCCTAAATTATATTGTATATTGATTTGTGTAATTAATTTTGTTCGATTACTTACTTCAGGTTCCTGTCCCATAATTTGAATTTGATATTTTTGGGGAGAGTAAAACTGAATAATGGCCTCTCCCTCTGGATTTTTACCCCACCAAATTGTGTTGCTAGAAAGCCATCCAGACGCGGCAGTTTTACTTGTGAAGGCTTTCTCTACTGCTTCAGGAGACAAGAATTTGTATTTAGACTCTTTGCCTTCGCGTTCGACTAAAATAAACTGTCCTTTGAGGATAATTAACTGCCCTAGTAAATCATCTTGAGGAATATTGGCAAGTAGGATTTGGGAGACATTTTCTAAGTTAATTATTGGTAATATATTTGTATCTACATTCATGCTTTTGATGCTTGGTTCCAAATTTTCACTGCTGCTTTTCGAGCAGAAATAGATGTTTCTAACAAATGGCTAACCTCATTTGATTTCTCCATCATCGAGACAGCTTCTTGCCATTTTTGAGCGAGAAATACGATATTATCATAAGTCCATTCCAGCCAATCGCTTGTTTCACACGTAATATCTAGCCAAATATTTTGAGTTGAGTAATCTATAATTCGTATGGCTATATCTAAATATTGCAGGGGACTTTTGTAACGACGACACAGCTTTATGAATTTCTCGAAATAAATTTCTTCTGCTGGAGCAATGTAGTCAGGAGTAAAACCAAAATTTAGTTTCCATTGGCTGATATTGTACCCTTGCCCCATTAATGACAGTAGGAATTTCTCCGAGTATACCAATTCCTCGAAATCTTCATTCCACCACTCAAGTCTTTGTGGTGAAACTAGAATACTATCACGTTCGGGATTAAACTCGATTTCATCGATATATTCTACTGGAAATAGATTTTCATTCACTAGGTTAATAAATTCAATTTCTCTATCTAGATAAGCACTTGATGGATGTGATTGTTTATTAATAGGTATGGTTGATTCTAACCATTTTTCTGGAAATAATTTTTGATACAGACTTAAGATATTTACTCGTTCGGAAAGATTTTCTAGATAATTAATTGATGTTATACAAGTAATAGGTATTTTGAATGAGTGTATGTTGCCTAGCATAATGAATCAGCCGCTACGAGTTATAGCGGCTATAGATTTGTGATTACAGTACAGGATATTTACTCGTAATAGCAGGTTGCTGTTTAAGGCTTTGAGCAACTTTTTCGCTATAGGTTTCCCAAGATTGACCGAGCTTGATAGCTTTATCTATCTCAGGTTGTAAGGTAATTAAATTTTCGAGATTAATTTGACTGTTTATCTCTAGAAGCTTTATCTGCCATCCTAACTTTAGTGCAGGATTTATTTCTTCATAACTATTTTTCAATTCCCTAAATAGACTTCCTTTAGTACCTGCTTTTTTTACTAAACGAATTGAAACTGTATCATCAGTTGTTTGCCGTTCAATTTCGGCATTAGCATACTCTGGAAAGTAGACGCTAATGGCTGTTTTGAGGGTATTGTCATCCTGGGCGATCGCCTCATCAAGAGGAATTTCTTGCCCTTCGATAATAGCAATGTATTTCATGGTAATTAAAATAGTGATAGTTGGTTATTAGGCGCAGGTTTTTTATCTTTATCTTCAGGTAGGTTACGCTTTTGTACTTGTCTGGATTGTTCCTGTCGATTCTGCTCTGTAGTCTGCTTTTCCATCCTTTGTTTGCAGATATTTAACATTTCTGGGAGAGATTTTTCTAAATCCTGTAGCCAGTTATTTATGACAGGCTGAGATGTTATCTCAGTTAAGTTAATTATCTTAATAATCGGAGGTGCATCTTGAATTCCAATTGTGACAATTGCTTTTTCAGAATTTGGTGTTAACTGAATTGTAATTATGGCGGTTTTAGTAAAAGTTATCCCGCTAGATAAATCTTGACTTATAACTTCAGTGTTTGCTGATTCATCTAATGTTTCTTCTAAATTTAGATTATCCTGAATATCAGGATTAAAATCTTTACTGCTACAGTTATGTTCAAAGCCAGTTGCATTCTCGTCAGGTGATGTTTGATTGCTCATGATTAAGAGAGATTAGCTAATCTAAATAAGGTGCGGATGGTGATACCTGTCTTGTTAAAAGACTGCCATTTGTAGGCGCATTCGCCTGGTTTGTACTTAGGAGAAAGTTGGCTCCAGGTGTCCCATGCCTTAAATAAAATGGGACTAACACTCTTGAGTGCCATCCCGACTTGAATCCACGAATGGTAATCATCTGCAAACCGAGGGTGGATGACTTCGAGTAGCACAAGTGCGGTTTGAATATTGGTTTCTATTGAGGGAATTATATGAGCGTACCTGTCTACCCCATATCTGCGGTTATATTTTTCTTTGGGTAGGTTAAACTTTCTTGTTTTCTCCTGTTTGGCAAGCATTTGGGCAATTACCCAATCGGGAGCTATTTCTATTTGGCGTTCAGATGGACTACAGCCGGGAAGCCATTTATAATTTCTACCTTCTGGGTGAAAGGACGGGGGGAGGATTGAAGCTAGGTTTTTGCCTCGAAATTCTAGGTGTTCCTCCTTCCCAGTTTTGATTTTGCGAGATTTAACATCGCAAGCTTTTGATTTGGGAATGAGGTATAGGCGTTGGCTGCGATATTTCCTCCCAGAGGTAAATGCAATTGTGGGAGGGAGATATTTTTGAGCGCGATCGTGTAACGACTCCATAGGAGTTTCGCTGATGGGTGTTAGCTGGTTAAGTTCTTCTGGTTCAGAATGTTCGTTAATCTGAATGATTTGTCGCCAGGATGTTTCCCCATCGCAGTCAATAGCTACTAAGTACCCTTGAGGATGATTGAAACCGCATACCAAAGCTACACCAGTGGGGGTGATAAATCTGTTATTTGTCCAAACTTTTAGCCGACGGCGGATGAGTTCAGTTTGTAGTTCTTTGGGAGAGTAAGTATTTTTTTCCCATTCTTTCCCTAAAGGACGTTTACCAAAAGTAGGAACGATTCGCCATTCTTCGGGTAAGTTGTCAAGCGAAGATACCAAATGACGGATTTGGGCGTGCATGAATTCATGTGGCTAATTATTTCGATAATTCATGCACGAGTGCGTTAGTAACCGTAGTGGTTGGAAATTATGACTGTCATGCTAATTGATGGCCTGCTTCAACTAGCTTAACAAGTGTATTTTGGTCAAACGCTTTAATACCGGATACAAATTGTTGCCACTGCTGCCATTTCTCTTTTGAATAGGTGTGGTTAGGGTCAAAGTTGCAAACTTGACAGAATTTATGAAAATCAGCATTCCAGTGAAACGTACAAATACCTGTTATGAAATAGTTGATTTGTTGCTCGTCCATAATTAATATTTTAGATGGCGATTATGTTTTAAGCTAACCTTTTGTTAAGTGCATTTTCGACTTGATAAGTCCCAAGAGTACAGTTTGCATTGTAAGGAAATGTAGGAAATTCAAGATAGTTATTCATAGTTTTTGTTACCTTGCACAGTACCATTATCCCCTCTCTACCCTTCTTTTTTTGATTGTGATAGTAGCTAATAACCTCAAACTCATTATTGCCAGCCTCAAATCTACTTCCTCTATATTGAGAGATAGCTTTGTTCCAATCTGGTTGCCAGAGCATGAGTGTATCTATTGCCATTGCTCTCACAGTTGGGTTATCTAATTTCATTAATATAGCTGGTAAGTAATGACATTGTTTGGCAATTATTTCTCGTGCGTAATTTATCAGCCAATACTCTGCTTCTCTTAAAAGAGCTTTTGATTCAAGGTTTTGGCACACTTCGGCGTAAACCTTAGACATTAAATATGCCCTTTGTTCAAAAACCATCCCATTAGTTCGCAGTTTTAAGTCTGATGGATAATTAATTATCAAATCGACTAGTTCATCACTGATTTTGGGAAGAGGATATTTATTATATTGTTGGGTTTCAGGATGAGATATTTTCACCTGACACCCTAGATTTACAGCATGATTTATAATAAAATCAATATTGTTCGACTCGACAAAATCTCCTATTTGAAAATTTGTTTCTGCAAGTAAAAATGATGGTGCGTGAATAATTTGAAATTTTTTAGGGTTTGGATTTGAATCAGCTAATAGTTCGACGTACATCGTTTATTGTTTATTCTCAAAACTTTCATCAATCTTGTGCGTAAGCGATGTATGTGGTTCAATTACTAAAAAAATAATCCTACCCAAGCTGGATAGGATTATCTTAACTATTGATTAATAGTTCTTGTCTCTGTGGGATTGATTATTTCCTTTAGTAGAGATAACCCAACTGATTTAAACAGTGCTTCGTTATCATCAGGACAGCGTTGAATTGTTGTACAAGAAGAGCAGCCGTATTTACAAGGACAATTATCGACTAGAAACTTTGCCTTAATAAAGGCAGTCTCTAAATACTTGATAAGGGTATCGCACATACCTGTACCATGTTCACAGGTATCGAAGAAATAGCCAACTATCTTAGTATTAGAAGGCACTTCTACTAACATGAAATCTATATCTCGACTGTTTGCTCCATGTTCGACAAGTGGTAAACTGAGTATAAGGTGATGAGCGAGAGTATGAACGCAAATTTGGGTTCCATTGCTTTCAAATAGTTGTTTCTCCTCATTGGTAATATATTTCTGTTTATTAAGTATTTCTTTTCTGTGATTTTTGACCACAACTGAAAAATATTTTCGTGCGTCAGCGTTAATTTCAACCCTAACGCAGAATGTATTGTAGTTAAGAGCAAGTGATTCCTCGTACTTATTTTCCTCCAATAGTTCGACAAATTCTCGTTCAATTAGTTGGGTTTTACAAGCAGGGCAAGTTTGTAAGTGTCCAGGTAAATTTAAATTGAAGTTGCGACATCTGTTATTAGTACAAGTCCATTTTTGTTCCAGCCTGTACAAGTTGTAGCCAGAAATTTCTTCTTTGATTTTGGCTGAAACAGGTGTAAATCTAGCAGCCCCTTGGGGAAGATTGATAATTTTGGCTTCCCCGACAATTTTAATTTCCTCGAAATTTAGGCTTCCTTCAGGACGACTAAATATATTGGTTGCTTCAATTGGCTTGAGAATGGCTTTCCCTTCGGTTAGATTTAGCTCTTGTGATTTATACTGTACGGGATTGCCATCAAAGTCTTGAGCAAGATATATAGCACCAGGGTAAACTTCTCTTAGTGCAGAAGATGCTGAACTTTCCTCAAACTCTTCTGCGCTATCTTGATTGATATAACTGATGTTTTGGTCAGTGTTGCCTCTAACTTTAATTTTTGAGTGGACATAACCGAGATTTCGATTAGTTGTCAGTCTTTGATTGTAGCTAAATATCAGTTGATTATCACCGATTAACTGTCGGGCGATCGCATTACCAGAACTACCAAAATGTCGGGCAATTTGAGCTTGTGTCGGTTTACTTTCTTTGCAACAAGCGAGAATATGCTGCTCCAAACTTGTTTCATAATTGTGGTTAAAGTTGATAATTTCTGGAGGATCAGATAAAAGGCGTTCTGGGTAATTGGCATAGTAAGAATCCATAATCGACCTTTTCGACGGAATAAACACCAATAGTCCTGCTTCCTGCCTCCCCGCACGTCCTGCCCTTTGGCGAAAGGCAAGAATTGAGCCAGGGTAACTATGTACGATAGTCGCATCAATAGACCCGATATCTAGACCCGCCTCTAAAGCACTTGTAGATATAATGAACTTGACCTTCCCGCTTTGTATATCTGCAATAATTTTGTTACGCTGATTTGCCTTCATGCTCCCATAAAATGCTGAGATAGTTTCTCCCAGGTGGGGCAGTTGCATCTCGATTAAAGCTTTACGTATGGCATTACTTAAAACCTTAACCAGTTCCCTACTATCGCAGAAACAAATCCCGACTATGCCTTTACTTACGAGCATAGCTGCGACTTGGGCAGTTTGGTAAAATGTATTGTTCCGTGGTTTGAGGCTAATAAAAGTAATCTCCGAGCGTTTTGCCCCACTTTGGTCAATAATAGCGAGATTACTTTGTTCTTCTCGATTAGATATCTTCTGGGCAATTTCGCTGCTGTTACTAATTGTTGCAGAAGCAAAGATGTACTGTAATTTTGAAATATCATTGCCGACAGATTCTATCATGAGTTGAGTTCGCCGATTAAGTAGTGCAAAATGCGAACCAAATATGCCTTGATAAAAGTGCATTTCGTCACAGACAATGATTGAAAGTTTCCTAATTGTTTCTCTAAATCCCCAGTTTGAATCGAATTGGTAGTTGTTTAGCTCGTGGTTCCATACATCAGGAGTCACGCATAAAATTGAGGGTTGATTGCTGTAAAGTTGTTTGCGCTCTTGGGGAGGAATATCACCATTAATATTGAGAATTTGGGGGCGAATATTTTCATCTAAGTGGCTAACAAAGGAACGTATTTTCTCTACCTGGTCAAATGCCAGTGCTTTCAAGTTAAAGAATACTAAAGCTGATTTACCCTTTAGACATTCATGAATGATTGGAATGAGAAAAGAAATACTTTTACCACTGCTGGTAGGAGTTTGGAGAATTATATCTTCTCCTTTTTTGTAAGCTTGCCATGCTTCTACTTGATGAGAATATAATTGACTGATTCCTGACTTACTTAAAGCCAGTTTAACTAGAGGATGAATATCATCTGGAATGGGATAAAGTTTAGCTTCTTGAGCAGGAATTACTTCACAGCTTTGTAATTTTCCAGAGCCATCAAGTATAGCAGCTATCTCTTGGTAGAGAATACTTTTACCTGTTGGTGCTTGGTTTAGAGGTAATAAGTTACCGCTATTTACCTCATGCTCCCAGTCAAAAATAATTTGGTTTAAACTACCCTTTTTAAAGTAAAGGTTTTTCTCAATGATGGCGGCGATATGGATAACACCATGTTCTTTGGAATAAACCTGCTTGTTTGCTTCTAACCATTCAGGCTGGTTCATAAAAAGTTACCTACTTGCTGTTTTAGCAGGTAGGCGTTAGTCCAAAGTAGTGGTTTTGGTTATTGCTATACTATTGATGCTCTGATTTATATTGTCAAAACGCAAACGCTTTTGGCGTTAATGAAATTTGTGCTTTAGTATTATAACTATCTACAAGCTGTTCTAAGCGTTCAACAATACTGCTTTTAAGGAGGGAATAGTTAGCTTGATTAGTGACAATGTGCGATAGCTCAGTTGCCCATTGCTCGTAATTTGAACTACCAATAATACCAATAGAAGACTGGATATAGTTAACAAGAATGCTGTCATTGAAACCAAAGCCGCTTTCACCCCAAATGCAAGCAGATTGCAGCAAATACTCGTAGTCTGCGAATACTTGAAACAAGGGGTTCCATCTAGGAGCATTGCTTCGGTAGTGGACGAAACCATTGCTGTCAAATATCTCTTGTTGCCATAAAAGTTGCTGTAAGGAGCAGCAATTGCTAGGCGAAACAAACGGCTTTCCTTGACGAACAACATTACCATTGCGGATGACATCGCGGCGGCGCTGCTGTCTTGCTATGTTATATCGAATATTGGAATGTTGTTTAAAGTACTGCCGCATTGAGGCAGCAAATTCAGGAGCTATACTGTTGTCATCGTCCAGGTATGAAACAATGTCACCACCAGCTGCATCTAGTCCCAAGTTACGGGCGTAGCACAAGCCAAAGCCACTGTAAGGGTCAGGGTGTTCCATTTCAATGTAGATGATAGGGAAATCAGCTTTTGCCCTAATACTGGTGATAATATCTCTGGTGTCCGGATTAGCACCATCATTGATGACGATCCATTCAAAATTGCGGTCAGTTTGACTTTGAATGCTTGGCAGTGCAGTAGATGCAAGCTGCATAGGTCTATTGTATGTTGCAGTGATGATTGATAATTTCAAAGCTCCATACCTCTATCATTTGATTGCGTTGTTGTTGAATCGATCGCAGCTTGAATTTGTTGCCATCTTGTTACGTCCTCGTTTGTTATACCTCTAGCGGTTTCAATTTGATTACTTGCAAGAGATAGCCGAATTAACGTTAGCTTTTCATTGGTTCTGGCAACAATTAAACTTTGCGTGGTGCTATTGAAGCGAATCTGGTAGTTACTGCCTTCCAAGACAAATCGGTTTTCTCTCTCTGTGCGAATGGATTGAGGGTAAGCAGTTGCTTGTTGTGCGAAGAACACTCTAGCTATGGGGGCAATTATAGTAGCGCGTTGCATTTGTTCTTGCTGTAATTGCTGGTAGTTCCATTTCCTAAGTTCTACGCCCAAATCCATTTTTACCAAACGTTCTGCTAAAATTGCCATTTCTATCGGGCCAACGCCTCCAGGGACGGGCGTAATGTTTTGGGGTATGCTGTAAGCACTGCGATCTACATCCCCAGCAGCACCAGAAGCAGTAGGTGTAAAGCCACCATCGACAATCAAGCGATGAGACGGGAGTACATAAGGAGTCAAAATTCCTTGTCTTCCAGTGACAGATACCACAATGTCAGCTGCTTGAGTTCTACTCAAGTCATCGCCGTCTTCCAAACAGAAACAGCTGATTCTATTTGCTTCTAAATATTTGATGACACCATTGCCCACAAAACCACCTCCGCCGACAACAGCAACATTGGAATCCTTTTGTGCGTAGGACTCAACAATTCTGGCGATTCCTTCAGCAGTAGCACAACTTTCAAAGAAATTGTTACTTTGTCTACGGACGATATCTATATCTTTTTGTGGTTCTAATAGCCCAATTGAACTTGTAAACTTAGCTGGAATTGGGTATTGAACAATAGCAGCAGTCACCTTACTATTTTCATTAATGGATTGGATAATGTTGCCAAATTGCTCTACTGCAATATTGGGTGACAGCACAATATAATTGGGAGTAATGCCAATAGCGTTGAATGTTGCTACTTTTTGTTCTGCTGAGATTCTGGCTGCTTCGTATCTAGCTCTTAGTCCGTTGCTGGCATTTTCTGAAGCCTCAAATCTGATGATTGCTACTTCTTTTTGAGATGCTTGAAAAATGGATTTGTATCTTTGACATTCTTGCTTTACGTGTTCTCGTATTAATTGTCCGTCTATGAGTGTCATTTAATATGGAGTTAAATTTGATCCAGAAAATTGTTTGCACCAGACAATTTTCTGAATTCCTAATTAGAATTCATTGGAACTAGGGCGTTTAGTGATTTCACCAACTTCTTTACCGTTGCAGGAAACCCAGTTGGTGACGTAGCGTTCAGTGTCATGGAAGCCACTAAATTCAATACTGTTACCAGAACACTTATCTTTGAACCATTGTTCTGCTTCTTGTTCTGTATTGAATGTTCTAGCAGTGACTTCTTCTATTGGAAGATTCCAGTTTGTATTGCCATATAAATCGCAAACATAATGTGTCATATCTGTTACTTTTTTAACAATATCTAAAAACCACTATGACAATTTTAAATCAACAACAGCAGGCTGAATTAATTATCCAACAAGCTTGCAAGGAAAATTTTACTGATAGCGAGAAAACTATTTACGATGACTTTATTCTGGAAGCGGGGGTAAAAAACCCAGCTAAGATGACTGAGGCTACTGCTGATGCTTTGATTAGATACCTTAATGGCTGCGAAGCATCTAACGAGTTTGTTGCTAATGTAGTAAATCGCCTCGCGCAAGTTGCCCCAGCTCATATCATGACCAAGATTCTTCTTAGTGATAATGATGGCGATGGTGTGCCTTTATACGAGGAATTAAAACTTGGAACAAAGGTTACGGAATTTGATACCTCTTTTGAAATAGCGGCTGCAAGACAAAGGCAATATCAATTTTCTCCAACTCGGAATTGCGATATGGAGTTGTAAGTATAACCTGAACATTATTAGGAATTTTATTAAAAATATAGATAATACATTTTGAAGTGCGAAATGTGGATATAAAACAACCTTCCTTAGAATAGAAGAATTAAAAACGGGAAATCCTCGAAATAAAGCTGACATCAGGCATGATAGTGTCGATAAAAAAAGCTTCAGCTAAACTCTGTACAATAAATATTAGATTAGTCCTTTCTGCATCTGCTTTACCATACCAATAAATGTCAGATCAAAGAGCACCAGAAATCGAATTGCTCCGTGCGGCGTACACAGCGTTCAACGCGCGAGACATTGACGCTGCCCTTGCCCTCATGACTCCGGACGTGGTTTGGCCGAGAGCGTTCAAAGGCGGTTTTGTCCGTGGGCCTGAAGAAGTTCGCGCTTACTGGACGGAGCAATGGAGCGAGATCGATCCGCACGTTGAGCCGCAAACCTTTTACTTGGAGGAGGGCGGGCGCATTTTGGTCGATGTGCATCAGGTCGTGCGTGACAAGGATGGAGCAGTTCTTGCCGATCAGCACGTAGGTCATCGATTCACCCTTGAACACGGCTTGATTCAAGCGATGGAAGTCTGTCCACTTCCATCGTCCACCCCAAAGAGTTAACTACGCGCAAAGAGCGAACAGGCATTTCTAGGGCGGCCTTTTTCTGTATATTGAGTATAAAAAATGCGCTACTGTTAATCGCAAGCGCATTCTCGATCGTGTACAGCGATCGCAAGACTCTTAGCCCCAATAATCAGGCGATTTTCCTGTAAGTTTAACTTTGGAAAATTACGCCAGTATCCTTATCTTCATCCCAAAACCACCAACCTTGGGATAGTTCAGAAATCCGGGATTAGTGCTAATTGTTGATGTGTGATTTCCCCACTACCGTAGCTGACGTTGCTAGTGCCATTCCAGGATTTAAGAATTGATTCTAAATTGTATCCATTGCCCATAATCCAACTGGCGTAGAAGCAGTCTTTGGATATTTCTTCCATGATGGCCAGTAGTTCGAGTGCGGCATCAGGATTGGGTGATTTCATGGCTTCAAGTGCAAGGCGGAGGTTTTCTTCTCTGTCTGCAATAAACTCTGAAAAAGCTGCTCTATTTGATGGTAAATTATCCTTTTCAAGTGTGATTAATTTTCCATTTACAATCTTGACTGGAGTTATATTTGAGTAGTCAGTTTTGTCATATTCACTTGCCTTTGCTTTTATAGCTAAAGGATGCCAATGGATGCGTTCAATTTTATTAGTTTGAGGATTTGTCCATGCCCAGAATAGTTTGTGAGATGCAGCACCCTTAACTGTCAGATAAGTTCTTTTATGTCGAATGGGATAGTCTACACCTTCCTCTTTTTTCGCTCGTAAAAAATCTTCTATAGACGGATATTCTTCATTAAGATATTTCATTATAGGCGATGTTGTCGCATCTGTATAATTCGAGATGGTACTATCACCATTTTTAAATGGTAACAAATTCCATTTTTTGTTTATTGGATTCTGTATCCAAAACTCAACTGATATTGTCTGTACAAACTGATCTAAAATCTGAACCACACAAGGATAGTAAAGTGTGAGTTGTTGGTTGCTGTTAGTCATTATTATTCCATCCATTCGATAGCGGATATGCTTTCCTTTTTGGCGGGAAGTATTTTAACTTCATAGCCATAAAGAATTAATTCGTGCAAAGTTGCTAGTAGTTGCTTGAGTGATATACTGTCCCATTGGCTGCACTCTAATATATGTTTCAATACCTGAGCGGGAGCATTAACCACCCAAAGACTATGAATTCTTTTGTTCCTAAATCCAGCACATAATTGAACAATTGGTTGTAACTCAACTGTTATTTTTGGTATATGAATAATTGCTGAACTTATAGGGATTACTGGTTTATGTTCTAAATTTTTAGATTGTGAAAAATAGGGGTCACTGTACCATTGTCCGTCGATTTGGTATGCAATCATTAGGTATGGCAATGCTTTAATCGCATTTATAGTTCCCCATCTAGCAGTTTGTCCTGCATGAAACCAGATATAAGAGCCGTTGTGTATTATCATGTGCAAGTTTTATAATTTTGACTTGAGGCTTTGCTTGTTCAGCTAATTGATAACTTTGTCTGTTGTAGAAAGTTTAGGTACTTTGTCTACCTAAATAATGATTTCGTATTTGTATGAATACTTGGTTTCAAATTGCAAATATTATTTATTGCAGTAAACTTTATACTCAGGTACAACACTTTAGATATTAGTGATTATTTCCTAAATTACTAATCATCAATGTCTACCTTGCTGATGTGTGTAACAATTGTGGTGATTAATCTACTCTCAATTTGATGTGCTTTTTAAAACTAAATGCTTGCTAGAAAATAAAAAGTGCGCCTTTTTAATTGATGGCGCACTTTTATTAAAAATAAATTGATAGTTAAACGTGGTGAAGGATAATATTTATTGCGTCTTGAGTGCTAATTTTATATTGTGTAGCAAGTTTATTCATGTTGGCTTCACCATTTGCATGATCTTTGATGATTGCTCGAACAATGTTTGGTGAAACATTAATCTCACTATTGGTAACGACTGGTTTGGGTAAAGTTTGAGAAATAAAGAATTCTTTTCTTCTTAATACATGTATTTGACGATAATGTTCTTTTCTGGGTATCCACAGACAATTTCCGGGGGCAAAGTCACTCTCTTGATCAATCCGAGATATAACTGTTCCTTCGGGTGCTAATCCCATATCTTTTAGAAATTGGGTAAAGTTATCACGCCAGGATGCATCTACTTCAATTCCGCACCCGCCATGATATTTGTACTGATGGTGGTTCTTGTTATAGCAGATGCGCTTGATGTGTAACCAGGAGTTATACTCGTGGCTTTTGCAGTGACCGTGGATAGTTTTATCAGTCTTGAGGCTGTCGCGTTGCAAACAGCCGCAACTTTGCGTAAGCCCTCTTTTTAAGCTATTTTTACTAACATATTTTTGGGTTCCGCATCTGCATAAGGTAAGGAGGAGTAGTTCACCCCTTTTCCCCTTAACTTCTACATCAGATATCACTGTTAGTCTCCCAAAATTTGCACCAACTGGGATAGATTCTTTTCTTTTCTTACAACCGCAGTTAGTTGAGCGACCATTGGTGAGAGTGTGACTATAGACAAGTTTTTGAATTCCACAATCACACTTACATAATACTTGCTTTCCTTGTTTTTCTAATACAGTCCAACTACCGAATTTTCCACTTATATTAATTACTCGCTTTGTAGTCTCCATAAATCATTTTGGTGTTATTACTGCTGGGTTAAATATTTAAAACAAGCTGTTTTTCTTGCTCCAGTTCCTTCTTTATCCAAGCAAGTTGTTGTCCAATGGCTAGGTGCTGCATGGGTACTTTTGTCTCGTATCCCTTCGCCTGTAAAATGGGTGTTACCTCCTGTCTGTAAAGCTTGCCCGTCAAGAATACAAACTCTATTTCCAAAGATGCAACTTGTATGAGGTTTTCTGCTACTTGTTCCGCCCATAGTATACGTTCCTGATGAGATAAGGAATAGGGGGATTTATCGTAGGGCTTGATGATTGTTTCTGGGTTAAGAACTTGATGTAAAGGTGACAGGATATACCATCTTGATTCTTTTTCTTCTACGTAGCGACGGCAAGCTTGAAAGTGCTGCGAACAATATAAGTCTTTGGCGGCAGCAGAGTAGGGAAGCTGTTTGCCACATCCAGCAACCAGGTAAATTTTTTTCTTGGGAATGAATTTTCTGTAAATGCCGATCGCCAGATTGAGGTTGTGGGCGATTCTTCCCATAATATGCGTCCGTCCTTTGTTTGTTAGCCGAGGGTCAATCCTATGTCGGTGGAGAACCCTGCAAACATGACAGTTGCACTTTGGCGTGCAGTGGGCTGGCATCCGAATTAGTTTTTCCTCATGACTGACGAACATCCCACCGCCTAGTCCTTCTCGGATAAAAGTTGAACCATCAAAGGATAATCCCATCTGAGTAAAAGCTTTGGCATACTGGGGCGAACATAGTCCAAAAACGTGTAGATGAACATTTGGCTCGTGCGATACTCCTGCGGAGTCGCTGTGCGATGGCGAAACGCCCGCCTTGTCCTGTCGGACACGCTTCGCGAACGGCGATACTCGTTCCGAGTCACTTCGTGAACGCACAACCTCAGTGATTGTTTTGATAATGTGCAAGTTAGTTGAATACTCCCTCGCCTGGGGAACAAGGCCACCGATGCCAAGATGGCGGTATCCAAGTCCCAGAAGAAATTTAGCTACTTCGAGGCGTTCACTGAGAGACTGCCCGTGGATGACTGCTAGGGGGATTCTATTGGGAAGATAACTTTTAGCAAGTTGGATAAATGTTTTTGCTTGTTGAAGGTTATATTCTTGCCGTTCTCTAATATTTTCTCCTACAAGTAAATGGTCAGGACAAACAATAATATCACCGACTTTTGAACGTTCTCGATATCTATGAATAGACCAGTGGGCATCAACATATTTACCGTTGAGAGTAGGAATATCTTGGTCGCGGTAGTTAAACGATCCGCAGTCATGAATAATCAGACTATCTGGAACAATTTCTGCTTTTGTAGCGAGTGAGTATAGCCAACCCGCAGGCTGATATTCAAGCAACTGCCAAATCGGGATTTTTTCACCCTTGTTTCTGACAAAATCGCTCTTACCTAATACTGGATAGAAACCTAATTTCATAGTATTTAAACGAGCAAATTTTGAATTTTATTCGTTGAGTTAACCCTCTGCTTGGAGAGGGATAATTGGTCGATTACTGCTTGTATTTATTTGCAATACTTAGAAGATACTGCCGCCAACGATTAGAGATTTTAGTAGCAAGAGAGCTAATATCACTTGCTGCAATTTCTTCTGCTTCAGTTTCAAAAGCATCATCAAAGTGGATCTTGGCATGATACTCCATACCATCAAAGTAAATATTGAAGCTAGGATTAAGTTGAAAGTCTTGAATCATATTTTTATCCTTCCACGGGAAGATATAAACCCTTATTTTGTTCTGCTAGTCTATTTGTTTCATAATTATCAAGAATCATTTTCTTAAATTCTTCCCTTGTTGCTCGTAAGTCGCGGAATATTTTGTTAGTGGGATAGAAGAATACCGACTGTTGACGGCTGTAAAACCAAACTAGTTGATTGATACAATAGGTGTCATTGCTATCAAGCAGAACATAACTAATTTGTTGGTAAAAATTTTCTAAAGAGAAGGGACGCTTCTTGGCAGTTGTTCGTACATCAATAAGAGTATTTCCAGCGATTATCTGGCAATCAGCACCTCCAAGATATTCACTTAAAGGGTATGAAGCATTGCAGGTGATATTTCCACTCACTTGATTAGCTACAGTTTGCCAAGTACAAGGTAAAATACCGATAATTTGGGATGTATCTTGAATACTAGGAAGCCATTTTTTGAAATATTCTGGTTCAAGTTGAAGGGTTTTTTCTCCTTGTAGAAAAGGTTGAATAATTTCATGTATGTTACGGCTGCGTGCATAATTTTCTAACGCACCCAGCAGCATACACTTTAGAGCTTCTTCTTCAAGTGAATTGGAATTTGTAATGCAATAATCGAAAGCATATTCTATTTTGAGGGCTGTGGCTCCAACCTGAGCAAGACAATTAGTAAACCATGTTTTATTTTCATAGATGCTTCCTAGATACTTAGCTAGTGCTTTGGCGATCGCATTTCCTACTAATGGAAAATCTACACCATCAACTGGTTTAATAACTTCTTGATTTTCTAATAGTTGGTTATGGCTATTAATCATTTTCATAACTGTTTGGTTTAGTCTAGAGTCAAACCATCCCCTGATAGGTGAATTTCTATTTTTTAATTCGGATGTTAAGCTCACTTTCTGATTCTTCGCTTGAAATACTACATTGAGTATCTGCGTGAGCTTTACGTAGTAATTTTTACTTGAATTGTGTTATTTAAAACAACAAACTAATCATTAAAATAAATAAAAAACTTGTTGAGTTAAAATTTTGCAACTGATGTAAATTTGCGTAACTTCTAAAACCAAGTTTTTATATTGCCAATGTAACTTTTCAAACTTGGTGACGGGTAATTTATAGTTCAACTTCTCTTGACTTGGTTTTAGGTGCAGCAGCAGCGACAGTTTGCTTTTGAGGGGAGGGTATGTGTTCAGTAGGAGTATATTGCTGCCGAATTTCTTCTCCTCGCCATATTTGTAAGTCATTCATAATATCTTGAAGCGGGACAAAATCGACGACTGTTTCTCCTTGCTTTTGTGCCTCAGTTGCCTTGTAGGTCATAATCTTGAAGTACATCTCTCGCTGGTCGGCAATTGGTAACTTGCCGTTGTTCTCATTTATCCGTTGTAGAATTTCTTCATTGCCTTGATTCATTGCCCCTCCCCAGTCAGGGCCACCATGCTTGACCATATTTGCCCATTCCTCGGCGATGTAAGGGTGAACTGTGACAGGCAGATCGCCAACTGCTTGTATTACTCGTTTTTTGGGTGCATCTGCGGCTGTGGAAGTAGATTGTTCGTTACCAAAGATTTGTTCCAAGTTGAGTTTGCTGGCGTTTTGGGCAATAAACTTAATTTGGTTGATATCGTACTCAGAGATATTCATCTTGCTGACTTCTTTGGTAATGCCAGCTTCGGTTTTAGTTAGGTCAAACCGGACAAGTTCCTGAGTACCTTTCTCTTCAGTAGTTTTAAATAATTGCAAGCTGGCTCGATTTTTTTCGGGGTTGCGCGATCGCTTGATGGTAAATTCACCTACTGTAAGTTCTTCCTTATCAGCCTGGATGAGGACATTATTCAGGGTGTGCAACATCTCATTTTGTTTAAATACTTCCAGCGTTTTAATCGTGCCCGCAGGTGCAAGACTTCCCAAGCTGTTTGCTACATCACGGATATCGGCATTGTTGAGGTCAGGTAGCTTGCCATTGTCGCCTAAGTATTCTGCCACAATGAGAAACTCCTGACGTTCGACAGGTAACATCTCTGTAGGCTTTTTCGTGATTTTGGGTTCCTCTTTTTTGTTGAGTTTAAAATCCATTAAAGAGTTCTCCCACCCAAATAGTTCATCGCTGCGGCGATGAATGCTAACAGTGTCTCCCTGTTGGCGAATCACAAATGTATCGCTACGGTAAATACGTGACCCATCTTGTTCAAGAGTGCCGTATTTTTTTAACATTGCGATCGCAGTTTCAGCAATGTCTTTATTTTCCCCGTTGTAACGTTCTTCCCGCGCTTGTTTATTATTAATTTGATAAATAGGTACTTCAACCTGACGCGCCCACTGTTGCGCTGCTGGCTCTACATCTTGAGAATTAGCTACTTCTTGATAGGTAAATTCAGGTGCATATTTTTTTCGATTATTAGTTGCTTGCTCCTCTGGCTCTTGTGCAAAAAAATGATTGGGAGTTACATTTTTATTTATCTCCTCTTCAGCTTGATTTTGAGATTGATGGTTACTAGTAACTATCCGTCGAATTTGAATAGTTTCTTCGGACTGTGCGATTTCTTCTTGAAGATTATTAACCACATCATCTTCAAAACTGTTATCTACTTCTATTTCAACATATAAGTTGGTTTCTTGATTTATAGACGAACTTTTTTCACTGTTTTCATCTTGTAGTAACTGTTGTGAAGTATTTGATTCGACTGCTTGAATGTTAGTTTCAGATTGTTCGTTGAGTGTCTGCTCTACTGATTTAGGATAGTTTTTGACTACAGGAGACTGAGAATAATCTACATCTGGTGGGGAGTCAAAGTCGGGTGGATTACTAATATCGATATCATCTAGAAAACCAACCACAGCTTCCTCTTCTTCGTAATCCAAGTTAACTGGTGTGGTTACAATTTCAGAATTTAATTGTTGATTATCTTCGTTCAGTATTACTGGTAAATTGTCTAATGGTGGAGTTACTTCTGTAATATCTGGTTTTTTATCATCAAATAATAACTCTTTTATATCTTTATAATTATTAATAATGTCAGCAGATGGAGATAGTAGCTTAACTAGTGGTTCACTTGCCACATCTATTATTTCATCTGGAGTAAGTATTTCAGTGACCAGATTAGTTGTACATTTACCTTCGCTATTTTGTTCGTAGATAACGATTTGTTTTTCTGAATCATCTGACTCTAGATAAGCTGTAATTTTCAGAGTATTATCACTTGTTTGCTGATAATCACTATTGAAATTGGGTACATCCTCTACTAATCTTGCAGCAATTGTTTGTGCTTGATAGTCAGTAAAAGGTTCAGTTTCTATTGTGTATTGACCTTCTATCAATAAATCGGGCATTAACACAATATTAGTTTCTTGATTGCTTTTTATACTTTGGCTGGTTAAATCTACCTTTTCCCATTTATATGCACCAGGGGTAGATTCATCAGGTACAAGATTGTAAATATCTTTGCCAACTTCAACGGCAATTTTACTTGCTTCTTGGGATTCTTTGAGTTTTTCGAGAATTACTTTAGTTATCTTAGTAAGTGCATTAATTAGGCTTTTACTTAATTCTCGACTTGTTTGAATTGCAGTATCGGCTGTACCTAAATATGATTCATTAATTTGAGTGTGTCTGGAGTCAAACATATATTAAATGTGGTGAATATAATCTATAAATTCAAACAGTATGACTGTGCTTTATAAAAACCAGTTGGTCATCAAACTTAAAGTTTTTAGAAAAAGCTCTTGTACGCATCAACAGGCAAAGGTGCATTGCCCGCTTGTACGGGTGCTTGTGGGATAGGGAACTTCCGATCTACTTCCTTGACTCGTAAATCTAAATCTTCCTGTGTGGGTTTTTTCTGGGTACTTTTCCTAGCAAGCTCTTTGATGAGTTTATCCCAGTTAGTGTCATTTTCTTGCTCTAATCTAATGATATATTTGGGGATTTTGATATTTTTTAATAGTGGTACTGAACCCTCATTTTTATTACTATAAGCAGGGTTGATAAATAGACATTTACCAGGTGGTAATTTGAGGAATTGGGCTGGCTCGAATAGCTTGCGAGTCCGTTCTTGTTCGCTGATAGATGTGCTGGATTTACCCCCTCCCGTTGAGCGAGATTTTTGTTTATATTTAATTTCCTCTTCACCTAAATATGCAGAAAATAATCGTGCTGATTCTTCCTCACCAGGATTAAAAACAAATTTTGTACCGCACGCACCAAGGATAGCTTTAGAGATTTCTTTACCATAAATCTTTTCAAGCTGACCCATATTTTGCCAACCCAGGATACCGCAGAATCCTTCGGAACGAGATTCGTTAAGCCATCTAAATAAATCTGGAAGAAAGATACTTGGCAACTCGTCAAGACACACTACTAATGGGCCGTCTTCCTTACGTTTTTTGGCAATACTGCGGGAAACTACCATGTGAAGAATACTGGTCATCAGGGGGCTGACAGCATCGCGGCGTTCGCGGTCTAACCCGAAGATAATCATCTGTTTGCGTTTTACCTCCAGGGGCAAGGTTGTTTTACCGACAAAGCATCCTAATGTACCCCTTGCCATGAACCGGGTGAACATCAATGAAGCACTACCAGCAATACCCGCTACAGTTTTCTCTGAGCCAGCCGAGCTAAATAATTGACCAAAAGCTATCCTAATCCAAGGGTTTAGTTCGGCTGCCATCAAGCGTTCGACCATCTTCTCGCTGGAAAGTATTGCCGCAGCCGTCATAATATCAGCGCGATGGCTATGCCCGCCGGAGGCATCGCCAAACTCTTTAGTTAGCATTAAAATAGCCTGCGTCAACTGGTCGCCGGCGGGGCCAAAGAAGGCATCCTCAGACGCATTACCTAACAGGCGGAAGTTTTTGTTAATTACCGTAGCTAACTGCCGTGCGGTTTCAGCATCGCTACTGTCGCGCAAGAAATCGATTGGGTTACATACCTCTGATTCGGGAAATCCCGGTGCAAAGATATGTACGTCATACCCCTTGGATTTGGCATAACTGGCGATTTTGGCTTGACTGGCATACTTAAAATCGTATAGTACTATACCAAAACCTTGGTGAATTGCTGAGTAAATCATCGGGTTGATAGCCGAGAATGATTTACCGCTACCAGGTGCGCCAATTACAGCAGTTCCGCGTTGGACATCGGGTACGTAAACTGGTACTCCCCCACTCCCCTGGGGTAATTTTTGACCCTTGTATTTGTGTACTCCAATATATAAACTGGCACTATCACATTTAGGAGCGACGATTTGCTTGAGGGCTTTTTTCTTAGCTTGGGCGGTTTCCTTTGCTCCACCCCAATAGCTAGTAGCAAGCTTACCTTTTTTACCATTACCAAAAAGCTGTAAAAGTAACATTAAGCCAATTCCCCCTGCAAGTAGCAAACCTTGAGGTGACATGAACTTATCTGTATACTTACTAAAGTCAGCATTGCTATTTTTATGAGCAGCCTTTACTTCTCTAACTGTCTTAGTTTTAGCAGTTGCAAACAGATAATTATTCATATTAATCTGTGTTAATTGCATGAGGAAATCGAAGAAATATGCGGTGAAGTGAAGTTGCATATTTCTTCATTTGTTATCTGGTGTGTCCTCTCCAAGTCAAAAGTTAAAGAGGATAAATTCTTCTATGATTGCCTTTTTACTTGTTAATTTTTAGGTACGGTGAGGGGTGTACCAAGGATAATTGGATCTATCTCGCGGTAGGTGAAGAAGGGAACTGGGCCAATGAAGTAGGGCGAGCAACCCAAGTCAACCCACCCCCGCTTGCAGATACGGAAGAACATTGCGGTGGTGATACTGCCGTCCGCTTCGTTAATGTCCCAGATGACTTGTTTAAATGATTTCCCAAAGGGGTGGCGACCTGTGGGTTCTTTTCCACCGTTGAGGCTGCCCAAGATGCCAAATCCGCCTTTAACTTTTTGGTCTTTACCGGACATCCATTGTGCGCCAGTTACAATATCGCTACCCGAAACTTCGATGTGACCACAGGTTTTCTCGCACGGAACATTAAACCCAGCTTGATAGCTACCGCTTATTGACTTCCAGCGTCCGCTTTCAAGGGAACCGAGGGGTAAGTCTACTTTGCCGATAAAGCTAACATCAGGGATGGGAACACTGGGGAACCGATCGAACGGTACATCAGCTAATCCCGGAACCTTACCAATTGTTGTGTTTTGCCAGTTAGTAAAGTCTTTTAGCTGTGCATCCTCAATACCAGGGATGCTGGTGAGTTTATATTTATCAAGTTTGACATACTCACCAAGTTCCACTTCTCCCAGTTGGGGATAATTGTCCAGCACCTCACCAACAGTTTGGTAGCTTGCGGTGCTGCCTGTAACTTTGGTTACTAGTTCTTGAATTGGTGGGATGGCTCCGACTTCTGAATCTTCTAAATTAGGAATTGCTTCAGCCAGGTCTTCGAGTGTTTGCCAATCGAGTGTTTCAAAATCTGACAGTTTGAGATTTTTGAGTTGAACGCCCGTGATTTCGGCAATATCTTCAAGCGTGAAATCTTCAATATTGAACTCAGTTGCTTCAAAATCACCCAGTTCCATGACTTCAGCAAGGCTTTGCCCAGCACTCCAGGTGCGTGTTTCCTTCATACCAGGGTTTTTGATATTAGGGAATTCGACACTGCCAGCACCGCCAAATTTCATGTTTCTAAACGTGATACTGCTCCAATCGGGAGTAGGTGCGCCATTGACGTATTTAGTTGCAACGGGCTGTGGCTGTTTGGTTTGTTTAGTCTTATCTATCGAAGTGTTCAAATTTGAATACTTCGATGAAACTGTTTGAGCTACCGCTTTATCACCGAATAGGAGACTGCCGATATTATAGCTACCTCCATATCGGATTAATCCGTGTAGGGCAAGCCCAGCAATAAGTCCTGCAACCATCAGGTAGCGTAATTTATTAAATTTTTCCATCCGATACTCAAGCCCTCGGTTGGTTTTGTTGTGAGTAGTTTCCTGACTTGCAGTTCTCACTGGTACAATCGCAGTGACCTCTGCTGTAGTATCTAAAATTTGGTTGTTAGAGGTGAGATTTTCGGTATACATCACTGTTATCTAAAACTTGATTTACCTAGATTTGTTGTTGTGAGAGGGTTAGTGCGCTGTGGAGGTATTTCTAACAAGCGCTTTCCACCCAACAGCATGAGTTTTTCAACCAATTGCATTGATACTCCGGCGGTGCTGGCGGCGACGACAAGTTCCTCTCCTTGCGATCGCAACTCAACAAGTTGGTTCAGACGCTTCCAGAGCTTGCTGTCTGTCATAACCCACTGGTTTTTTAGAGCAACTTGCATTCCTCTGGCGATATGTCTGCTATCAGATAATGCGGTGTAATTGACCTTTGGTTTTACTTCTTCAGGTTTACTGGGAGTATCGCCAATAATTTCAATTTGGCTGTACTCTGGTGTGCCACTGCCCGCTACAATCCGGAAGTGATAGCTTTTCCTTGTTGAGCCAGATTCGGTAATCACCGTCATGTGCGCCCCGTAAGAAGCTGGTGGTAAACCGGGGATTTTGACTGTCTCGATGCGGCGAATGTGAATTAGTCCAGCGCCTGTACTGTTTCCAGAACACTTACCCAAGCCCTCAAGACATCCGTCTACATCAAAAACAAACCTAGATGGGTCATCCAGCCAGATTTTCTTGATAATTTCTCTGGTGTTGTAGAACGATATTGATACCCCATGTCCGGGCCAGACCTTAACTGTCTGCAATTGAGCATTTTCCCCTGATACCTGGGACGCTGCAACTTGACGGATAGTATTTGCTAGTACAAGTTGGTTTGGTGCAAGCACTGAGGCGATAGTGAGACATCCACTAAAGGCGATCGCCCAAGGCATCCTTAAACTAAAATCGGCTATATCTCTTAGTTTCACAGCTTGATTGACCTATCGACTTTGATTGTGATTTTGGTGTCTTTAGGCACATACCAAACATTGGGGCGGCGGTTGATTTCGTCAGTAGCACGTTCTGTCCGCTTGCTGATTGTTTCGCCAAGTTTGCCAAAAGCACCTTCAAGGAAAGCAGCTCCTAAGTTGCGTTTATTATTGCGGCTGCGGGTTCTTGTCCCACCTAAAGGCAAATCTTCTGTGACTTCTTCATCCGGCTGGTTAATAATTTCCCCTACCTTGGCAAGACCAGCTATTGTCCCTAATGTGGCATCATATTTGGCAATTTCAGATCCCTTGTCGTCGTAAGGTCTGGCGATTAGGGGCGAACCCGCCTCTCCCAAAACTGATATCGTTCCAGGTGATAGAGGATATTCGGTGCCGTCTTTGAGGATGGCCGCGACTTCGGCACGCACACCTGATGTGCTATCAACCGAAATCATAGCGATAGTTACCTGTGTTCCTGCGGGAATGGCTATTTCACCAGTATTGCTATAAAGCGGCTCGTCCAACCGGGCGACAAACCGTAATGTATTTGTCTGTTCTTGGGAACGAGCGTTATTACTGGTTTGGGGCATAACGAGCGGAGTTACCAGGGTTGCACTTGCAAACGAACCGACAACTAAATACTGCGGTTGTGTTTCTTGGAGTATCTGCGCTTCTTCTGGCAGGTAGTTATTTGCAACTTGCTCAACTTGCAGAGTGGAGTTGTTTTCTTTATTACTAGCAAAACTGGATTCTACGGACTTTTCTTTGTCAAGTTCTGAGCTGGTTTGTGGCTCTTTCACCGAGAAGCTATAAATAACTGGCACGGCTTGATTATTATCTTTGTCATCAGTATTGCTATGCTCAGGAGTACTATCATTTGTGGTTACAGGTTGCCAACGCGGGCGCAGTTCTTCAACTTGATTAGGGGTATTGGTAACTGTTTCGGTATTCTCGCTGCGTCGGCTACGGCGACGACGGGAGCGATCGCTATTTTGTTCTGCTGGGCGTAATGTTTCTTCAGTTTTAGCTGTAACTTCTTGTACTGTTGTGTTTGTAGGTTCACTGACAGTGGTACTGGCTAGCATATACTCAACTCTACCAACCGAACCCAGGTTACGCAGGCGTTCGAGTTCAGCTATTGGGTCTTTGGCGACACTCTGGTTGCTAGCAACTGTTTGTTTGGCAAATTTTGGCAGAGGAGCGCTAGGACGCAGAGGTGGTATTGGCTGTGAGGCCACTACTCTACGTGTTGGTCTAACAGGTTCGGGTGTTTCTTCCCGGTATACACGTCTTCTGGAAGTAGGGGGAGTTTCTTGAGCAACTACCCTTCGTTGTCGCATAGAACGGGTTTTCTCTTGGTTTTTGGCTTGTTCTTCTTCAGTAGCTTCTTTTTTCTCCTCTTTGTCTCCCGTGTTAGCTTTACCATTTAGGGCATCAAGTTCTTCCTGTTGCTTGGCGAGAGCAAGCTTGGCATAAACATCGCCTTCTTTTTTCTCAGATGCGGCAACCGTGGGAGTTGGGGTAGGGGTTAATTCTGGTTTTTTGGCGTTTTTACCACTCCCATTCATCATGCCGTTGAGGACAACAAATATAACTAGAAACCCAGCACCGAATGCACCACCAATAATTCCTAACCTTGACCAGGGAGATGTAACAAAGTCGTGTTTAGTTTGGATTAACGCGGGGTCTTCTACTTCAGTTTCATCTTCTTCAACCACCTCAAATTGTGAATTTTCAACTTCATTTTCTTCTGTACTATCGATTGGTAAAAGACTATCTACGGAAGATATATGCTTATTGGAAGCCTCATTATCTAGCTGTAACATAGTTTTCTTCTTGATTAATAATTTTTATTTCTTGCCGAGGTTATAATCAACGATTTGAATAATTTCTAAACCTGGTTCTCGTACTAAATAAATTTTCTTATCCAGTTCAGTTGGCTTGTTTGGTAATTTGGGAGTATCGACAGCTTCGACAGTAATTGTTTTGTTAAAGGCGATTCCTTTGCCTTGGTTTTCGTTCCTATTAAAGCTGACGAGTGTAGCGATATAATCAACTTCCCACTGTCCATCCTTAATTTTTCTGGGTTCAGAGATATGGCGGGTGACGAGTGAAACTTGAACTTCACCGTTAAATACACCATTTGGAACGATTTCTGCTAATTTCTTGAGAAAGTTTGCCCGGAAATCTTGATTTTCAGATAGTGCAAATGCAGCTTCCCAGGCTCTAGTAGGAATTTTTTTTCTACTATTTTTTGTTGTTTGAATATCTATTCCCCTATCAGGTTTAGTAACATTTTCACCATTCTCTGTTGCTTCGATTATTCCGTTCCAGCCGAACATTTTAATCATGCTATCTGAGATAAAGCGTTTGATAGTTTCGGCTTCGCGTTCGTTGGGAGCAGCAAATTTACCAGGTGAAATAGACCCATCTTGAAGTTGAACTATCGTCATGCCTTTGACATGATGATTTGTGCTAGCACTCATGCCAATATTTATTATTTGCAATAGGGTAGATAAGATAGTTCCTCCTGCTGTTACGGCGATCGCCATTGCAATAGGTGTGGAGGTAGATTGACCATAACTGAGAAGCCGAGCTGGTTGAGATTTAGATTTAGGTTTAAGCATAATTATTTGTTAATTACTTTTTAACTTTGATTTTGGAACTAACAAATTTAGTGGCATTGACAGCAACCGTAGCAGTTGTACTTGCTCCACCTGTAGCGATTCCTGCTGCAATTTCAGAGCCAAATGCTACTGTTTTACCTAATCCTGTCCAAACAGCTATTCCACCACCTGCGGCTAATGCAGATGCAAGGATAGGAGAAACTAACCCAACAAAAAGCAGAAATATCATCGGTTGATTTTGTTCGGAATTAGCGATAAGTTGTCCGCACAAACCAATAATCATGTTGAAGCAGAGTTTCGCCATTCCAACGGTGAAATAACCAGTTAGCCAAGCGAAAATAGGTTTTGCGCCAAAGGGGAGTAGTGAACCGCCTATTGCCAACGGGCCAAGTAGGGCAGTTAAAAGCATCGTGAATTCGATACCCCATTGGTAAGCGTTATTGAGGGCGAGGAGGATAACTGCGACAAATCCAGTAATCATCGAACCGATTGTACTGGTGATAGTATTACCAATCTTTTCGGCGATTTGACCAGGGGAAAGGTTTTCGAGCGCGTCTTTGGCATCAGATAAAGCCTGAAGTGGGTTAAATTCCCAACTACCGCTATCGGGGGCTTCTCCTTTAAATAGATCGGGCGCAGAGGTTTTAAGTTCTGCTTCTGCTTGTTGCAAGCAGGTGATTGAATCTTGCGTGTTACCAGGGATGGAGCGGCATCTTTCCATTGCCGCCCCTACTTGCTGCTGGAGGGCAATATTGCCGACTGCGCGGTTGAATGCTACTTCTAGGTTGGCTCCGGCAGCAGTAAATTCCAGGATGTCATTATTAACAGTATTAATGTATCCCCGGATGGCGAGTGTTCCACTTCTGAGTAAAGTGCCATTGTTAGCTAGTAGTCCGATAACCAGAATGGGCCATATCAAACTGGAGAGGGCTTTCATATCTTCTTGATTTATCCAGTTTTTGCCTAACTCAACCATAAAAAGGGTGAGTGTAGCGATCGCAAAAAACTGACCAACTTTGCACATCGAGCCGTACAAGTTACCGTTGAGGGTTTCCTGCCAAAGTTCATTGAAACCTTCTGCTACTAGTTGCGCTCCAGCTGACGCATTTTCTAAAATGTCTTGCCCGAAGAATGGGTCGGTTGCAATTACAAGATGTTCTAACATGGTCTGTATTATGTACCTGATAGAGAGTTGGTCATCTCAATTGCAGAGATGACCGACTAATTAGGGTGAATTATTCACCTGCGGTAGTTTTGAGACTGCTAAACCCACTGATTTCGATATACTGGGCGCTGATACCGTCCATCATCAGGTTTTGACGGCGGCGATCGCTTGCCCCCTGTTCGGCAAGTTGAGATAGCATTAAGTTAGTTTGCTGGGCATCGTGCCGTGTTTGCAGTCCGTCAATGCGAGATTGACCTAACATTGAGACAATTTGCGAGTTTTGGGCGGCAATGACCTTGAGGATGTTTTGTGAAGCATCCATTGGTTGTGCAGATTCTGCGAGTTCTTTGGCCTCAGCTACAGTTTGTTCAGTTGCTTCTATCTCATTTTTGGTACGTTCCTGACCGACTTCCCCTAAGACGCTGGCGATTGTGGCGCGGGTGGTTTCTCTCTCCAGTTCGTTAGCTGCACTGACCGCAGCTTCAACTGTGTTGCTTTCATTCCAGTTACCCTTGTTCTTGAGTTGCTCTTTGAGCTTTTCGGCTGAGTTTACTGGATCTGGCATATCCATACTGCCAGTCTGAATAGCAGTTTTAGCTTCACCTTTCATCCCACCCCATTTATTAGTTACTGAGGTGAGTTCCTTTTTGGTTTCCTCAAAATAGTTATTGAATTTCCCTAAAACTTTGAAGAAATCGTCAATTGAAAAGGCATAACTGGGTGCTGTACCGAGTAAAGTAACCAGACCGATTATTGACCCAATTATTACTCCTTTCTTAGTAAACTTGAATTTTGGTTTCATACTTTTCGTGGATAAAATAATCAATGTGGCAATTAAAGTTAAGCCACTTGTTTATGAGTTATTGATTCTTCTTGTTATAAATCCAGATTATTCTTAGCTTTTCTTCTATAATTTATGCTGACTTGAATTGCTGATTGTTATTGTTATCCAGTAATTGTTGTGCTTCTTGGCTTAACTCATCTCCCCGAAGCATCTGTATGTAGCTTTCTGAAAATTTCACCATACCCAGCATTGGATTATCGGCATATTTATTGAGAAATAGAGTGCGTAATTCTTGCTCGTTCGGGTTATTTGCGACTGCTGCAAGTAAGCAATAAGCAGGATAATACCTACAGAAAGTAAGTTTGCCATTATCGTCAAGTAACCACTGTGAATAAATACTTTCGCGTTTTGGGAAGAATGCTTCGGTACTATTACGCGAAATAATTTCATAAGGATATTTAAACCTGCTCACAAATAGGTCAACTGCCGATGTTTGAATCCGACCGATAAGGCGGGTTGTGATGTTAGCAAATATCTTGGAAGCAGACTTACTTTGGAAAATACTTTCTGGTTCTTGGGCAGATAAAATTACACGTATACCTGCTTTTGCCCCGTTAGCGCAGAGTCTACCAATTAGCTCTGCTATGCTCTCAAAATTGAATAAAATTGGTGCTTCATCTAAGAAAAATATTGATTCTTTAGATGATAAAGCTCTACGTAAGGCTGCGGAATAGGCACTAAGGGCAAGGACTGCGGCATCGGCTTCACTCCCAAGCGATCGCAGTGCGAATACAAGCAGTCGAGCATCAGTTCTAAAGCTAGATGGATTGGCGATTGATTGCCCAACTCGTGAATTTAGCCAAAACTTTAATCGCAATCTGATTTGGTCAAGGGCATCGAGAATTTCTTTACTATTATTGGTGATGGAATCGAGCTTGATAAATCCAGGCGAACAATAATTATAGAAATCTTTAAGTGTGGGAATATCTGCCCATTCAGGTGTCCCCAATCCATTTTCTAATGCTAGTTTGTACCGAAGTTTGATATCTTCATCGTTGTAAAAAGTTTCAATTGTGATTGTAATGATACTTTCAATATTTGATACCGTTGTCGGACTTACCCCTACAGGATTTGTCCCTAACACCATAATCATTAATGTGGATTTCAAGAATTCCTTGAAATCGGTCATTCTCTCTTTAATGACTTCAGGCTCATACCCCCTTAAATCAGGTAATTCAAATAGATTGTTTGATTCTTTACTAATATCGAAATAAGCTCCTTCCTCTCCCATAAATTTGGTGTAGTCAGTAAACGTGCTAGTACCATCGGGTTTAGGATAATCAAGCGCAATTACGGGAATGTTTTGAGCCAAGGCAGGTGTTAATAGACCTGCTACTAAAACGGATTTACCCGCACGGGTAGTACCAAAAATGGCAAGATTTTTGTGCTGCTTGTACAAGTCAAGATGTACTGGAGTTCCTCCCTCTTCAGCAATTAGCTCAAACCCCGATTTATCTCCTGTAGCTGTTCTGACTATCGGCATGAGTCCGGGAACTTCTGATGAGAAATAAGGAAGGCGACGGTTAAAGGGTCTTGTGAGTAGATTTTCCCAAACAATAGGTACACATTGTAACCATGTTTTCCAGGCATACTCGATTTCTCTCTCAACTACAGCAGGTCGCAAGAAGCAGCTAGAAAGGTATTGACAGGCTTCATCAAGTTTTTGACGACTGTGACGATGGACACAAAAAACAACAGCAGTATGAATTGGGAGACTACCTCTGAGAATAGTTTCTTGTGCTTTCACTGCCTCCTCGATGTTCATATTGGCTTTTACGTCAATTGACCCCTTTTCAGAAGACATGGCACTGGAGGTAATTGACTGTTTGGTAATTCGTTGCAGAGCAGTTTTGGCAAGTCCCTGGTTGGCTTTAGATAGCTGGCAGATAATCTCGGTGTCGGAGATTTTTTCTTTGGATATTACTTCCCAGAGGTATCGAAGCTGGGCGTATTCGTCTACCCAGCCTTGGGGCTTTTCGCTAAATTGCAGGACACCGATATACTTGTCTTGCAGTCTTACCCAGCTGCGATCAAGAAACGGGACAGATTTTTCGTTCTCCAGCATCAGGTGGCGAATGTGGAAATCGCTAGTTTGAACTTCTCGAAGTCCCTCTTCATCTAATATGAGGGGATTGGGAACTTTGGGTGCATCGCTACGGTTAAATTGACCCCAAAGAATTGACCATACTTCCTCACTTGTGACTGCTCGTACTGAAAGCCCCATCGAGTTTGTCAAAAGTTGTTCCCACCGTTGAAACCCAGAGGTAAAACTATCCCGTAAAATTGTTTCAATTCGTTCTTGCCGAACACCGTGAATTTGTCCAGTAAATTGGAACCAAGCATTTTGCAATTGTTTGATAGTTTTTTCAATTGCATCATTTGAGCGACTATCTTCAGAAGCCAGGACACTATAGGTACACCAGAAACGTAAAAACTTATTTTTACGAGTTCCTGCTTTAGTGAGTTCTCTTGCCCGCAGACGTTCCGATCGCACTAATAAAGTTAGTTGCTCTAGGTCGCATTTATCCTCTATCTTTTTTAGTTCTTGCTGTCGGAGAAAATCATCAGTGAACGAACCAAGATGAATTGTCAAGGTTTCGCGTTCGGGAAGTTCTTTGAGTCCGCCCTCAATATTTTCAAAAATCGGGAGAATCTGTTCTTCTGGTAAAGACGGGTGGACTCCTTGTACGTCGAAGCAGAACTTAATTTGAATATCTTCTTTTTTCTGGAGGATGAGTGCGCCGATATCTCTACGACCAGCAAGCGAGATACTTGCAATCCCGGCTAAATGAGTAATATCCTCGAACGGTGTCAGATTTTTGACAACACCTAATTGTTCGGTATCGAGGGATTTTTTACCAATTTTGTCCTTTGTTTTCGTGGAGGCGGTCGAACTCATAGCCTGTAGTTTCGTTCGGTGATATTTTTTACTTGAGCAACTTTATCTGCGTTTTTTCAGCTGGTGCTTTTTCTGGGATTGAGGTTGTAAAGGATTAACGAGAGAAACAAAAGGTTTATAACCACGGGTGATGCGCGGCGTGCTGACAAACTTACCCAAAAAAGCTTTGTTGGCACTTACCGTCCACCAAGTTGCCCATCCCCAAGCAGTTACCATTCCGGTTGCGAGCCAGGAAGCTTGCATAAAACCCTTGACTACCATGTAGGAGATGAGAGCGATCGCACTCCAGGGAACAATTTGGTCGGCAGGGAATGGCCCAAGGCGTGGCTGTTCTCCTAATACGCGGTTGACAGTACGAAATTCGCGTTCTCTGGCCATTATTACGAAAGACAAAAGTCGGTTTTTGAAATCTTGATGAGTGGCACTTGTGGAATTGTGCCACTCGTGGTGGCTTTTTTGACGAGTGACGTATCAGCCTGTTACCAGTCCTGCAAGCAAGTCTCCGACTACAACTGTGAGGGCAACGATAATTGGTGTACGGGCGATCGTTTGCCAATCTTCGTCGTTTCGGGCTGCTTGAACGACCCTAATAAGGCCAATACCCAGGTAAATTAGGAACAAACCGCGCAGTACCGCAAATACGTACCTAATAATATCTTCATTGACACCAGTAAAGTATTCTGTGAAGAAGTCCTCTGCGTTCTGCATGAACTGGGCGTTTGCAGGTGCAGTGGCAATGTCCAACATAAATACTACACCTACCAAGCAGAACAGAACAGTATAAATATTGATGCCATACTTGCGCTGCCATTTCTCAAAGTTAGAAAGTAGCAAGTTTGCTTCCTTGGGTAGTAACGCTACAATGCCAGTTCCAAACGCGAGTGATGCCATCACCATGTGGTGGAGTGAGATATCTGCAATCATTAAACCAGTACCAACTGCCATTAGTCCGGCGATGCTAGCGTTCTCTTTCCAGTTGCGCTTTTTGCGGCGGGTGGAAGCGGGGTATCCGTATTCTTCGTGGGAAGGAGCGCGATCTGCGCTTCGCAGCAGCGCTTCGCTATCGCTGCCAAAATCAGATTCGTAGTCTGTTCTCATAAAAAGATTATTTCAGAAATTAGTGGATGAAACTTTGTAGGGGTAATTAAGGCTGAATTACTGCTTTTTACCAAAGTTTTAATTGGAGTAAATATCTGCTCCAACTTCTCACTTGTGAAATTATTTTATGAGATTAATAACTGTAAAATCATCTAAAAATTTTCTATTTTTAGACACTATGTTTTTCAGTAAATCATTCAGTGAAAACTCAGGCAAATTTGCTTGACAAGTTCCAATAATTAAATCAGTGATTGATTTCATAATGTTTGACCCCCGATATAAGCTATATCGGGGGTCAAACATTGATATATGAGTTAGCGTAATTACGGTTGTTTACAGCTAGGTTGTTGTGATGGCTCAACTCTCCGTCAACTAATTCTGCGTTTTGTTTGGGTTGAAATTGAGTTGGAGTTTCTTACCTACTTTGAGATTGAGGGTTTTGGCACTGTTAGCAGGTAATTCAATAACCTGGTTAACAGGATAAATTGAATCATATTTAGGACAGGTTTTGGTTTTGCAAGGGGGAGCTGCTTCTACGATTGATTTGATAACTCCATCTTGGAGAAATATCATATCTAAAGGAATATACGTATCCTTCATCCAAAGTTTAACTTTTTCAGGTTTGTTAAGGACAAATAACATTCCGTGATTTTCAGGAATCGAATTACGAAATTTGAGTCCGTGGGCATATTCTTTTCTATCGTCTGCTAATTCGAGTTGAACTGTTTGATTGTTACTGGTAAAGGTTGCGCCAATAGGTAAATACTGAGGCTGGCGAGTCCAAAAGTATAGCGGTAGGGGTGAGAGGGCAGCAGTAAAACCAGCAATTGGCCCAACAAATTTGATAAATTTGATGAATTTGAAAAATAGGCTTTTTTCTGGATTTTGTGCTTGTTTAGTTTGAATGTTGGTTTGAGCAGTTTGTCTTGTGACTTCCATAGTTTTAGATAAATAAGGTAGTAAAGTGGTTAGAAATGGCAAGCATTATGAACAGTTGAAATGTTTTGGTTACATTTGCTTTCGTCCAAACATGATGAAACTTTGAATTGATTGATGAGGCGTGCTAGCTGAAAATATCAATGTTGCCAACAGCAAACTTGCTTTCGTCGAGGGGACTACTAGGTAAAGCTTGTTGGTCAGCTTTGTTACGCATCGACTCGACTCTATCGGCTTCACGGATAGCAAGCGGGTTAATCTGACGGCGTTCTTCTAGTAATGCCTCGATTGTTAGTTCAAGTGCTGGGAGTTGGCTTTCTGAGTAGGTATCTTCTGTTATGGTTTCGCAGAATATGCTACTAGCGGCGCGTTCTACAATTGTCTGGATTTCTGCACCTACACAGCGATTGGTGGCTTTAAGAATTCTGCGCCACTGTTCTTCACTCCAGGGGTCGCCGCCATTGCGAAAGCGTTCGTCAAACCGGGCAGCGTGCAGTTTGAAGATACTATATCTTTCCCCATTATTGGGCAGGTCTACTTTAAATAAATAGTCAAATCGTCCAGCACGGGTGAGTTCAGGTGGCAGCCATTCCATGCGGTTAACTGACGCGATGACCAGTACATCTGACGTGCGCTCTTGCATCCACGTCAAAAGCTGACCAGCCAGCCGTTTGGCGAGGTCATCATCCCCGGCGAAGCCTTTATCAAAGTCGTCGAAGTACAAAATTACTTGGTTGAGCCTATCTGCCAGTCGCAACAAGCGTTTGAGTTTCATTTCTGCTTGGTTGCCAAAACTTCTAAAGTTGCCCCAATCGACCATGATGAGGGGAATACCCATATTCTGGGAACAGGCTTTTGCTGAGTGTGATTTTCCCGTCCCCGGTGGTCCCACAAGCATAATCCCCTTGGGTACGCGCAGATTGTATTGTTTGGCACGCGGGGAAAGCAATCGCTTGAACTTTTTGAATGACTGCTGCATGAGTTCTAACCCACCAAGTTGGACTTTTGGTGGAGGTAAGAATTCGATGTCATACAAGCGGTTAAGCAGTTGAATTTTTTTTGCTATTAGAAGCTTTGCTATCTCACTGGAATTTCCTAAATCATGACTTTTTCTAATATCGGTTAGGCAAGAAATAATATCAGAAATATACAACCCAGCACTAGCGTTAGCAATTTCTAAATAGTCTTGTTCTGTATAAATTAAAGGAAATAAATTACTGCTAATTAAACTAGCAATTATTTCTTGTGTATCTGGTAATTCTTGACTCCAAAGGGGTATTTCTGCTGCTATTTCGCTTGCTATCTCGGCATTGGCTCCTAGTAATATGGTAGTCTTATCACTTTTGTTTGTATGAAATTTTAGATTAACTAGCGATGACTTAATCCATTCTGATACAAGAACAAATTCAGTATCTTTAGTTGCGCTTCCTTTTAACCAAGGAAAAATATTCTCAATGATTATTACTCCAGTGCCAGAATAAACCCTCCAAAAATTGAGTACTTGAAAATAGTCTTCTGTCTTTTGTTTGACGGAAGGTTTATAGTCCTCAAATTCTTGAAAAATAAGATTATTTTCGGTGCTGACGGCTAATTCTTTAATACTGTCCTCGCTTAAATTCCATATATAGACTTTTTTACCTACTTGCTGACAGGAAGTAGTAATACGAATGAGGAAGCGGTGACGTTCTTGGAGGGGGGATTCACAGGCAATGATTGGATAATTGTCTGCAAGCAGGTCTTCTAGATACTCAAAGCTAGACTTCATCTTAATTGCTTGTAGCGTAATCAGAAGCAATCTTATCTAGAAGAGATGCTGTACGATAACTGATAATTTTCTAATTTGTAAATCCAAAAAATTAGAAAAAAGTTGGTTTATTTTCAGTATTTTGTTGATTGTGTAATGGTGTTGTGAATTTAGATAATTCCCAAGAGTTCAGTTTTTTGATTTTCAGTTATGGCTAAAACACCGGAATATCCAATCGTTGTTATTCCAGAGTTAGTTAAAGACAAAAAACAGTTTACCCCTTTAGTTTTTCCGTCTGGGCAGGGAGATGCACCAATTGGGGCAAGTGAGGAACTGTTTGAAAATGTTCTCAAACATTATTTTGGTGAAATTGTTTCTCCCCAGCAGGTGATGTTTCCACCGGGGCATCGACTACCATTTACGGCTGATTTTCTGTTGATTGAACCAAATACTGGCTTGCACATAGACTTGGAGGTTGATGAGCCTATCTCATTTGCAACTGGCAAGCCCACTCACTGTATCGGCGATGATGACTATAGAAACAAGTGTTTTGTTGATGCAAACTGGCTGGTTATCCGCTTTGCAGAAGAGCAAGTCTCATCTCAGCCAGAACGCTGCGCTCGATTTATTGCTGGTGCGATCGCCCAACTGACAGATAATAATACTTATCGCCAGAAGCTACTTCATGTAGAGAAAGTTACTCCCATGCGTCAGTGGTCTGCACGTCAAGCTTCCAGATTAAAGAAAAGTGATTACCGCCAAGGCTATCTTGCCCAAAGAAAAAACTAAGGATGTAAAAAATATTCAACAGATAATTTGCTGAAAGCGATTAGCGTTAATCAGTTTTGAAATTTATTAGTGAGGGTTTTGTATTGAGATAGTTGGTGGGGCGATCGCAAAGATCATCGAGTTGAGTTGTTAAGCTAGCCAGCAAAAACAATTCAATGTCAGTTCAACTTGGTCGTTATACATCATGAGTCAACTTTTTGAATATGTTGGATTGCAACTACTAACGCGTCTATCATCACCTCATAACTAGCATCAGTAGAACGTTCTAATGTCATTAATCCAGCCTGTTCGATGGCGATAAAACCAGTAATTGCTGCGTTAACCATTCGCATTGCATCAATTAATTTTGTTTCGCTGAGATTGTAGGATTGCAGCACACGTTTGAGGAAGTGGAAGACTTCCTGAATCAGTGGGGCAGTTTCTGGATCTTGGAGATTGAGTTGAAATTGGGTCATAACTCGATAGCGGTTAGGGTAAGAGCGTGCAAAATCCCGCGTTGCACGTCCCCCTGCTCGTAGTAATGCTTGGGGATCTTCCAGTCCGTTGGTTTGTTGACGAGACCATTCAATATATTGCTGCCAAATGGTGAGTGCAACTGCCCGTCGCAAAGCTACATTGCCATCTAGATGCTTGTAAATCGCAGGAGGCTTAATACCCAATTCCCTTGCAACCCGATTCACACCTAAAGCAGCTTCCCCTTCTTGATCGAGACAGGCGATCGCAGCATTAATTACATCCTGCTGCGTCAAGGACTTTTCTTTGACTGGACGACCCATAAAAAATTTAGTTAATGCAATTAACTAAAAGTGAATATAATTAACTTTATCAAGAACTACCTGTCTACGCCTATGAGTAGCCTGACGTTTGCTCCTGCCCATCAGCTGGCGCGAATGATTCGCGAGCGCGAAGTTTCTGCCGTTGAAGTTCTCAATGCTTACTTGGCTCAAATCGCCAAACACAACTCGAAGTTGAATGCCATTTGCACGCTGGATGAGGAAAATGCTTATCTTAGGGCGAGGCTGGCTGATGAGGCTTTAGCTAAAGGCGAAAACTGGGGTGCTTTACATGGCGTTCCCATCACGATTAAAGACATTTTTGAAACCGCAGGGTTGTTGACCACCGCAGGCTACATTCCTCTCAAAGACTACGTACCTCAACAAGATGCCACCGTCGTTGCCAGACTTCGGACAGCAGGAGCAGTCATCCTGGGAAAAACAAACATGGCGGAACTGGCTGGCGATTACCAAAGTACGAATTCCCTCTTTCCACAAGTCAATAATCCTTGGAATCTTGACTACACTGCTGGCGGGAGTTCTGGGGGGAGTGCTGCGGCTGTGGCAGCAGGGCTATCGCCATTGGATTTAGGCAATGATATTGCGGGTTCAGTGCGTCAGCCTGCTCACTTCTGCGGCGTGTATGGTTTGAAGCCTACAGATCGCCGCATTTCTACAGCAGGACAAATTCCAGAAGTGCCTGGAATGCCAGTGTGTCTTCGGCAAATGATGACAGTGGGTTGTTTTGCGCGATCGCTCGAAGATATCCGGCTGTGCTTCTCATTAATTGCAGGTTCTGATATTCGCCGTCCTGATGTGCCGCCAATTCCGCTTGATAATCCTTCTGGTAAGTCTTTACAGAATCTCAAAATTGCTTGGCTCGATGAATGGGTAGAGGTTCCTGTTGCGTCTGAAATTCGAGTGGCGATGAGTGCGATCGCACACACCCTGACTCAAGCAGGTGTCCAAATTGAACGCTGGCTTCCTAAAAATTTTGACCTATCAAAAACACTGAACCTCTACGGGCGGATGGCTGCATACATCAACATTTACGCTCAACCCGTAGATCGATATAACTTGCGTCGCAGTTGGCAGCAGATTTTTCGCACCGCTACCCAAGGGGAAAAAGAACTCCGCAAATTGGGGGATTTTAGCCGCCTTCTACCAGACCTGTTGAACCCGCGTCTGAAAGGATATTTTGAGGTACTTACCGAGCGCGATCGCTTCACTGCCCAGATGGATGAGGCATTAGAACCGTGGGATGCGTGGCTCACTCCTGTTGCTGCCACCCCTGCCTTTACACATCGTCCCGCTTGGAGTGCTATTGAGATTGATGGCCGACCCTACCCTCATGCCGTGGCAAACGGAGCTTACACTATGCCATTTAATCTGAGTGGACATCCTGCGGTAGTGATGCCGATTGGACAGACTCAAAATGGTCTACCGATTGGAATGCAAGTTGTTGGCAAACGGTGGCGTGAGATGGAGTTATTAGCGATCGCTCAGGAACTTGATAAAGTAATTAATGCTTTCCGAAGCCCGTTTGAAATTATTTAACTAAAAAGCGCAATCACATCTACGCAACAAATGTACACTGCATTGACTGCTGAAACCTTGTCAATCAAGCTTTTGAGCAAGTAAGTTCAAAATTAAAAAAACATTTTTCAAGGGGCGACAATCATCTCGAACTCAGGACTAGAGAAATTTGACAGTCCGCAATTTCAAAATCTGCTCTGATTAAGAAATTGGCGCAGGTTTTGACCAAACATAAGGTTGGAAAGCCTTATCTAAAGGAGTTTTAGCAATGTGGTTAGTGTAGTTGTGGATAATTTTTACAGCAATTCCTAAAATGACTTCCAAAACCTGCTGCTTTGTGTAGCCTGCTGCTAGGAACTCTTCAATTTCTGGCTCACTCACCCAACCTCGCGCCTCAATCATCCGCTTAGTAAACAGCCGCAACGCTTGTAACTTCTGATCTGCTAAAGGCTGCCCGTGACGCAGAGCCTCAATGTCTTCGGGAGTCATCCCAATCATTTTTGCTAAACCTGAATGAGCTGCCATGCAGTAGCGACAGTCATGTTCGTAATTAGCAGTCAAATAGATGACCTGTTGTTCGATAGGCGTAAAACTGGTTGTTTCAAATAAATCCCACAATGCCATGCCTCCCTTCAATGTGGCGGGAGATTCCGCAAGAATCCCCTCTAGATTTGGAATCAAACCAAATGTCTCTTTGGCATGGAGCAGAGCTTTTTTCGAGGCTTCTTTTGCAGTTTCAATGGTATAAATCGTAAAATCCATTACTTTACTCCTCTTAATCACCTCCCAAGTAGACAACATTGTCTACTGAGAACAGGTGCTAGTATATCTCTATGGAGACAGAGTTGTCTACCTAAATTTATGACTACTGAATCAAGTGCTGCACGTCAACAAATTTTAGAAACTGCTTCTCTCCTGTTTTATCAGAAGGGAATTCAACACGTAGGAATAAATGAAGTCATTGCCGCGTCTGGTGTAGCAAAAAGAACCCTTTACCGATGGTTTTCTTCCAAAGACCAACTAATTGAAGAAGTGATGAAATATCGTGCTGCTCAATGGTTACGTTGGTTTGAAAATGCAGTTGCAGATCAAGGAAACACTCCTAAAGATCGTTTACTGGCAACCTTTGATGTTCTCCAGGGTTGGTACGCTCTGCCTGACTTTCGCGGTTGTCCATTTATCAATGCGGTCTTAGAAATTGCTGATGCTTCTCATCCAGCTCATCAAGTCTCAGTTCAGTTGAGAGAATCTATCCGCACTTACATCATGCAGCTAGCAGAGCAAGCAGGTGTGCGCGACCCGGAATCTTTTTCACAGCAGTATTTGCTTTTAATTGGGGGAGCTAGTTTAATGGCAACGATTGAGGGCAATCCCATTGGAGCGCAATATGCCAGAAATGCTTTGTCTGTATTGATTGATGCTAGTGGTACTTAGACACAAAATCTAGAAAAATACTCTCACACTCCATATTTTTCCTAAATCGCTCATACAAGTAGGGAATTTCTCAAGGATGCGATTGCCCCTCCAGGTGCGCGGAAGCGCAAGTGCTCTATTTTAGTCTAAAATCGAGTTGTTAATGGCACACCCTACTTAATTGCAGCCGTGCAACCATTTCCGCTCTTGCAGATACATCCAGCTTCCGAAAAATACGTTTTAAAGTCTGCTTGACCGTATTTTGACTAATCCATAACTCGGCGGCAATTTCTGCATTTGTCAGACCTTTGGCTACCAAAGCAGCTATTTGCAATTCTCGTGCTGTTAAAGAAATTTCATGTTTGGGCAGAAATAACTCATGTTGGGAGCGTAAAAGTGCTAATTTGGCAGAAATATGAGCGCAGATGGCACTTAATTGCAACAAGTCTTGCGTATTATAAGCTGGATTTCCACTGATGCGGGCAAATTGAACTGTACTAATTAACCTTCCTTCTCCAACAATCGGCCCAGTCATAATATGTTCGTGGTCATATATTTTGCCACAACCAATTTGATACAGTTCACTTTGCTTCCAAGCGGCTTCCGTGAAAATAATTTGTTCGTGGGCGGGTGCATGATGGCAAACAACATACTCCATCACTTTATCTAAAGCTGCACCAACCTTAGAGTAATAATCAATAAAACTATCTGGTAAGCCTTGGAGATGAATAGTACCTTGTTGTCCGGCCCAGTCATGTATATAAATACCCCAATGTTGACTGCCAAACAACTCTCCTGCTGCATCCATATAATGTCCACATAGTTGGTTCACTGATGAAGCATTTGTGACTTTTTGAATCAATGTTGGTAAAGTAACAGACATGAGCCAAAATGTACTCAACTGGGTAATTGGCAGCCAACATATTCAATTCTACGATAACTGTAATCATTACCGGGACTGGAATTGAAGTATGGAAACGATGCCTCAACATATAATTGGTTTAGTCATTTATCCTGATATGACCCAACTAGACATTACTGGGCCACATCAAGTGTTTGCATCTATGCCCAATACTCAAGTTTTGCTATTGTGGAAAACACTCCAACCAGTTGTGAGTAATGGTGGACTCACGATTTTACCGACTACTACCTTTGATGAATGTCCGCAACTCGATGTATTGTGTGTTCCAGGCGGTGTTTTTGGGGCTGTAGAAATGATGCAGGATGCCCAAATGTTAGCTTTTTTGCAAAAGCAAGCACAGTCCGCTAAGTATGTGACTGCTGTGTGTACTGGTTCTTTAATCTTGGCAGCTGCGGGATTACTCAAAGGATACCGTGCAGCTTGTCATTGGGCGTTTCAAGAGCAGCTAAGATTAATGGGTGTAGAAATAAGTAACGAAAGAGTAGTAGTAGACAGTAACCGAATCACAGGTGGTGGCGTAACAGCAGGAATTGATTTTGCTTTAACTATTGCGGCTATGTTGTGTGGAGAATATACAGCCAAATTTATTGAGTTGATGTTAGAGTATAATCCAGCACCTCCTTTTGGCGTTGGTTCCCCAGAAAAAGCCCCTTCTAGTTTGGTACAAGCTGTGTTAAAGGTTGCCAAACCTTTGATTGAAGCATCACATACAGCTAACCATGTGACTTGAATGAAAAAATGGGCTTTTAGCTCACGTTATAGGGTAGCCACCGAGATACCCGAATAAGATGAGATGCCTGCGGCGTATCGCTAAAGCGAAAGCTCCGCTAACGCGCAGCGTCTCGAAGAGAAGAGAGCGAAGCTATCGCTAAACAGGGCGTAGCCATCGCCCAGGATTGTCCTTGTCGTCCTTGGGGATTGCCGTATTCTGCATTGCAGTACTGTCGTGCAAATAAAGCACTTCCAGCACCATGTCTTCCTTCTGTGTTGCTGCCAAATACAAAAATCTGGTTTTCTGCTAGTTTGATAACTCTATCAGGAATAATTTTGTAGGGATGATTATTTGACATTTGGTTCTTTTACCCAAAAGAAGAGATTGGGATATCTGTGATTAAATTTTTTTACTTCTGCTTGAGCAGCAGTTAGGTTATCCCATAACTCCATCTCTCCATAATCACCTCTTATCATTGCTTCTTGTCTAAAATTTGGATGAGTAAAAATTAGGGGTGCTGCGTCTTTACTAGAATTTTTTCTTCGCCAACAAATACAATACTTGTACATTTTATATAAACTGATAATAAAAGTAATTACTATCAGTTTATATTTTTATTATGCTGACTGTTTAATCTGGCTTAGAGCTATTAACATTTCTTCTCGATTGAGATGTCTTTTCTTACCTGTTTTAGATACTTGGATAGCGTAACTCCATTTTATTCCAGCTTGTGAGCATCTTTTCCTTAACTGTTGAACAGTGATATGTTTGTTTGTAGATCCTTGAGTTTTGTTGGATATCCGAAGTTTGGATTTATCAGTTAAGTTTTCAATTTTACTTACAGTGGGTTTTATCGATGTAGTGCAATTGCAGTGCTTTTCAAAAGCGATAGATATCTCTAGCAAGAATTAGAAAATGAAGAGAGTAGAAAATCCGTAAATAAGAATGTAGAGAAGCCCTGTTAGCATACATTGTGCTAATTCCATTGTTTTAACTCCTGTTGATATAACTAGTAACTGGTTATTTGATGAAGCGGTATACCAGCTTTCTATTGATATCAAAGCGTCAGCTTGTGTAAATTTACTCTGAAGTAAAGGCTCGATAATAAATTAATGGTGTAACAGTGATGAAATATCTTGGGCTTGGTTTGCTTAGATAAAGATGTCACTCTACATATATCTAACAACTGTTCTAATATTATCAACTAACTGTAGTATCATATTCAAAATAGCTTTCCAGCCAAGTATCATTCCCAAAAATCCGCTAACAAATAGACCAAGTACTGATTTAAGAAAGATAACTCCCCTGTAATTTATCTCGACATTTGATTCGGCTTTGGCATAGATAAAACCATCCCCACTTTGATTTTTCAAATTCCTCACTTTTTGTTCTTCTTCTCTAATCCTTCTTTCTTCTTGCACCTTCCAGCCCCAAGGGACAAATCCCAAAGTAATCGAAATGGGAAGGTAGAATGGCCAGTTATATATGTAGCCAAGAGAAGCATAGATGATGAAAAAGGTTAGCCCCAAACCAGTACGCCAAACTAAACACCAAATAATAAACAAACTGTTGATAATAGCGTTACGGATAACTATACTTCGATTTTGATGATATGACATTTGAAGATGTCTCCCGATAGCTAATATTTAATTTTTATTTATGGTGATTGCTACCTGAATATTAAACTTAAGGCTAGTTTGAATTATCATCTTGATAGTTGGAAATTAGAAAATACATAATCAATTGCAATTACCTACTGAACCACATTACAGAAGGTTAAATATACCAACCTATCGTAACGATGTTTGTACCTAGTCCGGCACATAATTACTGCTGCTAAAATTGATATTTACTGTTTTACCGATTATATCTTCACTGATTTTAAATCTAAGCAAAGTTTTGATGATTTTTCTAATAAGTTTAAAATTGAGGTATAGTTTTTAGAAAAAATAAAAATGATTAAGATTTGACTCTTAACCATTTGATGATATATTTGTAAAATGATGGGAGATACCTGTGTTTGATTTACATGGTTGAGGCGTATGCCATTAGTTGTGGTTTTTCTTGTTGCGCCCCTTAGTAGCTGATTGCACTTTAAACCGTACCTGTTTCCCAATAGTTATCTCAGCAACATCGCTAATATCTTTACCAGATTTATAGGCTTCAAGAATTGCCTTATTATTAGCTTGGTACTTAATAACCCTAAATTCATCTGGAAAATCTTCATCATCTACCTCTACTAGTAAGTTAGCGACTTTGGGTGGATTATCCCTGATTTCAATTACCCTTTCTTTACCAATATTTTTGTCACTGATTAATCCAATCTCGTGTAGATGGATCAGGGTACGCTTGATTTGTTCAAGTTGAGTTTTACGACGTGAAATTACCCGGTCGTAGAGTTCGGCTACTCGCACTTTTCTTTCTTCCCAAGTTTCAAGGTCAAGATTTAACTGGTCAACTACCCAGGCGATCGCATCGATTTTAGTTTCGATACCATCTTGAACACCCATGAGTTCTTGTACGAGTTGTTCTACTTTACCTTCTTCGCCTAACTCGCTTGCTTCTTCTATCTGTGACCAGAGTTTAGCAGCATCTAAACTTAACTCTTTGAGCGTGAGTTGATTGATTTCGCGTTCAATTGCTTGAGTCATGATTTACTTTTTGATATGAAAAGCCAGTAGCAGTTACCTATTTACCTGCTACTGCTTGTTGACTAGGAAGAGTTGATGCTTGAAGGGAGATTGAATCTAGTACCCGTACCGCAAGTGATAGTAATCTGACTTTTCTTGTGCTAATTCTGCTTCATAGTCGTAGTAATCCGCCTCGCTTATTAAGGTGCTTATTTGTTGAATTTGCTGGGCAGAGGTTACTAATTTTTTGTTAGCTTTTAGATTAGAATTAGTAGTAGTTTTCATGTCTATACAACTTCAATTTTTCAATGAAGTTATTGCGTTAGCAAATGTTGTGATATTGACTTAGAAAGATAATATTTATTTTTTACCTTTCTCATAACTATCTACTACTGATTTGTCTTTAACCACTGGCTTTTCTACCACAAAGATAGTTGTCCTGGTGATATGTTTCCCCGTCGTCGCGTATGGAACAGCAGATGACAAGCTGTGCATAAAGCCGCGAGATTCTCGACTCGATTATCTTCGGGCAGATAATTCCAGTGGTGAACCACTAAAGTTTTAATACTGCGTTCTCTACGATTTAACCCATCTCTTTTATCAGTTGGGCGTAAGCATTGTATACCACAGCGCGTGCATTTCCAGTCGGATTTTGATTTGACCTCAAGTGCGATAGTATCCCAGTTTGAAGAATAGCGACTGCGGGTTTTGCTAGTCATTAATCAGTCCTTTTGGGTTACACAAAAATAATTTTGATTATATCGTTAATGTTTATCATAATATACTTAATTTTTTTATATTCAGTTTTGTTTATAAATTTATTTGCGTAGTTAAGGGACTCTTAACTTTTAAAAAAGGATATATATGCACTGATTATTGTAATTGAACAATGCAGGTTACGCCAAAAAATAAAATATAAGTCTTTGATATCGGTGCGGATTTCTAGCGGAGCAAGCTAATGATTGACGCAGATGATCTACTACTCTTGCAGTTGCTCCTTTGATGAATTTGATGCAATATTGTTGTTTTTATATTAAGTATTTAAGCAGAAAGTTTTTCGGAAAAATTTACCTGCGACATAACTTGTGCGCGTACTGAATTAGCAGCTGTCTCTGCAATTTCTGCTCTATCAGAATCAGTAAGCAGTACTGCAAGTAGTGATTTGAGAGCTTCACGGTTAGATATAAACTCTTCACCGTATAAATCATCTTGCAGTAGGGTGGCTTCTAAGTGAGGTAATAGCTCAGGCGCAGGAGATAGTAACCGCTCTTTAATGCGTCTCCTTGCAGTCTCTGTTGCCGCTTTTGTACCTACACCTAAATCCCATGTTTCAATTATTAGTCTGATTTCACGGTTAAGTGATACACGCAGCGTTGATAGGCGACCAAATAAAGGAAGGTTGAGCATTAAAGGTGGTAGTGCATTACCCCAATCTAAACCAGCACCAATAGTGCAATTGGCTTCATCTTCGATACGAACAGCCTCATCGAGCCATCCTTCACCAAAAAGTAAATCTATAGCTTCTTGGGTTGTTACTAGCTCGTTCACCTGAGAATTATTATTTTGCTGTTGATGATTCATAAATTTTCACCTGCTCTCTGTCTCAATGCCCCATACTCAAAGTAAACCAAATTATCGTATTCTTCTTCAGTCCCGCAGTTAAACATATTTTGTTTTTCATAAAACCCTACAGACCTTGGTAAAGAATGCAACCCAACTCTACCTTCATACCCTAGCTCAACACTTCTAATTCTGGCGAAATTTAAAAGTGCTTGACCAACACCTTTGAATTGAGGCGGACGCTGAATTTCAATTCGGTTAGTGGGGGCAGTTGCAATACCATCAACATAAACTAGTCTCTTACCAATATTCAACCGGGAACCGTGCATTTGTGTTTCTATTATCATTAAACCTTGAGTTGTGTTTTCGCACTCAACTGCATAACCTTCAAGATTTTCTTGATTAGCAATATATCTTAATTTAAATATCCAGTCCCAGTATTTATCTTCTTGAGTAAATAACCTTAATTTTTCGACCCAATTATTTACATAATCATTAACGTGGTTTTGTCCTAAATCTACTAAATATGCTTCAATAGATGTGTTATTAATACCTCTTTTTAATGAAATTTTTCGCTGCACCTAAAGCTCCTAGTTATTACCTTATTCTTAAACTTATAACGGCTATTTTACTACTAAATAAAAGAGTAAAAATAACTGCGTATATCAGTAGCTTTATGCCAACCAGCTAGTACAGCATCATCTGAAATTTCTCCAATAACTACCAAATTATCTTCTTTATCCACATAGTAAGGTAAAGGTTCAGCCTCTAACCAACCATAAGCAATAGCTTCTTTGTCTCGCTCAAAAATTGAAACTTCTAAACTTTGCTCATATCTTGAGTAGTAGTAAGGTAAATAGCAAGCTGGATATTCTCTTAAAGATTCACGATTAACTGTATATGATTGCCAGCGCAGTCGCTCACCCTTAATTTCTTTTGGATTAGCTTCTAGCCAATCATAAAGTTTTTTAGCTTGCCGCAATGCGTGGTCTTTGCCTTCAAAAACAACGCTGGGAAGAAAAATATCGCCGTCAAAATGTACCGCGACTTCAAATAAATCTTCATCCTCATCTTCGGCTTCTGCTTCTGTTACCTCAATGATTCCGGCCTTATATAGTTCGGTCATTTCCCTGCATTGCTTCGTCAGATATACCCCTACATTATTAAAATTTTAGCTTTCAGTTACACAATAATCAGAACGCTCCGTTGGTTCTAATCCCTTACCTGGAAGGAAGTTTTGTTTGTGTACACCAGCCAGCACCGTAGTGTTAGCGCGGATCGGCATTATCTCCAGGAGGAACTAAAGCCCTATTCTTTTTCTTACCCGCGATCGCGTTAACAGAGTGAATCAGTGTAAATTCAGAAATTTTTAAAATTAATAAAAATTCTAACTTGCGGGATGATATAACCCCGTATCCTGATTAAACTCCCACCCTAACCCTGCTCTATCCTTGCCTTTGCACCATCCCACAAAAAGCGGTGGTGGCAGATTAATTCGCTGCTCGCGTATAGTTTCTACACTGACACCAAGTCTTGAAGCTAAACCTTCTTCCGTTAGCGGTTGGATTCGAGGAGTTTGCCCTTGATAATATGAATTGTTGTTGTACGATTTCTTCTGCCGTTTCGGTTGGTTGTTGAGATAATTTTGAATTTTAATAATCGCCTCAGCAAATTGTTTCATTTGGGCTGTTATCTCTTCAGTTTTTTGTTCTAAAGTGTCCAGGCGTTTATTTTCATTGCCAGCAATTATATCAAGGTCATCTAAAGAACCATCTAGGTATAGCTCAATAAAACGGGTGAGCGTCGCTGTTGCCGTCGTGCCTTTCGAGTTGCAACGGGCGATAAACTGCTCCCACATCTTTTGGTCACAGTTGAAAGATGCTAGCTTCTTTGTTCTCCCTGTATTGCTCATATCTAGGTGATGTCTAGGTAATATCTAGGTAAACTCGTCCGCTATCAGGAACAACTGAGCGTGTTTCCATCTTGATAACTACCTTGACACTATCATGATGAGCGTATGAGTGCGATGGCCGAACCGCCCGACAGAAGCGATGCCTTCTCTACGAGAGACTACGCCAACGCCTACGCTTTTTACCGATGTTTGCTTTTTTTACGCAGTGCGTGAGAAGTCCCAACACGCCCAACATGGTGAATGTACTTTGCAGTTGTCGCTGGGGAAGCGTGGCCCAAATCTGCTTGTAAGTCAAAATCAGAAGCTCCATTTTTTTTAGCCAGTGTTGCGTGAGTGTGGCGGAGAAAGTGGGCGCTGAACTTAATTCCCGCACAAGTAGAAATTTCCTCCATCATCAGTCGCAACCCGCGATCGCTTAAAGGTTTGCCCCTGTCCCGCCGACTGGGACTAGGAAACACCGGCTGATCATTGCTGGCATCCCCACGGTAATCCAGTAACACCGCACTCGTCTCCGGATCGAGACTAATGGTTCTAGTTTTATTTCGTTTCCCCGTCACAGTTAACAATAGACAGTCCCCATCCTCCCGAAACTGCCGCCAAAATAACCCCGGCGTAACTATGCGCTTACCATAATCAGAAGTTTGCCGCGCAATTTCTCCCGCCCTCACCCCACTGTAAAACATGAGAGTAAACAGCAGCCAGTGCATCTTATTAGTGTTGTGTTGCAAGTCTACTTCAATCGCCGCTTTTTCCAACTTGGCAATCTCGCGTTCCGAGAGAATGCGCTCTGCGAGCTTATCGTCCCACTGGATGCTTAAGTCCTTGCCCAAGTCGATAGCAAAATAACCAATAGAAGCTCTAGTACCCCACTCCCACAAACTTTTAATCGCTGCCGTGTACTTAGCCGCAGTATTTTTACTAATTCCATAAGTATTTTTCTTTCCCCGTACTGGCTTTTCATCTTTGAGCCAAGCCAGATAAGCGTGTAGATGGAATAAGGTTACCATCCTCAAATCAGATATCCCAAACCGCGACTGCATATAATCGACAAGCTCATAACCAATTTGCCGATATGCCCGTCGCGTTTGGTCGCTTTTGATAGTGACAGAATGCACCCATAGCTCAATTAGCTGCTGTGTGGAATTAATTTTTTGGCGGTTGGGAAAATAATAATCCACAAGCGCAACACGAGCTTCATCAAGCGGTAGAGTCACCACCTCCACAGCAAGTAATTCCACGCTTTTGACGGGTAAATTTTCCATAATAAAATTCCCCAACCCCCACTGATAATTATGATGCCGAGAACTGTAATTCCCGGTATCTTTATGATAGTTGTTTCCAGGACACGATTAAATTGCTCATCTAGAATCATCTATATCGTATATACGCGGATATCCCGTATGCGATGATGGTAGTGGGGAAAGTTGGGGAAGTAGGAGGAGATAGGGAGGTAGGGGGAGTAAGTAAATATTAGAACTCGAAGCAAATGGTTAAAGAACTGGTTAGAAATCACTTCTCCACAACAAAAGCGCGAGGGAATGGTGGAATATCCGCAGATAAATATAAAACTTCTGTCTGAAGAAGACCGGGAGTTGGTGAAGCAGGCCAAGCAGCGTGCTGAGGAGTTGCGCCTCACTTTTAAGGAGTTTGTGCTGGATTGTATTAAACAAGCACTTGTGGAAGAGAGTGCGGATGGTGTAAGTGCAACTGCTGCTGAAATTGAAGCTTTAAAAGCTCAAATCGCCACCTTGGAAGAGAAGGTGAATATTCCTTCTGCGACCAAAACGGAAGTACATACCCTCCAGGAGCGGTTAAATCAATTGCGGGTGGGGATTTCAAATGAAATTAAGAAAGATAGGGAGCAACTTGCTTCTTTAACGCTGGCGATCTCCCGACTTGAAAGCCAAATTGAACAGCTAATACCTTCCTTAAATCTTCAGGTGGATGGCGAAGGTAATGCCAACAGTGATAGCGACTGGATTTTTGGGGAAGGCTCAGGTAGTTTGGGAGGAGAAGATGTTGAGGGTTTTTGAAATTCGCTATAAAACAATTGTCTTGACCAAAAATAAGCCTCAATAAATTGAGATGCGCTAGTTTTAGTTGTGGGTTTTTCCGTGATTAGCTGTTTTGAAACTGACCTGTTGCTTTTCCAATTGTGTAACGCCTATTCTTCGCCATCCTCAAATCTTAAATGGTTTTCTCAACTACTACATAAGTGGTAAATCTAACACGATATTTTCCTTGTTCTCTTGCTAAAAAGGTCATCCCAATGTCAAAAATCACTTGATAATGCAGTCCGTCTTGTCGGTAGATTTCCAGAACGCGACCGTGAGGAATAAGGTGACTCCATTGTTTGAAATCAACTGAGCGTTTAACTCGAACCAACAAATTATTTTCATTTGGTTGGAGTTGAAGAAATACTTTTTTAAGCTCTTTCTCTATGGTTAAAGCGTTCTTAGCATCCTTATCTTCAGTTGTGAGAATTTCGACATGAGATTGAGTATCAAATCCACCCCATTTTAATAATTCAACTAAAATGGAAGCCCCTTGTTCCCTCAGATAGCGATCGCGGTAGATAATCTTCGTCACCTTGCTTCCAGATAAAGCAGTCTCTAATCTCAGTTTATTTCTAAGTTCTGATATGCTGAAGTCGCCGCGCCATTCCTGCTCAGAGGGGTTTAAGAAGATTACGGTAGTGTTTAGGTCTTCTAACTCAGATGCTTGGACAAGTCTTGCTTGTTGACGTAATGTTTCTAACCGACTAACAACTGTTTCAACACCTTCTGGACTTCGAGTTTGAAACCATACCTGTGGTTTATTATTTGGGCATTGCTTTAATGACAGAGCAATACGGTTACTTTGGTTGCTATTGAAACAGAGAGTTGGGACATCTTTATGCAAATTTTCAGGGAAATGTTCAGCAGAAGCCTGGTAAAGTTTTACTAAACCTTGGTCTATCAATTGTTGTAACCGTTTTCGCCAAACCTTGAGGTGATTTCGTTGGTCTAAAGAAGCATCTGAAAGTGCATTGGGGTCTGGTAAATGGGTTACTATTAATTCAACTGGCCTGTTAGTCGGTCTCATGGAATAAACTGCATCTGTAAGCAGATTTAACCAAGACAAGTTTGAACCTTTGTTTAAACCAAACTCATCGGTGAGTTTGGGTAAATAAATTAAAGTATCTGGTGCAGCCGCTCGGCAAATTGCTGGTAAGTTATCTGCTATGAGAGACAAACTTATTCTGTTGGAGTTGGGAGCAAATTTTTGTAATTCTTCATCCGGACTGACCTGCTCAACTATCGGTCTCAGAAAATCTGCCACTAAATGACGGTTAAACTGGTTGTGAAATGGCTGGTTAGAGTAAGTTTGTAAACAGTCATAACAACTAGTTGCACAGTTGCATGATGAAACTATTTTTAATGCTGTCTTTAAAACTTCATCAAAGCGTTCGGCAATGCGACGGCTGTATCCTGCCCCTCCAGGCACATTGTCATAAATAATAATGTTAGCGCGTTTGTCCGAACGAGGCGTAAACAGCCCATCTAATTCTGTACGCGGTACGTCAATTACTTGGGCTGCTGCTGCTAACAATGCATAGGTGAGAGAACGCCAAAATTCTAAACCTCGGTTGCGATTTTTTGTATTGGTAAAAATTTCGCCATCATCTTCGCGTTCTCCATCTTCGCCGAACAGGGGTGTAGGTTCGGTTTTGGAATCAAAGACAATTTTTAGCAAATCGCTACAAAATTCATGTCCCAAATGCATCAATGTATAGCGGCCAGAACATGGTTTTCCAGTTCTGGGATGAGTATGAGGAATTTGTGATGATTGTTGACTAGTTGCAGAGTTTTTATTGGCTCCTTTTTTACCTCGGCTTTTTTTCGTTTCTCCTTTGGGTAATAAATCGCTCAAATCGCGTCCACAGGTACTACAAATTGCAAATCCTTTTCTATCAAACCCTTTGTCTTTACCATAGGAACCTTGATTAGCTAAAAAGAAATTTCCACCTTTGCTAACAGTAAGAGTATACAAACCCAATTGTGGAGGTAAGGTTTCTGATAAATCTCCATCATTTATTAAAAAAATCTGAGATACTGGTTGACGCTGCGGTTTAATGTATGGGGTGACTTCTGGAAGTTTTTCCCAATCAGTTGTAAATGCTTTGGGAACCTTGTAAAGTTTCATTTTTTTAGCCGCAGGTGAGGATGGCTCATCACCGCAAACGGGACAAGATTCTACTGGTTCATCTCCCGTATTAGCATCTAAAAAATGATTGCAATTTTGGCAAACCCAATAGAACTTTTGTTCTAATTCTGTTGGTTTGAGAATGCCAACACTTTTGTACATTCGGTCATCTACTATTATTTCTTGGTCTGGAGCATATTCACCAAGAGCAAGTCGGCGATCGCGTTCTAGTCGATGTTTACCTTGTGCTGAATTATACTCATTGCTTTCCCCAGTCAAAAGACGAACTACGTCAATAGGAAAACCATAAATTGGTAGGATACTGGCTTGGGCTAGTTCGTCATGTAAGCGACGAGAGCCAACTTTATCAAGTTCGCGCTTTGTCCCAGCAATAAGTCTAGCTATTTTCTCTAAATTTTTTGTTTCAGATGGGTTGGTCATGCGGTTTCGTAGTTCAAGCATATCTTCCGCTAAACTATTCCAATCTTGAAGTTGCTGCTGTTGAAAATCTTCAATCCCATCTTTAAAGCCTCTCAGCACTATAGCTGCTTGACTTTCAGAGCTACCTAACCGAGTTAGCCACTGCACCGCTAACTCTGCTGCTTCATTGCTATTTAACCATTGTTGTAACTTACAAATCTTGGCTTCAGCAGGAGGAGCGAAATTTTCAGAGGAAGCAGGATTTTCTAGTGGTAAATCCAAAAACTCTGCTATTTTTATTTCTTCTGCACTGAGATTCCAGTTTTTTCGTAAAAATGCAGCTAGTAACTCAGCATGAATGTGACGCTGCTGTATTTGGAAGTTACCAGAATCAAGCTTGGGGATTTGATTGCTACCAGCAATTAACTCTTTTGGTTGCTCAAAATAAAAGCGGTCGTGGGGACGACGTTGCCCATACATTAAAGTAATAGCTACACCATCTGTGCGTCGTCCAGCGCGTCCAGCTCGTTGCTGGTAGTTGCTAACATGGGGAGGGAAATTGCGAAGAACCACCGCTTGCAACTCACCAATATCTACACCCATTTCTAAGGTTGTCGAACAACTGAGCATATTAATGCGACCTTGGCGAAAACGATTTTCGCGTTTTTCTAGTTCCGCAACACCTAGCTGTGCTGTATGTTCTTGCGATCGCAGTGGTAAAGGTGAGCGTTTCTTAATTAAATATTGCTGGTAATGTTCGGCAGCAGTTTGTTCAATTTTTTTCGGTGTGTAAGGTTCAAGAGTACCTTTACACTTATAAGCTGAACATTTTTGGACGTTAAGTGTCGCCTTCGTGATTTTTGATAAACCTGGAACATGAAAAACCTGCTGGCAGCAATTGCACCGATACCAATCTTCCTGTGTTTGAATAATATTTAACTGTCCCCAGTTAAGTTGATATTCCTTTTTAGCTGGAACAAGTAAGCCAAAATCTTGAAGCTGACGGGAGAGCCATAAAAAATCCTCTTTGCTGGGAATATTTTCTTCACCAAATATTTGTGATAAATACCAACCTAGCCGATTGAATGGCTTTCTTAATTTCCCATTTTTCCAGGGCATAAATGAAATTGAATCTTTAAATTTCTTGATTTCATCGTCTAATTTATCCTTCAAAAATAAATAGTTCTTGGATTTACCCTGAGCATCTACCATTTCGGGACGACGGCTATCCCCTCCAGTTTCTGGGAAATAATAAGATGAATTTTCAATGCTGACAATTCCTGCACGACGAATAATATCTGTAAGGACTGTTAAAAAAATCCTTGCTTCATCGTTTGTGATTCCAAAATGACTCGCAACCAGTTCAATCAATCGTTCATCTAAATCGATATGGCAAGCTAGTAATGCAAAGGCTTCTAAAGTTGAACGACGGTTCAAAACGAGAGCAAATTCTCTAAGTAATATTTCCTTAGCTCGTTTTTGAGCTAAATCTTCTGCATCTATTTTATTTTTTCTATCTTTAGGTTCTTCCTCTGGATCGTTAGGACGGTAACTTTTATAATTTGCATCAGATTTTCGGTCAGGATGAGGAATATAAAATTCTAAAAATCTTGCTTTCAGTTGGTTAATTACTTGATTAACAGATGTAATACCTTCAGCGTTTTTTACCTGATGAAATGCTTGCCAAAGCATCTGACGGTACAGCATTTCGGTATGGGTACGTTGATAGTCTGAGGCGAAAAATGCTGCATCTTGACGACCATCGGAAAAGGTGAGTAATTTCCGCTTTGAAGAATTTTTATCAGTCTTTTCTGTTTCGGGTAATAGTTCAAAGAGACTGTCAAGCATCGCCTCTAATGGTCCATCTGTATAAGTCACGAATCGATTAATTGCTAAAGTAGTGCGCCCAGTTCCAGCACCACAAGCAGCACATCTATTTAAATAACAACCGCCTTCATCTTTATCATTTTTTTGGCGATGCCATGCTAAAGTAAGTTCATTTTGTGCTGTTACTTTGTTTGTAAACGTTTCATCTGAAACTTTACCAATCCAGCCATGTTTCTGAAATTCAAATTTAAAACTTTTTATGATTGTTGATTCTTGTTCCTCTTCATCTTCACCCATTTCCTCTTCTTCTGTTACACTGTCTAAATTACCAGAAGTCAAAGTGTAAATCTTGGTATTATCCTTTAATCCTTGAATTGATCTGGGTAGAGATTCTAGTTCTCCCGAATCTTGGCGTTGAGTAAATACATAACTCTGACCGCATTGAGAACAACTACCCAATTCTAATACAGGAGAGTTACAGCATTCACAAGTTTTTTTCTCATTCAAATAAAGTTGCCCGTACCGTGCTTCACGCTCTGAATAAAGTGGGTCGTGCGCTGCTCCCGAACATTTGGGATTAATACAGGCATAAAGTCCCTCTAAACTACGAAATAAAAGATGCAATCTCACAGGAAGTAAAGGTAAATCATCTGGATTTTGACGAGCGAGAGTGCCTATTTGCAGCAAATGAGCTAGAGCAACTTCTGCATCTGTATCATCAACGCTACCATCTAATTTAATTGGCAGATTGACACCCCATAATTCTGGAGAGCGAACTATTTCTTCCCAAGGTTTAGGTTCGCGGCAAAGTATATTAATCAGTCGATGTATTAAGGGATGTCCCTTGAGAGCAAACCAGAGGAATTTGTGAATATCATTATCAGCTTGTGATTCAGCTATTTTTAGTTGTTGTTCGGGGATGATAGCGCTCAGTGGGTCAAACCAAGAACTAATAGGAGAACCTGGTTGTGGTAATTCGATAATACTTAAATATTGTAGAATTTCTTCATTAGTAAGTGCAGCAGGTAGGGTATAAGGGTTGCCTAATCGGTCTTTGGCATTGAGACGCTGACCGCGAATTACTTGACTAAAAGTTTCACCAAAAAACTCTCTTGCAAATGCAAGAACTTTATCATCAACCAAAGCATTTCCTAAGCTAGCACTGGTAGCAATACAGCGAATTTTACCTTTTTCTTCCACACCTATAGAAGCTTTAAAACGCTCCAACAGCATAGAAACTTCGCTACCCTTAGCACCATCATAGGTGTGAGCTTCATCTACTACTAACATTTTGAAAGTATTTACTGAAGCCTCAAAAATTTTTTCTCGCTCCTTGGGTCGAATTAACATATGCTCCAGCATGGAGTAGTTGGTGATTAAAATATGGGGTGGTGCTTCCCACATTTCTTCTCTTGAGAGTAATTGTACTCGGCTAGTTTTCTCAATAGCTTTATCAATTAATTCCTCATGTTTTATAGATTCTATTTCAGCCGAGGTAAATAATTGCCGCAGTTCCTCTGGATCGTAAGCCGCGAATTCTTCTCTTAATGACTCTATTGCTTTACCTCTGTCTTTTTCGGTGCGACTGGTGTAGAATCCGAATTTAATTTTGGTTGTCGTCTTTTGGCGACATAATAATTGCCGCAGACGTTTAACTTGGTCATTTACCAGAGCGTTCATCGGGTATAAAATTAGTACCCGCACTCCAGCAAGCGATAAATTATCTTCTTCTTTCAGCAGCATATCAAGCATGGGTGTCAGAAAACACTCAGTTTTTCCCGAACCCGTACCAGTTGCAACGACTATATTTTGCCGTTGTTCCACAACTGCGCGGATCGCTTTTTCTTGATGTTCGTACAAACGGCGATTACTAGGTATAAATAGTGTTGCCATATCAGGGTGTAAAACCCCTTGTTCGACCAAATCATTGATACTAAGACTTGATTTATATGGCTGGGAACCTTCGAGGTAAGGATGTTGCCAAAGGTTTCCAGGTTGCTCTAATAATTGCTTAAAACCGTAGCGGAGATGGGGATCGCGTAGGGGGTAAGCTGTAAGTAAATAGCGAATAAAGTCTGCACGGGGTTGTTCAACTGCTGCGATTGGATCTAGATATTTAGTCATACTAATTTAGCTCCTAAACGTTTAAATGCTTCTTTGACAAGTGGACAGTTTCTTGATTGAAAATTTCGAGTCCTGTATTCTTCTCCAGACTCAGAAATATGCCATAACCACCGTGCATAGGTACTGGGAAGATAGACACCTTGCAAATTTAACTTTCCTGGAGGTTCATCCCAAATAATTTTTAAAGGACATCCCATTTGTTTGTCCTGGTAAAACATAGCTAAAATAGCTAAATCTGGCTCTAATTCATAAAAATTTTGGTCTTCAAACCAGAGATATTCACCTGTGGGCAAGCGCAATATATCTTCGTTTTTGATACTCTCGCGACTCGGATTGCGCCAACGTTCTTTCTGCGCTTCATTACAGGGTACGTATCGCTGAATGTAGCTTTCATTTTGCCAATTTTTAATAGAAAAAGGGTCTTCCGTCCAAGTTGAACGCAACTCCGATTTCAAGGGTCTTCTTGGTATTGGTAAATTTTCAATACTATCTGAAATAGTCAGCAACCGAATACCAGCTTGACTTAGGCGGTCTTTAATTCTATGAAAATGATTACTTTTAGGGCGCAATAGTAAGGGATTTTGAGGGTTTTTTTGACTTTCTAGGACTTGATGAGCCAGAGTCAAATAAGCGCGATCGCCCCGAAATAACAAATTTCTCAAATCTTCTTTATTTTGAGCCAAAACCATCGGAGGAGCCATACAGTAATGGTTGCGTCTTCCTGCTAGCACTTCCCCTTCTGCTTGCAATTCATTTAGGGTATCTTGAATTGTATCTGTTAGGTTTTCTTGAGATTCGTTAGGAGAAAGACTTGAAACTAACAGCGAAATAATCTGATGCTTTGTTAAAGGCTGTGGGATTGTTCGATTACCGGAATGACGATGATTACTGAGTAGTCGAGTAATTTTTTCATTTAACATAATTTTAATTGTTTAAGATTTTTTGAGCATCATTGTAGGTTACATATTCCATTTCTTTAATATATTCTTGAGGTAGATAAATCTTAATATCTTTTATATTTTTATATTCCAGTAACAAAATGTCGTTAAAAAGAAATAGTTGAGGAGTATGAATACTTAAATTTGCTTTTAGTTGATGATTCTTGGTCATCATTATTTCTACTTGTTTATAAACAAAATTACGTTTTTTAGGATTTCTTAACCTGATTAATAACCAATTTTCTTGAGTTGCTGCTACATTGCCAGTATTCGCTACTTTTGATATTGTTACTTCTTGCGTACTTGCCTGACTTTTTAACTCGATTTTTAGATTTTCAACAAGAGCTTGGAGTTTCTCTCTAAGAGAATTAATCTGTAACCATTCTGGAAGATAAAATGGTAAATTTTTTAGGCTATCGATAGCTGTTTGCAATAAATAGGGGTCATAATCATATTTATTGGCAGATTTCACAAAATCACTAACAGATTCATTATCCAGAATGGTGTAGCAGTAATCTGCCAAATCTTCATTTTCTAAAGTTTCATCAGGTAAATCATTTTGAGTGCTACGACACCACCAACCAAGGTTGTGTCGTAGTTTACGTGAACCTATTAGCTGAATGTGATAAATTCCAGGTGGTAATGCTAATAGAACAGTAATTTTATCTTCATTTAACGAAACTGGTGAAATTTTAATTTCTACTGGGGTTTTTTCAGGTAAAAGTAAATTCCAGCATGATAGGGAATAAACTTCGCCAGATAATAAACCAGATAGGTGAACTGCTTGATTCGCCCAAGTACAGCTAATTACAAGGGGAGAAATTTCTGTTTCTATTAAACGTTGCGGTTCCTCACCTAACCTCTGGAAATCTAAAGCATACCAATTAGAGCTAGGAGATAATAAATTATAGAAAGATGCTAGGTTTATGCATAAATACCCTAGTGAATCTGCTTGACATTGAGAAAATATAGTTTCTTGTTTATCGTATAAATATAAACTGATAGTTTCTAGAGGTAAAAGCCCTTCTAGTTGAATTTCTTTTGCCCAGAACTTATCAGCAGAATCACATAAAATTGGTAATTGAGCTATTTGAGATTGATTTACCAAACTAATCTTTAAATTATTAATCTCTGGTTTGCCAGTTATTTGATAGTTTGATTGAATTTCAAATTTATATGACCATCGATGAGATTGATTCCAAAAGCGGGCTTCATATTTACCTGGTACAGTAATCCATTTATCAAGAGGAATTGCCTGCCACCTATCGCTTGGCTGTACTATTTCAGTTGTAGTAATAAGTGTTTTTTGATGGGTGATATTTTCAATAGAAATATTTAAGGATATTTCTCCTTCAATGGGCGGATACCAGAAAATGGGAATTTCTAGATAAACTGATTTTTTACCCTTCAGCTTCAGTCCTCGTAAGCTTGGCTGTTCGTCAGAAGAAGGTTTCCAGCTAATTGATCGAAATGTAGTAATCTCTTCATTAGAATTTACTATGAAAGCAATTGATGATTCTTTCGTTGTAAGTGTAAGCTGTTGACCCTGCCAGCCTCTGATACTAGATGGTACACAACTATCTAGGATTTCAATACCATTACCAAAGTCTAGACTGACACCTTTAGGGGCAAATAAAATAATCTCTTTGGTTCCCCTAATGCTAGGATTAGCAGAGTCTAAATTAATGCGATCGCCTGTCCAAGCATCAAATATTAAACAGGGAAAATTGCTGGCTACTCCCTCAAGTCTCCATTCAGTTAGGCTTTTGCTACGGTGATCTAACAGTTGCCACTTCCATAGTTCAGCCACATTCCTGATGTCTACAACTTGTTCGGGAATAATTAGTCCTGGCTTTGAGGGTATAGTACCTTCCCAAGTCGCTTCTGGAATCTGGCAGAAAGTTCCACCCAAGTTATCCCACCCTTTCTTCCAAAGGTTTTGCTCTGGCAGCACTAGTTGTATATTTAAGGAGTCAGCAGTATCTAAAACTAAAGATAAAGGCTTTTGGCGACGGCTAATTATTTTACGGCTATTACCAAAACGACGTTGTTTAGGAGTTAAAACTTGAATCAGACTGTTCCAATCCCTCAAGAAAAAATTATTTGGTAAGTAATAGCTTCCCAAAAGTTTTTCGCGCTCATTGTGATCTTGCAGTGCTTCAGGTAATGTTCCTTGACGTTCAAGTTCAACAGCAACAATAGCAATACCTTGAAGTAGCTTCCCTGCAATTGGCTCAAATTCTTCGTCTTCCTTCTGTGGGCAACTAGCTTTGAGAAAATTAATCAGAGTACCCCATTGAGGATGCTTTTCCTGACAAAAATATAATAGTTCTTCGGAAATATCTTCACATGAACTATGAGCAATTTCCCACCATCCATACTCATGTGAGAATTCCTGAACTAACTGAGAAAAATGAGTGAGATTTTGCTGAGGGATACCACTCTGTAACCATAAGGTTGATACGTAACGATATCCTCCTTTAGCTTGGACAATACCCAGTAGGTCAAATCCTTCACCTACAAGCTGACGTAGTGTATTTTCTAGGCTTTGATTACATAAAATATTTAATTTTTGACAAAAACCATACCAAAATTTTTCTTCAACACTTGAATAATAGTAGGCATACTCTGATAGAGCAAAAGTTATAATTTTTAGCCAATTTTGTTCAGGTTCATCAAATATTTTATGCAACTTATGATGAGTAACTGTATCTAGATTTCTCAAGTTGTAGCCTACAATATCTAAAACTTCCTCGGTGGCTTTTTGGCTAATCTGAACGCTACCTAAAAATCGCTGGCCTTTGGGACGATTGGAATGAGACCAGTATGATGAAATTTTCTGCCAAAGCTGTTGAGTATGTCTTGGTTGAGAGAAATTAAAAGTAGTCATTGTTCGGTAGATAACTAACCTGGCAAAATTATTGAGTTAGATACTTAAATTTGACTAACTAGACAACTAACAAAGTTCGTTTGCTGCCTTGACAAAAAAATATCTCTATAGTTAATGTTCCCTAAAAATATTTTTAAGTAACTATTTTTACTAGAAAATTCAGATTTGTACTTAAAAGCATTTTAGAGATTCGATCTAGTGCTGTTTTCATTTGGATAAGGTAACTTGAGTTGTTTGACTTATCGTATCTAAAGTGCATAGTAGCAAAAGACATTTCAGAGATTCCAATAAATGCGAGTATTGATTTAATTAGTTAAAATTACTCTAAAAAGTAGTACCTGTAGGGCTTTGAGAGATTAATCTCAGTAGTTCTTGAATATTTTCTTTTACTTGACAAATTAAAATGCCCAAGAAGCCTGTTACTCATCTATACTCTGACCTCCAGGTCTTTGAACGGTTGATGCTACTAATTGCGACTTTTGTGCGTTATCCCGGAGTAGGTAGTAGTGATTTAAATGATTCAATTGAACCAAAATCTGGAGATTCTCACGATGCACTTGCTGAGGTATTACTGCGCTTGCAAGAAGTTGCTCGTGATTGCGGTATTGATTTACCGACTTATTCGCTACACACGCTGCGAAAAGATTTGCGGACATTGCGTCGCTACAACATTCTAGATAGCCGCATATATCGTTGGGGTTATTACCTGGGAACTGGTGCAATGAGTTTGATGGAACTACAGGTTGCGTTCAATGCCTTGAGTTCGCAAGCAAAGTATCAACAAGATCCGCAAGTTAATAAGATCTACCAGATATTGATGCGAAGATTGCGGGGGCTGAACTTAGCGGATGAAATTGTTTATCCAGTGCGAGCGCAAATCAATCGAGCTATTATTTACACCGACCCAGAAGAAATGATGGCTGATAGCAAGTATCGTGGCACCCTTTTTGAGAAACTAGAACAGCTAGAAAGTGCTATCATTCAGGGTCAGGCAATAGAAATTTATCGCAGTCGCAATGCTTATCAACAAGGTATTACTGAGTTTTTAAATATCTATCCTTTACAACTTATCTACTCAGATGTAGCTTGGTATCTATTGCATGAAGATTGCCAGAATGGACATTTAGCTACCTCAAGGTTGGATAGGTTTACCGAACACTTTAAGTTGCTTGGCTCTAAAGAACGGGATTTAACAGAACAATGGCAAAGCCTCCAAGTCGCACATGAACTACTGGAGAATGGCTGGGGATTATATTTAGGTAAACAAGAAGAACAAAGTTTAGAGCGACAGGGCAAATTAGATTTTATTAACGTAACCGTGCGCTTCTTCCCTGATGTTATGGTGTTTATCCAAGAAGGCGAAAAACGCCATAAAAGCCAGAAAATTTCTTTTGGAGCCAAAACTCCAGATGGAAAACCAAGCTATCTTGATTACAGTCTCAAACTTCCACCGCGATCGCTGGCGGAATTTAGCCGTTGGGTTTATCGCTTTATGGGTAGCGCTCAATTCCTTACACCAAAGGAATTGGTAGAAAAACACAAGCAAGTTGCTCAGGAATTGCTCGCTCGTTATCTTTAAACTATTGGCATCTCCTTTCTTTTCTAGCCGTAAATGATTGATAGCTCTAGCTGTAAGTGCTTTCGTATAAAGTTCTTTCTCTACATAATGAAGTAAATTAAAATTTGACCATATCATAAGATATTCAACAGTACTTAAGCAGCAACCATTAACTGGTTGGTAAAAATAGTACTTAGAATTATCACTTTCTGTTATTTCTTCATTTTCCTGTAAAAACAAAACGGGAGCTTGTATATTTTGAACATTTAAAACACACCTTGCTTAGGCTTAACAGTCAGTTTCCATCTCTTGATTAAGTCTACGCACCGTCATTCCTAAAAGCTCTGCTGCTTTCGCTTCGCAAATAGCATCTTCTGCCAAGGCCCGGAAGCAAAGACGTTTAAAACGTTGTGGTGCTTCCTTAGGGATTGGGTCTGGTTCATTATAAGGTGGTGTGCGCCATCCTTTCTTCGCAAAAATCTCGAATAGTGCTCGATAGGTCGCTTGATTGATAATGCCCAAATCTTTGCAACGGTAGGTTATGGCTTGCACGCTGACCCCAAGCATTTTCTTCAGCACAAGCAGCTCACCAAGGCTTAAGGATTTTCTATGTACGCCAATTTCTGCACGCAGTAACTCAGCTGGCATTAAAAAAGCTCCTGCGAACCGATGTGCCGCTTTCTCTTCATCTACATTTTGATCAACGGTCAAAACCATATGACCGATCTCATGCGCCAATGTAAAGCGTTGCCGTTCTCCCATATCAAGCGTATTAATCACAATTACGGGCACACAGTTACCATTGAGACGCCGTACCAAACAGGTTAATCCAGAAACGGAGGCAGGAAGTTCAAGTGATAATACTTTAATACCCTTTTCCTCAAGAAATTCCGCTAACCCCAAGATTGGATCAGTGCCAAGATTCCACTGCTCACGCAAAGTTTTAGCAGCTAACTCCCCTTCAACGATGTCTGCAACGTACAGCAATGATTGACGTGGTTCCTCCCACTCCAGGCTCGGCACTTGCAAAATTGTCTCGATTTCCAAATACTTTTCTAAAAAACTCATTACCGCTGCTTCTACCTGGGCCTCCTCACGTTTGCTTGTAATCCTATTCCTGCGAAATTCAATTCCCTCCAAACTGATATCTGGTTGTGCTGTTAAGTAATTCTCCGATACGCCAAGAGCTTCTGCTATGGCGGCCAGCACCTTAGACCCAGGCATCATTTCATTGCGTTCGTACTTCCCTATTGCTTGGGCCGATACAATGTTTCCAATTTTTGTTTCTAACTCGCGCAGCGACAACCCAGCAGCGGTCCGGGCAAGCTTTAATCTCCTCCCTAGCATAAAAATTTTCCTTTTGTTGCAGGTTTACAAATCTGCTATTTATAATATAATCGTAAACCCAACTCGCAGCAAGCTCTAGAAAAAGCTGCTATTATCAATTACTTATACGTGTTACTATGACTCCTAACGCCCGCTTTACAGAGCTTCTTCAAGATATTGAGCCAAGCCCAACGACGGTGACGCGGGCAATTCGAGCACACACAGCAATGCGCGATTTTCTCTACTATCATGAAACTTTTAAAAAGTTTCATATAAGCACTTTCCTGTCTGGCTCTTATAAACGAGATACTGCAATCCGCCCTCGTCTTAAGAATGGCGATCTTGAACGGCCAGATGTCGATATCATCGTTGTGACGAATTACACAACGGCTGATTGTCCCAAAAAAGTTGTTGACCAACTTTACGATGCAATCGCGGATGGCTATGAGCAAATTCGCCCGCAAGACCGCTCCGTGGGCGTAAGTACAGGTTATGCTGACATGGATGTTGTGCCGATTATCAAAGATTACAGTAGCGGCGGTTTTTTGATTCCTGATCGCACTTTGGTAGAGTGGTTGCCTACAAACCCGCCAATGCATACTGCATGGACTACGCAGATTAATGATGCTGCTGGCGGAAGGTTTAAACCTCTCGTCAAATTAATGAAGTGGTGGCGTCGGCATAACCAGGAGGTCAAGCGGTATCCTGAGAGGCATCCCAAAGGCTTTGTTATTGAGTGCATCACCGCAGAATGCATGGATTATCAAGAAACGCACTACGGTAAGTTGTTCGTCAAAACATTGGAAAATATCGTCACACGCTATCAACCATACTTGTCTTGGGGGCGGGTGCCCATGATTGCTGATCCTGGTGTGCCGGGCAACTCGGTTGCCAGCGGCATTTCCTACGAGGATTTTCAAAAGTACGTCAACCTTGCTCAGGAACATGCTGCACAAGGACGATTAGCATTACAAGAAGAAGACCCTGAAGAAATGACTAAGTTATGGCGAGATATTTTTGGCCTTCGCTTCCCTGCTACCAAAATCCTCAAATCCACGGACCTACTCGGAAATGCAGTATCTGTAAAACCACTATTTTTCCCTAATAGACCAGTGCAACCAAATAAGCCCGCAGGATTTGCATAATGGTATGGTTTCTCAATGATATGGCACGGCTTCAGCAGGAGCGAACCGCCATAGAGGAATTGAAGTCAACGGTAAACTGGCTTAAAGGCATCAGTTGGAAACTGGAAGGTTCCGCCCTTTGTATTGATGCAGATATTGAAGCGCATGGTTATCTCTACCCCATACAAATGGTTTACCCCGCGACTTTTCCTGCTAACCCACCAACAGTGAAACCAAGGGAACAAGGCGCTTTGTGGTCGTTGCATCAGTATGGACCTGGCGGTGAGCTTTGTCTTGAGTGGGGGCCGGATACATGGCTTCCAGAGATTACAGGATCTGAAGTAATAACCAGTGTTTATAACCTCCTTCACACAGAAAACCCAAAAGGTTCGGCAACAATCACCATTGCTCCCTCACGTCATTGTGCGACCATCGGTCAGGAAATGCGTTACAGTACGTACCGCTTTCTTGCGACACCATCCCTGTTGCAACACTTAACAAATCTGCCAAGGGAAACGGCAGGTGCCTTCAGTGCGATGGTACTTTTGCAAACAGATTCCATAACGGCTTTTGTGAAAGATATGGAACCCGAAGGTGGTGATATATGGGCGGATAAAATCCTGCCACAGCGCCTCGAAAAACATAGCGTGGTCTGGCGTGGTTTCTTTTTACGATCGCAAATCCAGACGAAAGATTTGCAAGCTTCTGGAATTAAAGCACTTAAAAACGCTGTTGGCAAATATGAGACTTTTTTAGAAGATTTGAAAAAAGCCCTGAGTCAGCCAGATGACTATCAAATTCTTCTTATTGAAGACATAACCGGAAAGCTCCATCTCTATCGTCTGCCAGGGAAAAGAGGCATAAAATTCAGACGTTTCGATAGTGTTACTCTTGAGAATGAGCAACCTGATATAAGGCTTGGCCCTGATGTTTACACGCTGTCAGGCAAAAAAGTAGGTGTGGTTGGATTAGGATCTGTTGGCAGCAAAATCGCTCTTTCCCTGGCACGCTCAGGGATTAATCATTTTGTATTGGTCGATGGAGATGTATTCTTACCAGGTAATATTCACCGTCATATCCTTGATTGGCGGCACGTAGGTGGACACAAGGTGGTTGGAATCGAAGATCAACTGATGTTGATATCACCAGCTATAAAAGTAAGTTATTGGAATTTAGAGCTTTCTGGACAAGAATCCACAGCAGCGGTAGCTGGCGCTCTGGAAGATTTAAGCAAGTGCGATCTAATTATTGATGCAACGGCAAATCCAGCAGCATTTAATCAACTGTCAATGATAGCGGTTCAAAGCAAGCGGGGTTTTCTATGGCTTGAAGTTTACGCAGGCGGAATTGGTGGAATGGTTGCGAGGTATCGTCCGGGTAAAGAGCCTACACCCCCGCTAATGAGAGCACATTACCACGCATTCACTGCTGGTATCGAGACTCCTCCGCCTGTTACTTCAGCACCTTACACCACTATGAGTCGAGACAATGAACCGTTGATTGCATCAGATGCTGATGTAGCAGTAATTGCTAATCATGCAAGCCGCATGGTGCTTGATTTCTTAAGTGAACGTGAACCATCAGCATTCCCCTACCCCATGTACCTAATTGGTCTTAAGCGGGGATGGATCTTCAATGAGCCGTTTCATACAATTCCTATCGATATAGCTGAATCAGCATCACCGCAAGCGCCGATTGAGCCAGCGTCTGAAATCGTTGCTGAAAATGCCCAATTTCTTTTCGGCCTTATGGAGGCAACCCAACATGCAAGTCCTCCTACCGAATAAGATAGCATCCAAACTTATTCGTGCTTTGCGTAAAGCTGGTCATCAAGAAATCGGTGGGATTTTAATGGGGGAGTGTCTGGAAACTGATTGCTTCAGAATTGTTGATCTGACTATTCAACAGCAGGGGGGAGCATTTGCCTCCTTCATTCGTAGCATTTCTTCAACGGTTGTTCCTCTTAAACGCTTTTTTCAGCGCACCAACCATGAATATCAACGGTTTAACTACCTGGGCGAATGGCATTCGCACCCTTCCTTTTGTACTGAACCGAGTGTCCGAGACATCCATACTATGTGGGAAATGCTTGACGATCCAACCGTAGGTGCGAACTTTCTCGTCCTGCTGATTGTGCGCCTCAACGCGACTGAAACATTGGAATCAACCTTAACTGTTTTTGTTCCTCAACAAACCCCATTTCAAGCAGAATTTAAATTGGAGAACGCTGAATGAATCCTAAAAAAAATGTTGTACCTACGTTACTGGATGCGACAGCAACAGGCGGTGATATCGCTGAAGGTGGGTTTAAATTTCAAGAACACCTAATTTTGGCACAAATTCCTAATTGGTTAGCTTGTAATGGTTTCAGTGAAATTATACGTGAAGCGCTTGGTGATGCAGAAGCGCGTTTTTTTCTACCTGAGATTGGAATAACTAGAGAGTTTGTCGAGTATAAGAACCACAAACTTACACCATCAGAATTTTGGCCGGAAGTTGAGCATTTTCAACAAATGGATCAAGGGCACCCAGGAACTTATCATCGGTTTACCCTAGTTTGTTCTGGCGTTTCCGATATACTTAAACCAATGCTTGCCGCACTGCGCCGCGTGCGGAATGCCTTTCCCTTTTATGAAAGCGCAGCATCCGTACAAGATGTTTCTTATCAAGCTTTTGTTGAGACCGTCATTAAGCTTGAAAAAGATGAGAAATTGGCACATTTTATATTTACAAAAGTATTTTTTGACGATGATCTACCAAAAGCAGAATCCTTAGCTTTTGAGATTTTTCGTCAATCGCTTGAACATCACATTCCGGCATTTCAAAACCTTTCACGCAAACATGCAGAAGGAACATGGAAGGATCTGGCAGCTTTAGTTAGCAGTCGTAAAGCCAAACCAATTCGGCGGCAAGAGTTAGAAGAAGTAATAGCAAATTACCTACCAGACAATTCATGGTTCGAGCGGCCGATTCATATTCATACCATAAGTCAGTCGCCAAAAGACGGATGGGAACTGCCTGTTGAGCTACAGTTTAACTGGGTTCAATTCTCAGGAGGCACCAGCCGAAACTATCCACCATCGGAAGTATGGAATCAAGTCCTTGTCAGCAATTTGCAAGCGACACGCACATGGATACTTACCTCTCAACGGCAACGGCAAATTCTTCTCACAGGTGAAAGACGGCTTTCGGCAAGTTTGGCAATCGGATCAGTTTTTAATGCCGTAAGTGGCTTTACTATTAATTTTCATTATCGAGAAGAAACTTGGGCAACAGATGCTCACCCAGATACTGATACACCTGATTATGTTTGGAATTTGATATCACCTGATGGTATTAATTCAAACTTGGCTGTTTGCCTCAGCATTATTCATGATATTCGATCAGATGTAACAGCATACCTTGCTGCTATCGGTAACCAGATGCCTTGTCTGAGCCTTCAAGGAAACAGTGCCATTCTTTCGCCAAAACATGCAAATGCAGCTGTGCGAAGCGCAAAATTAGCAATTTCTGAGGCTCTAACTAAGACGGGTGCTAAAACTTTGCATCTTTTCTTAGCTACCCCTGCTCACTTTGCCTTATTTCTCGGACATCGGCTAAATGCAACTTCTGTGATCCAGTGCTATGAACGCATTGACACAGCTATCTATCAACCAACATGCTGTATAAAGGCAACTTAATATTGAGAAATATATTTTATTTTTCAATAACCTATAAAATTAACGTTTCAAGCCACCCCTGTATAAGGATTCCGTTGAGCGCTTTCATACTGCTGATAGACGTGCAGGAAAACCACATTCGATAAATCGGTCACCTCGGTATCGTCATAAGCGTCAACGGGCAGGCCGGTATCATCGCTGTAAAGGTAGTTGTAAATGAAGGTCTTTACCTGGGCTTGGGTTGTTTGCTTCTCCTTCCAGTTCTCCAATTTCTGCAATTCAGCCTTCAGCGCTTCAATCAAATCTTGAGCAACTTTCTTCACCCGGTTCCGGGCTTGGGCGTTTAGACTTTCCTTCTTCTCGCATAACAGATCAAAAACAGCCAGGTATTCCTCATTCAACCCCTCGCGGACGGCGCGGCTGTCTTCTTCCGAGAGGTCTTTGACAAGGTTCAGCAGATCCTCGAAGGTTTTCTCAATCGTCACCTGCTCCGTTTCCTGGTTGTACTCTTCCATGATGGCCTGATAGCGGTTGTAGAAATTAATCCGGGAAGGATTCTGCCGAATCATACGCCGTAGCTGTTGGTCAACCCCTTCTTTCAGCGTTTGCACCTGCACGTTCTTGGTTTTGGACTGGGAAAATTCCGCTTGCAGCAAATCCCAGTTAATCTCGCTGATGTTGTAAAGCTTGCCGGAATCCGCCCCCGGCTCATGCGCTTCGCTGACGGTGATGGCGTTGCCGATAACATCATAGAGCGATCGCAAGACAGCATTCAGGTCGTGCGAGAGTTCCCGTTTTTGGTTAAGTTGTTGATAAATAGCCTGAATAGCGTTGTATTGAGGCTGGTAAGGCTGTGTCAGCTTCGATTCGCTGACCAGCGCTTGTTTTTTCTTCACCACTTCCCGCGCCATGACCTCGAAGCGGGCGCGGGATTCATCATTCTTGCAAACCGCGTTCAAAGCGGAATCCTCGTTTTCCTTATCCAGCAGAGCGAGTTTGTCGAATCCCTCAGCATCAATCAGCTGCTGCAAATCGAACCCCAGGCTGGCCAAGTGGTTGATGCAGTCCTGAAGCGCTGCGACATAATCATCCCGCAGCTTGTCCAGATCCTTGTAAGGTGCCTTACCGTCATCCCCTCCTTCGCTGCCGCCGTCGGCGCGGGCGTACTGAGCAAGAGCGGCCTGAAGGCTTTTCAGGATGCTGTTATAGTCCACCAGCAGCCCGTTGTTCTTGCCTTCCGCTACCCGATTGGCGCGGGCGATCGTCTGCATCAGCGTGTGCCCTTTCATCGGCTTGTCCATGTACAGCGTGGCGAGCGTCGGCACGTCAAACCCAGTCAGCCACATGGCGCAAACCAGCGCCAGGCGGAAAGGATGCTTGGAATTCTTGAATTCGGTTTCCAAATCACGGTTTTTGATTTTGGCGCGGTGCGGGCGAATATCTAAGCCGTAATCCTCAAAAAATTTGACCTCATCCCCGTCTTCGCTGACGACAACGATATACTCCGTCTCTATCAACCAGGTTAAATGGTGCTGCTGTTCCAGTTGATCCTGCCGATCAATGGCCTGCCTGACACGCTCTTCCTGGCGTGCGATCGCATTCTTCCAATGTTTATCAATCAGGTGCCACATCCGCACCGTCGTCAGTTTATCGAGACAAACCATCATGGCTTTGCCGGTTTGCCAGCGTGTCGTGTAGTGGGCCACCAAATCCTCGGCGATCCGGTCAAGCCGCTTCTCGGCGGTCAGGATAGGATAATCACTGCCCAAGCGTCGCATTAACCGCCGCTCATCTTCTTCATGAAGGTCAAACCGTGAAACCTCCGCCGCTATCCGCTCATTCAGCTCACTGGGTGTTGCCACCTGCTTTTGCTGGTCATCGTCAACATAAAACAGTTTCTCCCCTCGATTGTCGTAGAACAGCGGCACCGTCGCGCCGTCCTCGACAGCCCGCTGAAAATCGTAGGTGGAAACATAATCACCGAACACGTCGCGTGTCTTCTGGTCTTCGGCGGACGCCATCAACGGTGTGCCGGTAAAGGCGATAAAAGACGCATTGGGCAAGCCCTTTCGCATATTCTCGGCCAGCATTCCGTATTGGCTGCGGTGCGCTTCATCACACACGACGATAATATCGTCGCGATCGCTGTAATGCTGCCCTTCCTTGTTGAATTTATGAATCAGCGTGAAGACATAGCGAGGGTTGCCTTTCAACAACGCAATCAGGTTGTCACCGCTGACAGCCTGGGTGCTATCATCGCGCACCGCCTCAATGCCGGCAAAAGTGCGAACGATCTGGTCGTCCAGCTCCTCGCGATCCGTGACGATAAGAAAAGTAAAGTTTCCCGGCAGTTTGCGATGAACCTTCTCGCTGAGAAAGCCCATCGAGTAGGACTTGCCGCTTCCTTGCGTGTGCCAGAACACGCCTAATTTGCCTTCCCGCACTTTTCGATCCTGAATGGCCGTAAAAGCGCGGTTCACGCCCAGGTACTGGTGGTTGCGCCCCAGGATCTTGTAGGTTGCCCCGCTGCTGTCATCGAAAACAATGAAGTTTTCAACGATGTCCAGAAAGTTCTTCTTGGTGCATATGCCTCGAAGCATCGTCTCGAAGTGGACGCGACCTTTTTCCTCTTCCAACAACCGACGCCATTCATGGAAAAAATCAAAAGGGCTGGTAATGCTGCCCACTTTGGCATCAATGCCGTTACTGAGCATCACCATCGCATTGTAGTGAAAAAGTTCCGGGATGCTGTTCCTGTAAGCGGTGTAATTGCTCTCGTAGGCAACCTGAACATCCCTGTTGCTGCGCTTCAACTCGATGAACAGCAGCGGGATTCCATTGACAAAGCCAACAATATCAGGGCGTTTGTCATAAAGGGGGCCTTTAATACACAGTTCCCGCACCACCAGAAAGTGATTTCTCTCAGGCTGATCGAAATCAATAACCTTAAGAATCGGTTCCTTCGTTTCGCCTTGCGGCGTGCGATAGCTCACGCGGATGCCGTCGCGGATCAGCTTGTATTTTTCCTGGTTGATTTGCAGCAGGGTTTTTGACGAGGTGAAGGTTGCCAGCTGCCCGATTGCATCATCGTAGGCAGTAAGGGGATGACCAGGATTCAGCTCTTCCAGCGCTTGGCGCAGATAGCGGAACAGGAGCACTTCCCGATCATCCTTCCGTCCTAAAGTACCGGTGGGGCCAAAGATTTCAGTGTCATAGGCATAAACGGAATGCCACTGTAGCTCTTGCTCAAAGAAATCGGCGGTGGTCTTCTGGACAAGACGGTCTTCGGAATACTCGGTACTCATCGGCAGGGGGGCGGCTGGCGCACAGTCATTCATACACTAGTATTCCCACCCCATTCGGTATTATTGGCATCACCTACCGATTATCGTTGAATGGTGAAAATTATGTTAATAAGCAGCCTGTTAGCATCCCCATTGTACCGTGGTGTAGATTCGTTTTATACCTAAACAGCAGATCTAAGCGCGGCTGAAATCTGCTTTAAAGAAAATCATGAAGAAAAACTGTTCTTAGGTTTTTCTCCAAACGAATCTTAAACCGCGATACTGCCGTTCATGAGTTGGGGTAGCAGCTGATCGCGGGCTTCACGAAGCTTTTGGTTTTGTAAGTAGAGGTTAACTATCTGTTCATCCACGGGTTTTGATATTTTTTCAAAAGCTTGTAAAACAGAGTCTGTCGGTACCAACATCATCTGTTGACCTAGTTGTTTCTTGGTAACAGAATCAAAAATTGTTCCACCACCAATCATATCTTCCTGAAAAAAATGAGATTTTAGTTGATAAAATTGAAAAGACTGATAACCTCTACGGTTACGAATAGAAGATAATCCTCTTCCTATAATGATTTTATCCAAAGTAATATTCAGCCTTCCGACAGGAGCACGAACGCTACAAAGGATATCATCTTGTTCTGCAATGCGATTTGGTTGAGTACAGAATGTTTCATGTTCAACAAATCGACTGCCAAAATCTTTAACTCCTTGATGAAATGGTAGGCCTTGTCCCAATGTGTTATAGAAATTTGATGAGGGGCTTTGTCCCATTGTGATATGACAAACTTCTTCTAAAGGTTGATAGCTCCATTTTTCCGGTATACCATCAACTATCTTTATCTGTTCATATCCTGGAAAACGCAACTTTACAAACCATTCTTTGTATATAAGTTGTATTGATGATTCCAAAAGAGCAATTCGGCAGTTGTTATTATGAATAAAATCATCATAAGCAGAAATAAATTCAACTATTCTTTGCTGAGTTTGTTTTGGAGGAATTGGAACTTCTAGAGAACTAAGTATTTTTTGATTAAGATTTGAAATATTAGTACCGCTACCGTAAGCAGAAAGAGTTTGTCTAATAATGTCAGTTCTAAAAACATAAGCGTAAAATTGGGGAATTACATCATTGTTTTTAAAGCGTGCGCGGATGCAAAAACCTGAAAATGTTATTGATTCAGGTGGTGAATCAATAAGCATACTTCGCCCGATCAAATCTTTATTTCCATTAGATCTTACAAATAATATATCTAGATTTTGAAGCAAATCCTCTTCTCTTACGACTCCTTCAGGGTTAATTTCTTCTAAAGACTCATAATGCGGTTTAGTATAATCTTGGAAGTCTGCAACACCTATAACTTTTAATCCTTGCCCGAAACTGCTCTTGTCATAATTAATGCCATTGCGAAATTCGGCTAATTCTCCTAATGGAATAGTTTGCCAGTTCATCCTAACAATTCCTCAAAGTTCAATTGAATTTTTTTAGCCAATTCTGCGGCTTCTTCGTTAAGCCCAGCAAGCTGTATGTGAATATCCTGCAATCTCTCTTCAAACTCTTCTTCTTCTTCATTATTTGGTAAAGCTAGACCAACATAACGACTTGGGGTAAGGCTGCTGTCATTCTGGTCAATGTCGTTACGGGTAACGACGCGGCACAAGCCAGGCACATCAACAAGTGCCGCTTGGGGGAAGCGGGATTGAAGCCATAGTACTTGGGAATTGAAGTACAAGGTACTCTTGATCGCGTTGATAGCAGCATCGCGGGCGCTATCGAGCATGTCCCGCTGCTGGCGGATCTGTTTGCTGTCCCAGCCTGCGACCTTATCCCTTTTTTATCACTCTCGCCATAGTATAATCAAGAGCAAACCCCAGAACTGAGGTCAGTATTATGGTAGAGCCTCGTGAGCCAATACCCACAGTCAAATTTATAGACGAATACTGTCAAATTTATCAAAACATATTCCCAGAAGTTAGAAGTTTTGAGGCTTTTAAGTATCTACACATGGGTATAGTATCGGATATAAAACGTAAAACTCTACCGTCGATAGCAAAAGTTGTAGGGCTAGAGAATCATCAACCATTACACCATTTCTTAACAGAATCACCTTGGGATGTGGAAGAATTAAGGAAACAAAGATTAGAATTAATATTATACGTACTTCAAGGTCGCCCAATAGTACTAATTATTGATGAAACCGGGGATAAGAAAAAAGGAGAGACAACGGATTACGTCAAACGACAATATATTGGAAATTTAGGTAAAACAGACAATGGTATTGTTGCAGTTACAGCATATGGCGTTTTGTCTGGTATGACGTTTCCTTTAATATTTGAAGTCTATAAACCGAGAGAAAGGCTACTACCAGGGGATAAATATTTAACCAAACCCGAAATCGCGGCAAAGATGATAAAAAAATTGCGAACTATGGGTTTTAGATTTAATCTTGTTCTCGCAGATAGTTTATACGGGGAAAGCAGTAAAAATTTTATCCAATTATTAAATGAATTAAATCTGAATTTTATAGTAGCAATCCGCTCGAATCACAAAGCATGGGGAGTTACAGACTCAAAAGTCAAGTATTCAGAGTGGCAAAGATTCAAGCGCGTTTTTTCAGATTTAAGTTCAGAAAACAGATATATCAGAGAGATAGTCTGTGGAGATCATCCGGAAATTAGATATTGGCAAATTACAACGGATTTTGAAAATCTACCAAAAAATACAACTTGGTATGTGATGAGTAAGTTTCCAGAGATTACACCCAGAGAAGTTGGTAATTTTTATGGTTTAAGAACCTGGGTTGAATATGGCTTAAAGCAAAGTAAAAATGAATTAGGATGGGCTGATTTTCGCCTAACTAAGTATGAGCAAATAGAAAAATGGTGGGAAATTGTTTTTAGTGCCTATCTGTTGGTTAGTCTCCACTCAGAACAACTGCTAAAATTACCACCACAATCTGAATCTAATTTTTCATCTCATCCTTGGTGGGATAAAGGTAATGGATGGAATAGTATTCTGAATAACCTCCGTTTGATACTTCAACCATTTGTACTATTTAACTTAATTAAACCTTGGCTAAAAGTCTTTACAGTTCCTAAATTATCTGAGGGATTTTTTCAACTTCAAATGCTCGTCAACAACCTAACTCGTTCGATTTTTCAAAACTGCAATATTCCTTATTTCTACTTTTCCTCTGCCTAGAGTGACAAAAGAGGGTTATTCGCCGCCAGCTTTTTCTGCGCCAAGTCTAAGGCGCGGAATGTCAGCTTGTGAACTTCATTAATATGTTTCTGGATTGATTTCAACCGGGTAACGAAAGGTTCAAATTTCTCGTCACAGGCTTTCTGGGCATCATTGCTGGTCAAAGATTCAGCCTGCGTCGTGAACCATGCCAAGTGCGCCTTGAGATCAGCGAGGAGGCTTTGCCTTTCATCCGTCAGTACCGTCCATGCGTCCGCCTGCTCTGCTAACACGGCCTGCAACGCCTGCAAATCTTCATTGATCAGTGCAACCGACTCGTCATCAAACAGCGTTTGCTGAATAGCGTCGGTAGAGGTGTTAGCCAGTTGAGCAGCAAAAGCAGTTAGCGCTTGGGTCAAAGCATTAACCGATTCATCAAGCCCGTTCACGGCTTGTTCAATCTGGCTGGCCTGATGGTGCGTTTCCACCAGGTAGCCGCGCACCAGGTTGAGATACCGATCCTGCTCTCCTCGATACAGCCAAACGATCGCTGTAATGTTCTGAAGCTGCTCTTCGCTGAAGTCCCGCACCTTGCGGCTGATAACCCGGTGTATGCTACGGGCATCGATCATCAACGTTTTATTTTGACGCTCTGCCGGCTTTCCCCGGTCAAAAAACCAAAGGGTGCAACGCAGAGGGCGGGTGTAGAAAAAGTTGGTGCCGATGGCAATGACCACATCCACACCGCCTGTGGCGATGATCTCCTGGCGGATTTCCTTTTCGCCATGTCCCGCATCGGAAGCGGAACTGGCCATGACAAAGCCCGCCCGGCCTGTTTCGTTCAAATAGCTGTAAAAGTACTGAATCCAAAGATAATTGGCGTTGCTGACGGTTTTGGTCTTAATACTGATGCCTGGGATCTTTTTCTCGGTGAAGAGCCGGGCATCGCCTTTAACCTTCTCCGGGCTTACTCCATCCACGTTGAACGGCGGATTGGACATCACATAGTGACACGCCCCGATCAGGTCTTCCCGGCGATCATAGAACGTGTTGCCCAACCGGATATCGCCATCCAAGCCATGAACAGCCAGGTTCATCTTAGCCAGCCGCGTGTTGGTCTCGGATTTTTCCTGACCATAAAATGTAATCTTCTCAGAAGGATTATCGCCTGAGCGTTCAACGAAATACCCCGTTTGCACGAACATACCCGCACTGCCGCAGGCCGGGTCAAAGACTATCCCTTTTGACGGTTCGATAACATTCACGATTGTCCGCACCAAAGAAGGCGGCGTGAAAAACTCACCCCCTTCCTGGGCGCCGGACATGGCAAATTTATTCAAGAAGTATTCGTAGATTCGCCCGAAGATATCTCCTGTGGCTGTCCGCAGCTCCTCCCGCGCGAAAATCCGCACCAGGTCACGCAGAAGGTCTTTATCGAAAGTGGTGTATTCCTTGGGAAGAACGCCCTGAAGCATGGAAGACTGATTTTCAATTAGCTTCATAGCGGTATTGATAGCCGTTCCCCTGTCTGCATTGTCCGGCAGGTTCAGGATGAAATCGTAATGGGCTTCCGCTGGCAGGAAGATGGCCGCTTTCCCGGTAAAGTCGTCCTTTGTCAAGTCGCGCTTTTTACCGCCCCTGGATGGCAACGTCTTCTCAATCTCAGCTTTGACGATCTCGAAGCGATTGGTCGCATGGCGCAAGAAAATCAGCCCCAACACAGGCATACTGTATTCGGTCGCTGTCAGTTTGGAATTGGCACGCAGTTGATCAGCAGCTTCCCATAGGGAAGACTCTAATTCGCTAATGTTCATCATTCCTGTTAATCGTACCTTAAAGTTGTATGGTAGACGTTGCGATGCGTAGAACGGCTTCCCATATGTCATGATCCCTTGAAACAGGGGATAGGAGAAATTTTAAGATAATCGTTAATTTTTGGGTTTGCATCCTATCAAACCGATTTCGCCACCTTCTTCCTAACGAAATTAATAAAAGCCCCCTCCGGGTTGTCAGAAATGCCCTTCTTGGCTGCCAACTCCTCGAACTGCCGTTGCAGAGCGTCCATTATTATCTCGCCAGATCTACAGACAAGTGACAAATTTTGCTTTCTTTTAGCCAAATTATGGAGGCGATCGCTCTTTGCTGATTTTGCTTAACCCGCTTAAAGACAGCATTTCATTGACAAAAATAAATATACTTTTAAAATTGCAATAAATTGTTAAAAATTGGCAAAAATGCCTATTTTGGCACTTAATTTGATAATTGATATAGCATTCTAGATGTTCCCTAACTTGCATTCCTACAGCATATGCAAGCAATGGGGGTACCGAATTTCCGATTTCTCTTTGGGCGTGGAGTGTTGCCTCACTGAAATTAAACCAATCGGGGTAGCTGTGCAAACGAGCAGCTTCTCTAACTGAGATAACCCGTGGTTGTACTGGATGCAGGGGACGTAATGCGGTGCGGTTGCCACTCCCGGCTCTTAACGTTACGCAGAATCCATCCCATTGCAGCTTCTTTGATTTGGATTTAGCTTCCCTTGTACCTGGGGGAGTGTTGATGAATTGCTGAATTACTTCTGGTGTATGTGTTGTCGCTGCGAATCCCGTCTCAATGTTAGTTACTATACCAAGATTTGGGAATATTTTTTCAAGATACTTAGCATATTCTCCCTTCACCCAATCTGGATGCCATTCTTGAGTGTTTTGCTTGGGGAGTAGGGGAACTGGCAACAAGTCCGCGATCGCATCTCTAACTGTATGTTGAGGTTGATGCTGCGGCAGTATAATTTCTCCAAACTTAGATGCAACAAAAAAGACCCTTTTTCTAGCTTGCGGAACTCCGTAATCTGAAGCGTTCAGGTTCCATTTTGAGAGAAAATAATGTTCTTCTAGCACTGCTTGGAGGTTAGCAGTAATGCAGCCAAACTTCTGATTTTTAATGCCTGGCACATTCTCCATGATTGCAGCTAGGGGATTGAGTTCCAACACCAGCCGTACAAACTCCCCTACCAACGAGTTTCTCTCATCTTCAACATTTTGCAGTCCGGCAACGCTAAATCCTTGGCATGGTGGGCCACCAAAAACGGTATGAATTTCCCCGTCCCAATCTACATACTTCGCCTGAATACAGGCACGTATTTCTGCCGCTGTCACCTCCCGAATGTCTTTGCACAAGACTGTGGCATGCGGGAAATTATGTTGGTATGTTGCTAGGGCAATGGGATTATTATCAATGGCGATCGCGATTTCAAATCCTGCTGCTTTAAATCCCAAATCAAATCCACCCACCCCAGAGAATAGGCTAACAGCTATTTTTTTGTTTGTTGCTGTTGAGTTCATTGAGATTCTAATTAATGTTAACTTCTTGCACTTGGCTTTAAAGACATATCAATTACAATCGGAGTTATGCCTGACTCTCAAGTCTGCCAACCATCTGTCTAACCGACTATTACTAACTGTTTCTTCTATTAATGGGTAATCGGTGGTAAAAACTTTATATACCCCTCCTGACTCCATCTCATAAAAGTTGACAATCAACCCTTCACGCTTGGCATTGGTAAGCTTTTTGATTGCCTCTGGAAGCATCTGCCATACAGATTTCCTTTCTGCATCCGAGAGGAGGTTCCAAGCTTCTTCTTTAGCTTGTTGATATTGCCATAGTCCTCGGCGCACTGAGGAATAATCTGAAGCTTTCCGCAATATGTCTGCGAGGACTTCTGCATCAGTTGCTGGGACTTCATTTGTACCGAACATCCCAGCCAATGTACTTTCTACTGCCTGAATCTCATCTTCTTCAAAGTCAATGTTTGACTCTTCAGGTTCTTCCAGGTATTCTTCGCAGTCATATTCTTCTGTATCCCTTTGCCACAAGGTTTCAAGTTCTCGCTGCATTACTTGAAGGTTTGTTGGGTTGACGATATTTTCATCGTTGGCAGGAATCAATTCTTCTATGGTGTCAGTGAGTTGTTCACAAGGGATTAGTTCTTCAAAAGAGCCGATTTCATTCTTGGCTATCTCAGCTTGATGCTTTTCATATAGGTCAGTGATCGCCATTCTGACAATTCGCTGCGGTGACAATCCCAATTCCTCTATTAACTTCTCGGTAAACACTCCTGTTTGGTGGTCATCCTCCATAATTTTGCCGAAGGTGTAATATCTATTTCCATCTGGTGTTGCTCGCCAGTTGCCATCTTTTTTTTCTTGATTCATGGCTTTGAGAAACAATCTTCTTTTCTCAATTAGTTTTAACACTGATCCGCAAGTCAATCCACCAATAGGAATATCTTTCAATTCATCAATTAGGATTTTGTAGTTATTGGAACATAACCGAAGTAGTACCGATATTGGTAAAACCGCTAAATGTTCTGGACAACTGATAAATGCTTGAAAATTCTCGGCAATTCGGAGCGATCGCCTTTCCTCAGCACTGCCCTTGTCCCAGCCGTACTCTTCTAACAGTGCGCGATACTCTTTTTTAGTGTAAGTCTGCTTGTACTCATAGAGTAGGAAAGCCGTGTGGAGGTACTCTAGGTTACTTTGCTCTATGTGGGTGGTAGGATTGGAGTCTATCTGATGCTTCTCGACGTATAATTTATTTGCAAAAGTTGTTGTAGTCATGACATTTTTCTGCGCTAACATAATGCGCGGTTTTATCTTTAAGACCAAGTTTCCTAATTCGACTAGTTAAATAAGTCAGGCCGCTTTTTCCCAATTTTTTGATGACGATTTGGAGATAGCAGCCAAAGCATAGCCCAAGGTGTGCTTGTGAATTTTGGGCATTTTGTGAAATGACATATCTTGACCCCAATCTTGGACTGATTTGGTGCCAATATGTAATACTTGCGTGAGAGTTTTGACACAAGTTGCGCGAAAATTGGCGTGGGAAACAGTTTGCAGTATTTGCTGTTCAGTTAACCCTTCAAGGAATATTCTTTCTAGAAAGGTTTGAGCATCTACTTCCGGTGCGTTGTATTCTCCTCTCAAGATGCTTTTTAGCTGGTTTGGTATGATTTCGGCTGCGTGAATGTAAGCAAGTGAAATTTTGCAGTAGTTGGGTGTTCCGTCAAAATTGAGATCGCTTCCCCACTTGCGAACTGTTGGTCTTTGTACCCCTAAGACTGCACATAGTACAGTGATACATTTTTTGCGGTATTGTGAGTCGGTTTCTTCTTCCAGCAGTTCTCCTGCATTGAGTTCGGCGATACCAAAACTGTGGCGTAGGAACTGCCTGGGTTCTAAGGCTTCTTTGGGAAGATTTTTGAAGTTTTCGCAGTATTTCATATTTAATTCGTGCAGAAATTTTGATTGAAATAGATGTTTTTCTGCCATCTCAACTTTTTTGTGCTTTTGGTTGAAGAATACCAAATTAACTAATTATGTATGTGTTTTATTTACATTTTGTAACTATTTAGCTGTGTAAAAATATTTTTACACTGCTAAATAGTTACGTTTGTTAACATTTTTGCATATAAAGGCTTCAAATATGCTTTGTGGTTCCGATAAACTGAAGTAACATGAGTAAACAACAGCCCGAACAAAACCCAAAGCTACCTCCGAAGCGCGGTCGTCCTGTAGACGCAGAGAAAGACCGCGTGACAGTCCATATTAATGTTGATATGCGGAGTCAAATTGAGAAGTTAATACCTGACATGGGTAAAAGCTTGTCAATGGTAGTTAGGAACTTAGTAAATTTGGGTTTAGAGCTTGTTGGTTTATCTCAAAAGGGACTTACTGCTCCTCGGTCAGGTAATTTGGAGGAGTGGCTTGCGAGTTATACGTCTTTGGGAACTGAGCTGCTTATAGCCTGTGAAACTTTAAATTTATCAGCTCCAAAATCAGGACAAATAGCTATTTGGCTTTTAGACAAAATGGCTTTTGGGTCAAATGACCCTCAAATCATTAATGAAGAAGATACTGGTACAAAGCTTTTAGAAAGAATTCGTTTAGGAAAGAAATTACAAACATTTAGCCTTGAACAAGGCATAAAATTACCTGAAAATGGGGAATTTGCTACTTGGTTGGGGCAGCTATATACTAATGCTGTTATTGGGCAAGAGTTTGTAGCTGCTTGTCAGACGCTGGGTTTGCAGTTACCAGAGACAGGAAAACTACAGGAATGGTTACAAGATTTGGTGGAGCGATCGCGCAGCCTGTCTACAGTAGAATCGCAATTATCAAACGAGTTATTAGAAGAATGCGAGCGATTGGGGATAGATCCGCCAAAACCTGGTGAGGTTGGAGCGTGGCTACAAAATACCCGCCCTGCGGTATTTGAGCAGCCAATGCACCAATATAGGTTACCTTTTACAGATGATGGTTTGCCTTTAGGGGGGTCGCAACCGTTTTTGGAGCATTTACTGACACTAAATGCACCGCCAACAGAAGATGAGGAGTATGACATTGCTCATAGGTTTGGTGTAGACCCAGCGCATCTGAAGGAACTCATATCCCGCATGAGATTTGACAGGAACGGACAGACAAATAATTGTCATTAATAAGCTTCGAGGATAAATGCATGGATGCCATTGAAGATTCCTCAACATTGTGGACTTTATTATCTAGACCTGGATGGGAGATTAAGCCGAACCCAGTAAAGCATTTACTCAAAATTAAAGCTCCTGACTACCAGGAAGCATTAATACTTTATACTAACTACCGAAAATTTCTAGCGACGTGGGCAGCGTCTCTCAACTGTACCTGTGCTTTGATTGGAATTCAGGGGATGCGTGGGGCTGCATTCAAAATTCTTGCAGCAACGCCAGCATCGCAGCAGAAGTTATACGAAGACTTAATTTTTGCAAGCTTACAAAGGTCGGTTCGTTTTGAATCTAATGGACTGGCCGAAAGCGATGGCTACGCCCGCCGCAGGCATCGCAACTTTGAGGATAATATCTGTGAATCTTCAGGCTTTTACATTGCCGAAACTTTTTTGTACCCTGAACTCAGACCAATTGTTGATGAAGTATTTTCAAACCCAGACAAGAAACTTGCTTTAACACGAATGTCCGACAATTTTCAATTGATCGTGTCCGCATCAGCAGCACGGGCAATGAGTTCTGACTCACAAGATGTGGTGCGTCGTCGAACCACAGATTTTTGGCACGCTAGAGACTACCAAATTTTTATACAGAAGTTTAAGCAAGATGGTAGCACAGGTTTTGAAATCACTTACCAGGCAACGACAAATCTGCCTAAGACTAATCCTTTAGCAGCGTGGGCACAGTTTACTACAAGTTATAGGTTTTTTGAGATTGATATAGGCGGGCGCAGGGAAGTTTACCGTTTGGGCGAAGGTAAAGACATTACACCAATCAACCGTCCCAAGATTGTTTCATAATTAGCGAGGTTTTATGGCAGTAAGATTCCTAGAAAACAAGGGCAGTGGCAATATCCTAGAGATTACTAAAGCTAGGCTTTTAGAACTTACTCCTAATGTTTATCCCCTCACCTGGGAAGCGATTCTTTCAGGTAAAGGTGATAGTGTAGCTATTTTAGGTGCAGGTTTTGCCGAACGTGAAGTTTTTTTTGGTTTTGAAGGAGTTGACCTAACGCGCTACCAACTTCCGACTATTGACTGTTACGACATTGCTACTTATCCACCAGAAAAGTTTTTGGCTTTACGCAGCCAATACCCAAATCTACAGTTAAATTATTTTTGCGATCGCAATCTAGCAGAACTAGAACTGACAAAACTTTACGCTCCTAAAACATTACGGTTAGTTTCAGTACATGGAGTGTTGGATTATTTACAACCAGATGCTGTTATGCGGTTGTTACTCGATATAGTGAAGGTGCAACCGGAAGCGATATCAGTGCGGCTATTTTTAATTGGAAACCCGTGGTCGCGTAATTTTGCAAGTACAAATCAGTTAGCTGAGGAAGTAAAATCAATTGAAATTATTACAAGTAGTTTGGTTGAACCAATTGATTTTAATCTATTTTGTCGTACAGGTATTTTTAGATTAGATATTTCAGATGAAGATAAAATTGCACATAATTTATTACCAACATATGGTGCATCCCATGTAATCCCTGATAAGTTAGTTGGATATCTTAAAACTCAAGGATATCAACTTATAACAAGCGATGTGTACTCACTTACTAGTCAAGATTTACAAGGATATGAATCACAACATTCTAATCTTAATGAAGACAAATGTACGAATTATCCGCACGGAATATTGTTATTTTTCAAACGATAAAATAGCTAGCTCCGTAAAATTTATAGGCGTAATTAACTAAATTCATCTAAAAGCGCAGTTAAAGAAATAATGTTAATACTTAAAGTAAGGTTATCTAATTTATAAGAGGTTATTTGATAAGTATAAAATTGTTTGGGAGAGCAAAATGTTAAAAGAACTTCACCTCCAGCAAGTTGGACCTGCTGTCCACTTTGATGTCGCATTTGCCGATAGGCTCAATATATTTACAGGTGATAATGGTTTAGGTAAAAGTTTTTTACTAGATATCGCTTGGTGGGTGATGACTACAAATTGGGTAGAACAACCAGCATACCCACAGCAAGTTAGAGGTGAAAATCCGCAAATTACAGGAATAATTAGCAATAAAAAAGATATAAGAGAATATCAGAGTTACTTTGATTTTTCTGAACAAAAATGGCGTAGTTTACAAATGCCTCCTTTATTAAAAGAGGTCGTTATTTATGTACGGGTTGATGGTAGTTTTTCTGTTTTTGACCCAGCTCGCCAACGCGATATTGCTTATAATTTTAACCCAAATACACTCTGGAATGGATTAAAATCAAAAAATAAAGTTCTTTGTAATGGTTTAATTCAAGATTGGGTAACATGGCAAAATCAACCAAATAAATATCCATTTCAACTATTTTCTAATGTTATTAAAAAACTTGCACCTCACCCTTCAGAATGGATAGAAGTGGGAGAGCCAACGCGAGTTTCCATTGAAGATGTGCGCGATATTCCTACAGTTAACCTACCTTACGGGAATGTTCCTGTCACTCAAACATCAGCCGGAATGAAGCGTATTCTGGGACTAGCTTATTTACTAGTGTGGACTTGGTACGAACATAAAAAAGCTGCTGAATTACGGCAACAAAAGCCAGTAAATCAGATAGTTTTACTAATTGATGAAATTGAATCTCATTTACATCCTCGTTGGCAGAGAGTGATTCTACCAGCTATTTTAGCTGTAGTGAAAGAATTACAACCCAGGATGAAGATACAGGCTTTAGTAACTACTCATTCTCCACTTGTTCTTGCTTCCTTAGAGCCAAATTTTAATGAGCAAGAAGATCAACTATTTTTATTTAAATTACAAGATAGAGAAGTTAGCCTTGATGAAGTACCTTGGTCAAAACAAGGGGATACAGTTGGATGGTTAACCTCAGAAATTTTTGGTCTCAAACAAGCCCGTTCCAAAGAAGCAGAAATTGCAATTGAAGCAGCAGAGGCTTGGATGCGTAATGATGATATGAATGCGTTTCCAGAACACTTGAGAAGACCAATACAAATCCATCAGGAACTTCAAAGAGTTTTACCAGGACATGACCCATTTTGGCCCCGTTGGATAGTTACAACGGAGAAAAGAAATTTTGGGTTATCAGAGGTATAACACAGATGATGCCATTTAATCCTCCTCCAGAACCGCCTGATTTTGATGAAAAAGTGCGACAACCGGGAAATGCTTGGTTGGAAAAAAATCCTAATATCAAAAAAGGAACTAGAGATTATTGGTCGCCTTTCAAAAGTTATTTAGCCGATGGATTTAATAATCTTTGTGGCTATAGCGTTATGTATGAACCAGTTGGTACAGTAGATCATTATCGCAGCCGTGAAAATTACCGCTATTTAGCTTACGAATGGACTAATTTACGCTTTGCTTCTGCTTGGATTAATAGTAGTAAAGGTACACTTGACGACCAAGTGCTTGATCCTTTTGATTTGGGAGAAGATTGGTTTGAAATTTTACTTCCTTCCCTACAATTAGTATTAACAGATAAAGTTCCTCCGCAACAACTTCAAAGGGCAGAATTTACTTTGGAACGGTTGCGGTTACGGGATGACGAAAGAGTCTTGCGCCAGCGTCAACAATGGTATCAACTTTATTTGGATGGTGATTTGACTCTACAAGGATTAGAGAAAAAAGCCCCTCTGATAGCTCGCGCGGTAAAGAAACAGCAGCAGGCTATTTCTCAACAAGGGTAAGCTTTACAGTTATTAGATTGTGAAGGCAAGTGTTCTCATAACATGAGACTGCAAGATAAATGGGTAAAAGTTCGATGAACTTCTCACAGGCTATTAAGTCCCATATTTCGTTATATATTTCTGTTAGAGTAATTTTTTATTAAAAGAGTATTTTTTTATTGTTTTTATTCATATATACAAACGTGCTTGCATTATCAACAGGCAGTATGTAACTTGGCTAGTGTGCAGTTTATTTGGAGATAGGTAGAACTATAGATGTATTTGAGTTGAGCTATACCTGTACTAAACTGGCATATTTGGTAAATTATTTTTTAATTTATAAACAGTTTAGTAATTTACTAGTTTAATTCGCTTCTCATTGATGTTGTCTTTCACTTGGAATTGAGTTTGATGATATGTGAAAACGTTATATACACCCAAAAAACACTTGCCGAAAGATACGGGATTTCAATCTCTGCTTTACAAAAGTGGTATCCCTATGCCGGTATAGTAAAACCGCGAAAGCGGGGAGGATATTTTGATGCAGCAACAGTCGAGATTGCTGATGTTTTTTACGTTGCTACCAAAATTCGGCGGTTGACGTATAAGGAATATTTACAGCAAGTAATTCCTGCTGGTGGCTTAGATGCTTATTTACAAAAAGTTAATGGCTTAACCCTTTATAACTTTTTGACCAAGCATATATCTGATGAAGAAAAAAACAACCCAATTGTGCAATCAGTAATTAGGAGAATTGAGCGCAATGAAGCATATCAACAAAGTGGCAGAGACTTTGCAGGTGTCGCCTGATGTAGTACGTACCTGCTGTCGGTTGTTAGATTTAGCTTTGCAGCCAAATGATACGCTTGACGAAACAATCGAACAGCAATTAGTTCAACTTAAAGAGATAGCTTCTCGTGAAGGTATGTCCTTGGAAGAAGCTGCCCAGCACTTGATTGCAATGCGCGATCGCAAATCAGAAGTAGGTGAACATAAGTTCGACAAGCGCGAGTATATTAAACAGCGATTTGGCGTAGACCCAGAACAAGCTTCCCCCGATAGTTTTGTAGGAATACTGTACCGGGATGCAGACAGGGGAATTCAGTTAGGAGAATTACGCCATAAAGTGGTGCTTGAATCTTCCACACTTGCTCTCGAAGAATTTGTTTTTCATGGCAGTAGTTCGCTGGCTGAAGGTAATACTTCCGTTTCGCCTGGTTACGACCAGGCGCAAGAGCGAATCAATTCGCGCATCAATAACGATTTTTTCGGCAAGGTGAACTGGGGGGAAGAGACTCATCCACTGTTGATCGGTACATCGACACCGCAGCCGAGACAGTTGAAGTCCTCGCAGCCGAAAACCGGGCAATCTCCGAAGAAATAGTTAGCCAGATGCTACCCATCTGTTATCGAATACGGGATGAAAGTTTACTTAATTTGAGAAAAACATCTACCCAAGCAGTTGGTATAAATTTACTTTCGGTAGTAGCTGGTACTGTGGTTGGTACATGGGTAGCGATTCCCCCAACGCAGGATAAACAAGAGATTTACAGCATCCAGCCAATTTTGGTGGGTGTAGGCATAGGTGAATTAGTTGGTTTAATTCTGGCATTAGTAGTTATTTGGTTTACCAGGGAGCAGGTATGAGTGCAGCATTTGACTTTTTGGTTAATACTGCGGGTGGTTTGTTAATGAACTTGGGTGTTTCCGGGATGGTAGGACAACTTTTGGGAGTGGGGGCCACGCTTGCCCTGCATCCTCTGTTGCTACTTACCGGGATAGTTGTGGGTGGTGCAGGAATTGCGATCGCACGCGAGTTAAACAAGCGCCCTCAGTTGCAGTTGGTTGTTGATAATACGTGAGGGGTAAATTATGTTTACTCCTACACCTGTGCGAAATAAACAACCAAATCGAAGAAGACAAAAGGTAAATGTCACCCTGTGGACGGTTTGTTCGACTGTTAGTGCGCTGTCTGTTATTGGGGCTGTTGCATTGATGGTTGGATGGAAGCAACAAATTCCAGGTAATCAGATATCGGAGGTACAGCAAGTAAAGGCGCAAGTTGCCCAAATTCGAGAAGTGTACTTAGAAAAGCTTTCCCGTACTGACTACAATATAGACCATCTGTCCAGTTACTCCTCAGTAGAGGGTGCGCCTACTCTTACAGGCTGGCGGCAGTTAGCGGCGGCATTGTGGGGACAGCAACTGCGGGGTGAAATATCCAGAATGCAAGCTAATGAGAAATCTGGGTTTTACCGCCTTCATTATATGCCAGCACTAGAGATAGTTAAATTCAACTCTCTAGATGTTTTACTAGAAGCGGCTTCTGGAAATAATAGTTTTTATTGGGGATACCGCAAAACCGATGGTACGAAAGTTGAGGAGAAGATACCAACTGGAGCTGCTGCTGTTTTGATTTTGGGTAAATTAGAGGCGATTGATTACGCCCAGAATTTGGAATCTCAACCATCGGTCGATCTGAACCAAATGCTAATTCAGATTAGGAATGCTCAAGAACCATACTCGCTTGCACAGGCGCAGCTGTTACGGGCGCGGGGGTATTTAGATCCAGTAGAACAGATGGCACAGGTGGCAGATATCCGCGAGAAAATACGCCAGAAAGAGGAGGAAAGACGAATATATCTCCAACAAATGAAGAAGCAATTACCTAATCCAATTCCTAATAGAAAGCCTGTTAATAAATCAGGGGAGTGATGTCATGTATGTCAAGTTTGCTGCTGCGATAATTTGCATAGCTTTGTGTTCGCTCAATGTTGTAGCGGCAGTCAAACGTACCCCTATTCGTACTACCCTGGAAGGTTCAACTCGCACAACGGTTGAGATGATGCCATCTCCCAATTCAGGAGTGCATTGGATGAGTGCAGTTATATTTCTGGCTGGGTTTACTTGTTTCTTGAGTTGGGGAATTTCTGACTATAACAATGCAGTTGAAGAAGCAGATGCAGTGTCTGAGAATTTGGGAAATTCTGGCAATCAGCAACTTCCTGTTGGTGTTTCTAATACTGATATTCAGCCTTCTTTAATCCCCCCAGTTTCGCCTCCTGGTATGAGATTTAATAACGAGTTTTCTGCTAAAAATGTCGTTCAATTTTCTCCTCGTTCTGCTGTTTCTGGATTGGGGCGAGTAGATAGTAGTCAGTTTGTTGAAGATGGAGTGCAAAATCAACCTGGAATGTTATCTCCAGAAGAGTTTTACGCTCAACTTCAAGATGAAGATTTTTGGGAAGATACTAACTCCCAAATAAATAATAAACCCGCCAGCTAGTTAGTTAATTTGAGGTCATATTATGAGTAGAAATCAACGCCGTAATTTTGATGTTGATTATTCTGAAGGTGGAGCAATTGTGCCTGCCAATCGGTTGCAAAATATGTTGCAGCAGGTACAGCAAGGAGGAATGGTAAATCAGCAACCTAGCGTTTCTCCTATGACCACTTATGATACTCAACCCGTAGAAGTTAGGTATATTAATGCACCTACTGCCTATAAGCCCAGGGTTCCTCAGATAGAAATTACCTATATTGAGACTTGGAAAGCACATAGGTTGCATCCACAAAATCCCTGGAGATTTGGCTGGTATCCAGTATATTTTTTATCTGATGTAATTAAATCTCCTGTGGGTGTCGCTGCTGTGGGAGTGTGGTTGTTAATAATGCTGTTAAATTTTCTCCTTAATGGCAGTTACACCGGGCCAGGATATGCAGCTGGGAAGAAGATTGAAGTTGTACCCAAAGAAGTTCCTTCTTTTGCCCTACCTGTGGTTAAGCAGTTGGATTAATGTGGGTAAAGGCAATTTTTTGGTTAGTACTGCTGGTATGGATTGCAGATATCTTGCAACCAGGATATTTGCAGTTTTATAACTGGCGTAATGCTGTGGCGTTGGCACAAAAGCTTCAATTTTTATCGCCGACTGCTGTTTCTACTGCTGCACCTAGTGTGAATATATCTTCTAATCCTGTCTCTACGCGCTATTCCCCTAAAGTTCAGGAATCTGCAACATCCGGAGATGGACTAAATTCTCCTGATTGCCGTGTAGCTCAGAATGATTTTGAGGAAGTATTGAGTACTGCAAAGATTGGTTGTTGGCAGGTTTCTCCTGCTAATGCAAAAAGGCGTTGAGACAATGCGAATAATCTTTGAAACTGACAGTAAAAAGGAGGTTAGTAATTCGACTGTAACTAGTTCGGATGAGACAGCCGATACTAATTCGAGTGAAAGTTGGAGATATGCGATCGCCACCTCAGTTGTCATTGCAGCTATGGTCATTCCCCAGGTTTCTGGATGGATTGAATCTCAATTGTTAGTTAAATCTCTCCAGAATCTAATACTACCTAGAACTGTTGTTAGTAATAAGGTTTTAAATAACGGTCGAATTGCCTTTCCTACTGCGGCTGGTACTCCTGTAACTAGTGAATTTGGTTGGCGGACACACCCCATTACAGGCGATCGCAAGTTTCACAGGGGAATTGATTTTGGTGCAGCCAAGGGTACTCCAATTTATGCGGTTGATGCTGGTCGAGTAGCTTTTGCGGGTGACAAGGATGGTTACGGCAAAGCAGTTGTTATTCAGCATCAGGGAAGTTTATCTACTCTCTACGGTCATGCCAGTCAGCTGTATGTGCAGCAGGGGCAACAAGTTGTCCGTGGGCAGATGATTGCAGCAGTAGGTAGTACGGGGTTTTCGACGGGGCCACATTTACATTTTGAAGTTCACGTTAATGGTGTAGCGCAGAACCCCCGCCCTTATTTACACGAATATTTAGCAAACCGTTGAAAGTTATTTAGCTATTAGCAAGAGCAATGCAAATTGTACCGATTTTTATATCAGGTGTAGTTGGTGCAGCCGGCTCTGTTGCATTTTCGTATGGAGTAGCTTCACTGCCATGTGGATTGGTATCCAAGGGTGCGGATAGTGTTTGCCAAGTGCGTAGTTTTAGTAAGGCAGTTGATAGTTGGAAATTTGGGTTTATCGTTGGTGGTTTAGTAGGATTGATTTTCAGTCCTCGTCATCAATTTATATCCCGTTTTCAACCCATTCATTTGTCAACTGCTTCCTTAATTACTTTGGGAATTTATTTTTCAATTTCTCAAAGTACTGGTGTTTATTCATTGTCGTCAAATAGTTTAAAAAGAAAAGTTAGTGCAAGAGATTACTCACCACATCCTTATTCACCACGTTTGAGTGCTTTTTTAGCAACAATTCGTTGGGCAGAAACAGGAACCAGTGAGTCAGAAAGTTATCGCAAGTTAGTATTTAACGGAACTTTTAATGATTTTTCTACGCACCCGTTAAAGAAACAGTGCGCTCCTATTAATGGTAAAAATGTTTGTTCGACTGCGGCTGGTGCTTATCAAATGTTGGATATAAGTTGGTATGACCTTCAGCCAAAGTTAAACTTAAAAGATTTTAGTCCAGCTTCTCAGGACAAGATGGCAATTGAATATATTCGTCGTAATAATGCTTTAAGTGACATTGAAGCAGGAAGGTTTGATACTGCTGTATGCAAAGTAGGTAGGGTATGGGCCAGTCTTATTTGCAACTCGTATAATCAAAACCCAAAATCTTTAGAAGAGTTACGTAATTATTATCAAAAAATGTTGGTAGTTTATGGAAGTCAAAAATAGGGTAAAGGTTTGTGCCATTTACGTTTTAACTTAGGTACATTAACTTGAGATAGTATTTTCCATAATTCTATTCCTCGTTTTCCTGCTACATGATATCGATAAGCTTTTGAATTCATGCTTTGTTTGGGTTTAGCACATTTGTAGTGATTATTAGGAACCCAAATATCAAACCAGTTTTTTACCCAATTGAGTACTTCTATTGTTCCTGTGAGGTCTATTTCTATGCTATTAACTTTTCCTTTGACTTTGAATAAGTTTACGCCACCATCCCCATCTATTAATCCGATAATGAATGCTTTTATCAATTGCTCATTATCTAGAACAGGAGGTTCAAGAGTCAAAGATTTATTTGGTGTAATATTAAATCTGCCAATTAAATCATCACATATTTGTTTACTGTTTATTCTCAATCTAAAGGCTTTACCATTAGTGTAGGTTTTCCCAAATGGATATTGATGTTTTTGATTAGAATTATGCATTTCGGCTATTTGACGATCGCATTCAAGTAAATCCTTTAATGTTTTTAAATGCTCTAAATCTTGTTCCTGTAGTCCAACTTCTAAAATATAACCATGACTTGAATAATTTATGCATCCATCAGCTGCTAAAAATCCTGCCCAATAGCAATTTTCTAAATTTGGAGTGCTAAAATAATTATGATTAACTGTGTACGACTCAAGTTTTTTTAATTTCATTGCTTGAGCTTTCGCTCTTACCCCTGCTTCGTCTCTACCTAATTTTTTTCCTATGACCTCATAAGTTTCAGTTAAATAGTTATCTTTGAGGTATCGTATTTCATCTTTTGTCCATCTATGGCGTTGTTTTAGGTTAAGTCTTTGTGCTTTAGCGTGAATTGCGGGAAGAGTTCTATGAGGCATGAACTGAGATTGTATCATCTTTGGTGATAGCTCAGAGTAAAGTTGGTGTAATATTTCTTCTTCCTCGACAGTCCATTGTGGTTCAAGTATTAATCCTAGTAGCCTCAGTTTTCCTTTTACTGATTGTCTACTTCTATATGGAAAATATTCCTGATGTATTTCATCAATATTTGGGCATTTTGTAACTAATTTAGCAAGAAGTTTTTCTTCTTCTGCATTCCACCTATTCCAATTTTTCATAGTGAATTTTTTAGTCCTTAACTTAATTTTATCATTCTAATAATTGAAAAAACAATGTTAGATCTGTATACTGATAACAACAATACTGAATTTCAAAAACAACAGCTTTGGACTGCAATTATACAGGCCAAACAAGATGGTTTAGACAATGAAGAGATTATACAGAATGTACGGGAAGCTTTACCGGACGCAATGGTTTCTTATGCTGAAACTGTTTTAAAGCAGATTGACTTTAGAACAAAATTATCACGTCCAGTTGTTGAATTTAATTTAGAATTTTTATTTCAGGTAATATACGAATCAGTAATTGCAGGTACAAACGATGATGAAATATTATCAATATGTGCAGAACACTGTACTTTAAATCAGTACGAGTTTGTACGTTATGCACTTGAATATATCCATCTCAATCGAATGCCATCTCAATGGGAGCAAAATAACGTATATCAAAAAATGATTGAGATAGTTAGTAACTCGCAAATTGAAGCTTTATTTGAACATATTGAGTCTATAAAAAATATTTATCTCAAGCAGATTGGCTATGAAGTAGTGCAGCACAATCTTTATAATTTATTTTTAAATAATAAATCAATTACTTATTTTACTGATTTAGCCAACCAATCTAAAGATAGATTTATTAAAAACTATTGCTACCGAACGGCAGTGCTTGTTGCCCGTGCTACAGGTAAAGCAATAGATTTAAAGCAGGTAAGAGATGGAACAATTGTTTTAAATGAAACTAAATGTTTAAATAGTGAAATTGCTAATAATGGGATTGTTAGCTCAAATGTTTTAACTATGGGACAAGCAGGAAAACTATTAGTTGATACGTTAGAAGATTTTAATATTAATGCTAAGTATGTTGATGCCAAAAATGGCCCTACTTTTAACCGTATTAGGGTAAAACTGGGACGGGGTGTTAGTTACAAGAAAGTAGAAGACATAGGTAATGACTTAGTACAGCAACTGGGTGAAGAATTAGGCTTGAAAGTTGCGCCAATGGTGAGTGTAGTGCCTGGGGGAGTTGTATTTGACATACCCAGGTTAGACAGACAATTTGCTTATTTCCGTGATTACTTTACTTTTGACGGCGAACCTGACATTTATTCGGTGTCTATCCCCGGTGGTGTTGATGTTGATGGCACTTATGTCGAAATTCCCCTTTATAGCGATAACGTGACCCATATCTTGGGTGGTGGGCGGACGCGGGGTGGAAAGTCGCAGTTTGAGAAAGCCGCAATCTTGTATTTGGTGCGACGATATCCCCCTTCTGTTGTTCGATTGGCACTTTCAGATGTTAAGCGCGTGACCTTTGGTAAATTTGATGGACTTCCCCATCTTGTTGCCCCAGTTGCGCGTGATGCAGAGTCTACCGCTAACTTGCTTGATTACTTGGTCGAAGAAATGGAATTGCGTTACCAGGAATTTGAGCGCCACAGCAGTATTGAAACGATCGCACAGTACAACTCACGGTTCGCACCTGATTTTGTCATGCCACGAGTAATTTGTCTAATTGACGAGTGTTTTGATCTACTTTCCGATGATAACTATTGCGATCGCATTGAGACTGCGCTGATGAAGTTGCTTGCAAAAGCGGGTGGTGCGGGGATTCATGTATTGTTATATACTCAACGACCTGACAAAAATGTGATAGACCCGTTGATTCGCTCAAACTTTCCAGCGAAGACAGCCTTTGTTACAACCCGTCCTGAAGATAGTTGTATTATCCTTGGGGACGATAAAGATAAGCGTGCAGTTTATTTGCTGGGATACGGTGATTTTTTGTACAAGACGACTGAAGTTTTACGACTCCAAGCTTTATATGTTGCTGACGATGAAGACCCTGAATACTTTCAGCAATTACTCTTGGAAGCAAAAAACCAGAACGATCCTTATACAGCATGGAAATCTGGGTTAGACTTTGATGAATTTGCCGCTAGTCTGTATGGCGAGAGTAGTAGTAATGATAATGGTAAATTTAAAGCCACTACTGCTACTAAAACTAAGCAGTCTAAGACTGATTTTGAGGGCAGTTTTAGTTTTAAGGTGCAGCTTGACGAAGAAGCAAGAAACTCAATTATGAATTTGCATCAAAAGGGCTATAAACTTGATGAAATTGTCAAAGCAGTATTCAATTTATCCCGTCAAGATGGTAGGTCATACAAGAAATTTAGAAACGTTGTCGAAGAATTTTTAAATAACTTTAAAGGTGGCGGTGAAGATGATATTTGAACTAACCATGCCTTTACCCCCTTGTATGAACGAAATTATTAATCAGGCACGGTCAAGTTTGCGAGCTAGTGCTGAACTTAAGAAGTATTGGACAAACTTAATTGGTGAATTTGTTAGAGACTGTGAATTTTGTTTAGATAGTACAGTGTGGATTGAGTTTCATTGGTATCTCAAAAATTTTGCACGAGATAGTGATAATGTAGCTGCTGCCGCTAAATTTATTATGGATGGGCTAGTTACAGGACGAGCAATTCGTAACGATAACCTGACAGTTATCCAATCACCTGTTGTACATTACTATCATCGCAGTAGTGGTAATGATGGTGTGCTGTTAAGACTTTCACAATCACCTGATTTTTTATTAGATAATTTTATTGTATCTAACCAATTTTCTAGAAAAAGTTTAGAAAGACACAATCAAAGAATCACACATTTAATCTCAAAATAATTGTAGTTTATCTAAAGGATAATAGTAATGTTACGTTATCAAGAATATACTTGGTTGATTGGTAAACTAAATGCAGGCAAGAATGTTAATTTATGGGGTAAACAGGATATTGGTAAGACTTTTACTGTTAAAAACTATTTACTTAAAGATATTACTTTAGAATCTGTCTATCTCAATCTTGAATATCCTTTTAGTGTGGCTCATCTCTTTGATGTTATTCCTATGAGTTTTGATTTGTACTACCAGCAGGATTGGCAAAATATAGTAAGCGAATTATCTGAAGGATTCAATAGACTACTTGTGATTGATAATTTTGATAGATTGCACTTTGCTAGTGATAGTTTTAGCGACGATTTATTGAGATTACAACAGTTGGCTAAACTAGAAAATTTTTCTTTACTATTAATATCTCGAATGCCGCTAAGATATTTTCACTTTCCGAGTTTTGCTAACTGTTTTGAAGAATTGGAATTAAACGAAACTAATACTTGGACTTTTGGAAAGTAGGTAGATATATGGCTTTTAGATATCGTGTGTAGAAGTTTTCCACGTCAAATGATAGTTTTAGAGTTTAAAGCGAAGGGGAAAACAACTCAATATGCAGCCATAGATGAGGCGATCAAGACTGCTCAATTCGTCCGCAATAAGTGCATCCGTTTTTGGATGGATAACCGAGGTGTAGGGCAGAAAGAGCTATATCGTTACAACACTGCATTAAGGGCTGAATACTCTTTTGTCAAAGACTTGAACTCTCACGCTTGTCAAGTAGGTGTGGAACGGGCTTATAGCTCTATTGCTCGATTTTACAACAACTGCAAGAAAGGTATTCCAGGAAATATTGGTTATCCAAAGTTCAAGAAAAACAACCGTTCAGTGGAATATAAAACATCTGGGTGGTCACTTTCACTCTTACGGAAACAAATAACCTTTACCGACAAGAAAGGAATTGGCAAGCTCAATCTCAAAGGAACGTGGGATTTAAACTTCTACCAAGAAGAGCAGATAAAACGAGTTAGGTTAGTCCGACGTGCTGACGGGTATTATGTTCAATTCCTAGTTAGCGTAGACAACAAAGTAGAGACACAACCAACTGGTAAAACTATTGGATTGGATGTGGGACTTAAGGAATTCTACACAGACAGCAATGGACATAGTGAACCTAACCCACGATTTTATCGAACCGGAGAAAAGCGTCTTAAGTTTCGACAAAGACGTGTATCTCGTAAAAAGAAAGGCTCTACCAACCGCAAAAAAGCCATTAATAAATTAGGGCGAGTACACCTCAAAATAAGTAGGCAACGTGAAGAACATGCCAAGAGAATGGCGCGTTGCGTAATCCAATCTCACGATTTGGTAGCCTATGAAGATTTGAGGATTAAGAATTTAGTTAAAAATCATTGTCTCGCCAAATCGATTAATGATGCTGGTTGGTATCAATTCAGAAAATGGTTAGAACATTTTGGGGTGAAATTTGGCAGAATTACTGTTGCGGTCAATCCTGCCCATACATCACAAAATTGCTCTAACTGCGGAGCAGTAGTCACAAAATCTCTATCTACAAGGACTCATGTTTGTGAATGTGGATTTGCACTCGATAGAGACTGGAACGCTGCTATTAATATCCTGAAATTAGCCTTAAGTACCGTAGGGCATACGGGAACTTGGATCTTAGATCCAAACGCTTCGGGAGATTTGACCTCTACCCATGTTGGAGCAATCCTGCATGAGCAAGTTGGATCTATGAATGAAGAATCTTCGCCCTTATAGGGTGGAGAGTGTCAATTTCTGATCGCGCAACAAGTGACTTCTGCTCAAGTGATCGAGTGTGTGGAAATGCTTGCTTAGAGTGTGATGAAAAGCCTCGGTAAAAACTGGGATTGCAAAACTACTCCCTTGGGCTAGGATAATACTTGCTTGATGACTCTTTCTATTAAGGTTGAGCTTCTAAAATGCGTCCTATACTTCTTGGCGATAGTGTTGGTAAACCTCTCTTAGCAGCTTCTTCTGCTACCTGCATATGGTAGTGGTGCTTTGAGCGACTAGGTTTTCGGTTCTTGCTCCATTCGCTGATTTCGACAATTTTGCTTGCCTCTGTACTTTTGCACTTCTTAGGTCTGCCTACGTTGACACCCAATACTTCATTAGCTTTTGCGATCGCTGAGTCCTGGGTTTCTGACAAGATGGTACTTGATGTCCATCTTTTTTTCCACTTTGCTATTGAGTTTTCGGTTACACCAATCTCTTGGGCTAAAGCTACATATTTCTTGCCTTCGTTTAGCCCTAGCAGAATTTTAGCTCTTTTGCTAACTTCATCGCTGCTAGTTGCCGCTATGTGTTCTAGTGCTTGTTTTTCAAGAGAATTTAATATCTGAAGATGAGGCATCTAAAAATTTACCCCTCTTTACTGTACAATTTTGCCAAATGGAATGAAGCCTGATATACTCTTTTTGTAGCGTTCATTTTTTCTAAAAACCCACCCAAAGCCCTGGTGCAAACAGGGCTTTGAGGAGAAAACAAGCCCACTTGTTAGTAAAACAAGGCGGAACATTGTTTTGTCAATTTAATTAACTAGAGACATCATATCATGAGTTTAACCAGTTTTACAAATCTTTCTTTCGGTAGATGTATTTTTCCCAAAAATAACACCAAAAAATATCTCTTCAATGAAATTGGTTTTAAATGGGTTAATAATAATAGTTTTCTACTGCGAAAATTCTCTTCGGGAGATTGTTTGATAATTAATTGTTCATTATTTACAAAAATTAATTATTTTCTAATAATAGCACTTTCATCCACTGGAGAAAGTGCCATCAGTCCTGCTGCTTGATTTTTCCTGCTTTCTGCTTAAGCTTTTCAAAATTGAACTTATCTTTTTTAGGCAATTTGTAACCCGGAGTATCAATATGTCTGAGGTGCATAATCCGGCAATTGTATATATTTCTCCTGCGGAGTTGGTAGTTCATCCAAAGCTGATAGAAATATACGGTGAAAATGAGGATCGTCCGGCTTTGGAAAAAAGTATTTCGGAAAAAGGGATTCTGGAATCTTTGAAGGTAACTGCACGCACTGGTGTAAATGTCGTTTTAGCTGGTAAGTGTCGTTTGCAGATAGCCCGCCAGTTGGGAATTTCTGCTGTGAAAGTGGAATTTGTCGAGTCTGGCTCGCCTGAAGAAGATTTGAAACTAGTGCTTGACTTTAATCTCCACCGGGAAGGCGGGAAGACTCATTACCAGAAATTTCACGAAGGGCAGTACTGGGAGAGCGTACTTCGTCCCCAAGCCAAAGAAAGACAACGGGAAAGTGCCCGTCGTTTGAATGAAACGAAGTATTCAAATTTGAACACTTCGATAGATGAGAGTAACTCTCAATTAAAGAAAGGTAAACCTGTGATTCGAGAGGTGTCGGAGAATCTAAGGATAAGTGTTGGCAGTTATCACAAGGGTAAGAAAGTATTTGAATATATTTCTCAATTAAGGGAACTGCAAAAATTTAAGGCAGTTGTGGCACTGGAGGCGGAATTTAACCGGAGTATCGATGCAGCTTATAAGTTTGTTTGCAATCAAGATATCTGTGACCAGGTTATAGACCTGATTGAAGCAGACGAGATAGGTAGTATAAGTGATGGTATCGCTTGGATGCGGAATGGCGAACGCAATCCGTTTCGGCGTTTCCAACTTGGTCAAGTATATCAATTTAAGAAAAGACTGCGGCCAGAGTTGGAAATTGTGGGGCGTGTTATAGGTATAACTAATGAATTTGTTGTGTTTGGATTGAGGAATTTAGTAAATATGAACCTAGAAATCGTGAATCTACGTCCGCGACAGATTGATGCGGAGTTGCAAGATGAACCATCTGCTGAACAGAGAGCAAGAATTCTTCACTTAATGGAAAAGTTTAGGGATGTTTTCCCAGTTCAGGTATCTTTAGCTGAATTGTTAAAACTCCCAAATTTAACTGATAAAGAGGAGGTTTTATTGCGGATGTATGAGTCTGACGTATTTGAAAAAACTTGGGAGGATTATAAGAACCAAATGAAAGCAATGGAAGTGTCTACAAATAGAAAAAAGGGTAATGTTCGTGCTGCATAGGTAGCTGTGAGCAGTTAATCTAGCAGAGAATTTATCCCACAATTTAACGTTACCTAATAGATTAGCATCTCAATACTGATTGCAGTACGAGTTCATATTTTGGGTGCTGAACTCGTATGGATATATTTGACTGTTTTTTGTTTTTAAATTCGTTGGTGGAGTGTAATTTCATCTTCACCAATTGTACTAACCTCTGCCAGTTTTTGGTGACACTTTTAGGTGTTACTAGCTTTGCATTCTTATTCCAAAACTATTTTCTAGATTTAGTAACCACTTCGCTAGAACTGACGTATTTAAATAGCTCTCAAAAAAAAGTTGGGTAGCCGCATTGTTGTTGGTGAAGCGTGTTGGACTAAATCTTAGCCTAAGCCTATGTATGTCTAAGCCTAAACAAGTATAAGCCTCTGTTTGCTTTCAACCACGAGACGATTACCAGTCGTCTCCAACAAGCGGATAACCAACCGCTTCTTAATAAAACAAAAATTTCAAATTTAGGCTAACACATTTTGACCAACAGCGAGGCTACCTGATGCACTAAAACCATCAGGACAGTCACTCATGTTCCAAGAAGATTTCGGGGCAGATGTTGATAACAGGCCCCAATTAAGTCTTTCACAGCCTGTAAAAAAGAAAATCAAACCCCACCTGCCCTCAGAATCATTGGGTAAACGCTACGTAGAGCGTTTTTGGCATCCATTTGGGGCGATAGTTGCCCCTTCTTTAGTAGAAGGTGCAAAACCAGCATGGCGTACCATCGATTATTACCTGCAACCTTCCCAACTGTGGAAGCTGCACCAAGATAAGTCAAAATTAGTAGGTCTGCGTTTTGACAACACAACCCGTTACGCGACAATCGATTTAGACTTTTTTGGCGACTACCATAACATTGAATCCATAAATCGCATCAAAGCGGCACTAGAGGAAATCGGCATAGTCGATATCGTCATTCTCCAGTCCAGCTTTAGTGGTGGTTATCATTTGATTTTAAACTTTGCATCTCCCCTGCCTACCTTTGCCCTAGCCTGCGCCTTAGAAATTACTTTGAGAAATGCAGGCTTTATCCTGCGCCAAGGACACCTAGAAATCTTCCCAAACACTAAACCATATAGTGCCAAACAAATAACCAACTACAAAGCCATCCGTTGTCCCATGCAACCGGGTAGTGGGTCATTTTTACTTGATGATGACTTACAACCAATTAGCGATTCCGTTTCTATCTTCCTCGACTATTGCGATCGCGCGGCCAGTCGGCAAGATTTAACCAAATTAAAACGGGTAGCGAACAAAGCCAAAAAACAAATTGCACGGGAGAGATATCGTAAGCAAGAGTCTGCTGATGCTGCACAGTGGCGTGCTAACTGGGAAGAAACAATTGCGATTGGTTGGACGGGACAAGGACAAACAAACACCCTCCTACAAATTTTTGCAGGCTACGGAATCGTCTTTCTAGACTTAAGAGGCGATAAATTAGTCGAATTTTGCCTTTCCACCGCAATTAACGCCCCTGGCTATAAGCAATATTGCCGACACCAACATGAAATCGAAGCTAGAGTACGGCATTGGGTAGGATGCACAATTCGTAACAAATGGTACAGTGCCTACGTTAGTTATCCCGAACGGCTGTTGGGTACATTCGCCAATACATTTGCAGAAGCAATAGCAGGCGTTAGCAGGATCGATCAACCTAAAGATAACGTAATTTCATTTGACCGTCGCCTCCAGCAGAACTGGGAACGTAGCCAACAAGCCCAAAGACGCATCCAGATAGTAGTAACAGCAATAGAGTGGAGTAATGGATTACCAGCAGGGGCTACTGAACGGGCAAAAGCTATACGTGCTGAGTATAAACGCCGCTTTAACAAAACTGTCTCTCAAGAGACACTACAAAAGCACTTACATTTGTGGCATCCCACACGCTACATTTTAGACCCTTGGGCAGAAAATAGCTTAAACCCTTATCAATCAAGCGAGAACGGGCAATTTTACGAATTTCAAAGCTTATTTGTAAAACACAATACTCAAAGTCCTTGTGGAATAAGTAATTACGTTCATTCTTTTTATATGAAGGTTTTTTGTAAGTGTTTACCTCCTGCTGCTACAGCCCCCCAAGGGCTGGCGTCAGCAGAGGTAGTTGAACAACCTGATGTTTTTCAGGAACACTCAGCTGTCATCCAGTCTGCGGAAAATCTTGAATTCATAAATTCTTCTAATACTGCTGAAATTAATTTAAATATAACTAGCAATCAATTAGAGAATTCTGTTCCTATAGATATTTTACAACCAAATGAACTCAGTTCTCATCAGGATTTTATATACCCCAGTAGCTCCGGCACGTCATCAAAACTAGATAATCAAAACTTATCTAATACGGAGAATAACGGGCTGGGTGTAGTTTCGATACCTGTTGCGGTTGCACCAGAACCACCACAGGAAATTGCCAACAGTGGGCAGCAGAGAGCATCCGAGGGTAATTCAACACCTGCTAGAGTGACAGCAGAATCATCACTCCAAAGTGCCAATAACGGCTTGCAGAGTGCATCCAAGGGTGATTTGATCCCCGATGTAATTCCACCAGAACAACCACTCCAAAACCTCAACAACGGCTTGCACGGTGCATCTGTTGGTGAGGAGACTGCTGATGTTTCCTACCGCATCGAGGAACTCAAGCGAGTGACAAAATTACGGCTAATGGCTTTAACCCAAGCTAAGGCTAAGGTGCGCCAATACTGCGTAATCACGGGACATATTCTCAGCACTCAAGAACGTGATCGCTTAGAGCAACGTGCCAAAATGCAATTCTACTTCGATTCCGGTAACGAAACTCTAATTGCAGAAGCTAAGGAGTGGGCGACTGCCAATCCTGGGTGTCTACCGTTTTCCTTGGAGTTGGAAAGCGAAAAATTTTGGAAAAGATGAGGGATATCAGGCGCTAAGGTATTTTAGATTTTAACTGCACAAAAAGAGGTGATTCAGCTTTACAGAAGTTATTATATTTGTGAGGAAAATTTGGTACAAAAATACAGAAAGAGATATGAAAGATATCTTAATGGAAAAACTCTTTAATCAAGCAGTTGAACCAATCTTCCAAGCCAACAATTTAACTAAATATTCAGCACTCAAACAAAGGGAGGATGAATTTAAATCACTGTTTAATATTGAATTAGCAGAATACGTGGACTCGAAAAGAGGATTTAATTTTTCTCTATTTATCCGCGACTTTTTAAGTGAAGATTGCTTGCCGTACAGGGATGCTATTCAGCAAAAATATGGAAAGCGGGCAGCAGATTTGATCGGGGAATTAATTTGTATTTGAAAGCAAAAAAAGCTAGCAGGTAGTTAGAATTTTATAACTATATGGTCAGCATTCCGTGCAAATTTGAAACTATGTATTTGTATCTTCCTGACTTAATTGTTGCCCAAACTCAGATATTGAACCTGTAGTTACAGCTTTTTCTAACAATTGATTCAGTAACTCAATGTCATATAATTCATTTAGTTTTTCTACTAATTCAGTAGGAACATCTTTAAATCGAATTGTTAGGATTTGAGCAATATATTTCTGGGTAGCTTTTGCTATACCTATGCGTTCTACGCTTGTTATGTATGTCATTTGCTGTTCAGCCTCAAAACGCTCTAATTCGGCTTGAAAATTTAAGTCTAACTCCGGTGGTAGAGTCATTAATCTATCTAGCAACCGGAAGATTTGCTGGATTTTATCTCTACTATAGCCTAACTCATACATTCGTTTAATTAAGCTCAACTTCCATTGCAATCGGCCTGCTAAATCTTGAGTTGTGGCTTGTGTCCGCAGGTGCGCCATCACCAGTACAGCAAAAGGACTATCACTTTGTTCTAATTCTGACCAACGAGATTCATAGTCCAGTAGTTTCACAATGGGAAATTGAAGACTAAGGCGACATCCCCAACGACCATAATTATATTCTTGCGGTCGCCAATTGGCTTGATTATCCCCCAGAATTGCCAAGCTCACAACTTCTTGGTTATAACGGTCAAAGATTCTGTAGTGGTAAGAAAACATCCGTTTAGGGAAGTTGGGGTCTACTTGACTTTGAATTTCCAAATGAATCAGCAACCAAGTTTCCTTTCCATCTTTTAGCCAAACTTTGATTAGCTTATCGACAAATTGTTTACCAATTTCAGATTCTCTCATCAACTGCTGCAATTCTTGATCGAGAAAATTATAGCCTCGTTTCCAGTCAATTTCTGCTTGAATCTCTGGAAAAAAGAATGCCAGAAACGCCTCAAAGTATTGTTCTACACCTTCCTTCCAAGCACCATCATAATCTGCTCTTACTTCACTCATAGATTATTTCCAATCAAAATATCATAATGCCTTTTTTGAAAGTCAAGTTACTTTAAACGACATAAAATTTATGACTAATTTACATATCAACAAATGTTGGTTTAATGTGGAATTTTGTTGCTTGGCTTTTTGAGCGAAAGGTTACATACTCAAAGTAGTTTATTCAAAATAAATTAGGAAAATTTTATTGAGCAATATAGTTGCTGATTTACCTATTGCATTAATTTAATTTATGAATTTTTTGTTTACAAATTAAAAATTTAGATTGACATTAACCTAACACAACAAAGTTTAGTTACTTTGTAAACAATATTATGACCCGAAAAAATAAAGAACAACCAGCCATGTCAAATAATACTTCCTCCAATACTAATGGTAAACCTCAAAAGCGACTGATAATTATAACAGGTGATAAAGGTGGCGTAGGTAAAAGTACCTTTGCAAGAGCAATCTTTCAACTTTATATTAATAAAAATTTACCCTGTGTTGCTTATGAAGCTGACTTAAGGAATCCTCAGATAGAAAGATATTTTCAAAAAGATTACCGCCCTATAATACGTTATATTGATATTTTTCATAGAGGTGGTGCTGACGATTTATTAATTAATCTAGATGAGAGTGATTGTCCTATCACATTATTAGACTTGCCAGCACAATCTGGAGGTTTCTTTGAAAGTTATGTCAAAGAGCTTGCATTTTTTGAAGTTCTGAAAACTGAAATTAATTGTCGAGTGACAATGGTTTCAGTGATTAGTAGAGTTCTTGACTCTATAAATGTTTTAGAAAAACTTCGTGAACTTTGTAAAGACCAAGTAGATTATATTGTTGTCAAAAATCTATTTCATGGTGAAGAAGAAAAGTTTGAGCGATATAATGACTCTTCCCTACGTCAAAATATGCTTGCAGAAGGTCTGATAGAACTTGTAATGCCAGATTTATTCTACAAGTCTTATGACTTTCTTGACCGCCATGCTTTAACCTTTAATGAAGGTCAGACTCATCAAGAAACAAATATTGTAATTAAGTCAAGAATTAAATCTTGGCTTGCTGAGTTTGAAACGCAAATTAAGCCAGCATTTAATTTATTGGGTTTTGATATACAACCAGATGACTGTTACTACCCAGCAGTTGTGGAAAAATCTAAAGAGCTTAGAGAAAACGAAGAAAAAGAAAAAGCTAAAAACCAAGATGCAAATTTACCATCTGAAGATATAGCTGCTTAATTGAATAGGTTGCTTGGTTTTTATGTTTGGAAAGCGTTTTGTAATTACATCGGGTGATGCTCGTGTGGGTAAGTCCACAGTTTCTAGGCTCTTGCTGGAATTGTACTTGAAAAGTAAATGCAATGCGCGTGTTTTCTACCACGGTTATCGTAACAAGCTATCGATGTATAAAACAAAAGGTTTTGAAATAAACCATTTGGGATTGTCTAGGGGCGATTCGGATAGATTATTACTTGACTTAGAAATGTTTCCAAATATTGATGTAGTTTTGACAGATATGCCAGGTCAAAACCATCAGGAGTTCAAGTTTTTTGATAAAGATGTTTCACTGATAGGAAATCTTAACCATCTCGGATATCGTGTTACTTTCTTGCACCCGATATCACATCGTAAAGACTGTGTTGAAGATTATCTTGAGGATTTATACCAGCATTTTGGTAGTCAAGTTGACTATATTGTTATCAAAAATTATTACTTTGGCAAGCAATTTCGATACTATGAAGGTAGTAGATTCCAAGCTAATATTAAAAAATTAAATGGCTTGGAGCTAGTTTTGGGCGGGTTGCATAACGACTTTTACCAGTTGCTTGAGGATACTGGTTTACCCTATGCTCAACTTATTGAAACTGACTCTCCTCTTAATACTATTCAGCGTTCGATAGTATTCAACTGGATAGAGAATTTTAATAATTCTATTGTTTCTAATGAGATTGCTTTGAATTATTTAGGGCTAAGTAAGAACTGTACAGAACTAGCTTCTGTAGGTACAAATCAACAAAATCCTTCCGATTTTGATGTAAATGAAGATATTGAATCTGAAGAATGGTAAGTATTAGCTTTACCAAATTGACAGTGAGGTTTTAAATTAACTGTTTAAACCACCTATGACCAATATTGCAAAAGTTGTTGAAAAAGTTATTGCGGAATATTCTGAAGAAAAGAAAGCAGAGGTCACTGATTGGATACTTAAATTGGGTGTTCGACCTGATGACCCCTTGTTTAATCTATATGCGGAACTAGGTACAACCCAATTTGCGTTGCAGCAGCTACCCGGTAGGCTTGACTCGCTTGTGGTGGGTTGGACTGACATGGTGGACGATAAGCTTAATAGTGCTTCTAAGGTGGCAATACAACAACAAAAAAGTGCGATCGCCCAAGCCGCTAAGGATTTAATTAAGATGACTAAGCAAGCTGGTGGGGCATTGCCTCTGTTGGGTGTAAGTAATTGGCGATTGGCACAAATAGCGGGAGTGTTGGGTTTTGTACTGGCTTTGGGATCTGTAATTGGTGTTTTTACATATAAAACTATTGCTGAAAGTGTAACTTTTCAGCAAGCGGCTTCTGGAACTGCTATTTTACAACCCGAAGATAAAAAGCTTCTGGATTGGGCCAAATCTAATGAAGGTAAGGTAGCACGTAGTATTTATGTTAGAAACGCTGCCATCATTAAAACTTGCCGCCAGCAGAAGAAGTATTCAGGTGGCTGCATAATTGCAGTTGATTAATTTTCTAGGCAACCCAGCCTTTGTATCCCTTATTACTCGTTTTAGCTGTATCCTTTTGACTATTTTGGTTAGTTTTGACTCTTGTATGGGTTTCTTGAGTAACTTCTTCTTCGATTTTCATGTCTGCAAAGCTGAGGATTCCCAGGCGGATAGCTTCCCGGATAGCGTTTAATCTATCTTTGACTCCTAACTTGATAAATGAATTATGTAAATATGACCTGACTGTACCTTCGGAAACATACATGACATTAGCAATTTCGTTATTTTTCATGCCACCAGCTGCTAATTTGAGAACTGTAATTTCTTTATTAGAGAAATCACTTAACAAATCTAGTGAATCTCTATCAGCTGTGTCATTTAACCTTAGATTATCAATTAGAATGCGATTAATAGTTGGGTCAATCCATGATTCGTTATTGTACGCAGCCATTACTGCTTCAATAAATCTTTCTCCTACTTCTTCTCTGGCATTATTTTTACAGTAGTAGCAGTCTGCGCCATTACTAATTGCTGCATTAATGGTATCTCGACTGCTATTTGCAGTCATAACCACTATTTTAATTGACGCGTGTTTGCATTTAATTAAACTTATGACATCAGTGCCATTGATATCAGGTAAATCAATATTTATCACTACGATATCTGGCTTTTGTCGGTCAACAATTTCTATTCCTTCTTTTCCAGTTTTAGCAAGGCCACATACCTGGATTTTACCAGTTTCAGATAATATCGCTGCCGCGCCAACCCTAGATATGTTCTCATTTTCAATGATGACAACATTAATAGGTTTCATATTACATACTGTTTGGTTTAGTATTGTCCCTGATAATAATACTTATAGCACTTACTTTTTACTGTTTCTTAATCTTTACAGTTACTATAAATTAATCAGCTTATTTAAAAACTTTATTTTTAAATTTAAAAAATTTACAAAGTGATGGGGTAGTTTATGTAGTTTTCATTAAGCAATCTATTTACTAGGGAATTTTATTGATCGGTTTTAGTTTTAATAGTATTTATCAAATTTAGGGAGTCTAAAGGATTTTTTATGAATTTCAATCAACTTTTAGGATGGATAGAAAATATTATTGTTTGGTCTTTAATAGTAATGCTATGTTTGGTCGGGTTAGGTAGATTACCTATTAACCCGACGAGTTTGTTTGATTTTACTGCGTCTTTTTATTATTTTTCTGTTGCGGTTGTTATTTGCCCCAAAACTCCCTTGAGTTTTAATAACAAGCTAGTTTTGGGGTTTATAGCTTTTTCGTATGGTGTGTGCTTTGGGTTGATTTAATCTATCTCTTGAGCAGCATCCTGGTTTTTGAATTGTTGTTGGTTGTGTTCGCAGTGTGCTTGTTGCTCATCGAACAGAGCCTTAAACCGTTCAAATTCATTATGGGTAAGGTTATTGATGATGATAGAGTAATTCTCTGAACTATTATTACGAGATGCTAGGAGTGCTTCTTGACTTGCTTCTGATTCTGGCGAATTTCTATCAAGGCTAAGAGTTTGTGAATCTTCTTCTAATTTTAGACTTGCAGTATATGCCTCACCTTTATAAATGATACTTCCTATCTCTTTGTCTGGTTTTCCAAATATATTTAAGCGGTCTAAAATTACAGGAATAACAAATTGTTGAATTTGTAAATTAGCGATAAAAGATTGCACTTTATCGTGTTGACCTTCTTCTACTAGGTTGCCATTATTGTCGTCATTTTTATTTGTGAGGTTTTTTAGAACATCTGGCTCAATTGTATTTTCTTTCGACTGGCTTACTTCGGGTTGTAAAGATGACTCTGGACTAACTGGATTAACAAAATTGATAGGTTCAATTTCTGTGGAGCTTAACTTTACTTCTTCTTGTGCTATTTCACTGATTCTATTTATTTCTGAATTTAACTTTAACACAGCCTCTTGTCGTTCCTCAGCAGTTGGAGGATTTTTTGCATATTCTGCAAATTTTTCATCAGGTATATTAAGCTGTGCGATTAATTCTTTGAGGAGACAAGCTTGCATTGCTGGAGTTAAACCTTCTACTGGAAAATCGATTAGTTCTTTCATAGTAAAATTACCTTTCTACTAAATCTTTTTTGACATCTTTGAGTGCATTATTGATGCGATCGCTCATAACTTGAAAATCTTGTAATGTTTCGTCACTAATGTTACTTACTTGAGTTTTTCCTTGTTTGACATATAACAAGATATTATCCTTTTTATCTTTAATTAGATAAGTTTGGTTTTGAGTTTGAGTAGCAATCTGATATTTTTCTGTTTGGACTGACATAATGCCATTAATATCTTCTTGCCCAATTGTCTTAACTACACGTTGAGCAAGACTGGTCATCTCATTAACTTTTTCTAATTCTTTAATGTCTTGTTCCATTGCCTTAAAAGCATTCTCAAGACTAATATTTTCTTGAATGTATAAATTAGTTATCTCTTGAATTCTATTGAGATATGTGTCTGATTTACCGAGTTTTTCAGCCGCTATATACCAGTCTTGGAGATTTTGCACTGTATTAGCTTTCATCCGCTCGATAATGCTATCCATTGCTCCAACCTGCTGCATTTTGGGTTGAGCAGGTGATGCGATTGCTTGGTCAATATTTGGTTGTTGGCTTTGTTGTGGATAGAAAATGCTCTTGTTTTTAGCAATTAATGAGTTATCTGATACTTGTGTATTGGTAGAAATAATATCGCTACTAACTTTGGTGTTTTCTACAGGATTAAATACAGCATATCCTTGGGAAGATTGTTCTACTTTGTACCCTTTTTCTTGGAGATAATTTTGAACTAATTGGTCAGTTCCTTGTGTATTTCCGACTAGAAAAGAGCTTTTCACTGCTATTGCCTTATCAAGTAAGGGTTTATAGTGATTTTCAAATGTTTGGGCAATTTGCTCGCTTGTTACTCCACGCCACGGGCCAGATCCGGACACCATAATGATGTCTTCTTTTGAGTAATTTCCTGTGTTGGCGCGTTCCCCCCATGCTTGCTCGTAATTTCGTGTGCTTGAAGGTGTACCGGGAGGTGCAGCTGATTTACCGATAAACTGGGTAGCTAATTGGGCCATCGCAATGTCTTTTTTCATGTGTTCAGCGACGGCGGCGTTTATAGGTTCGAGTTGGGAGAGTGGATTTGTGGGCCGCAGAGCAGTCTGTTGGGACTTGTCGTGCTGGGTTTGTAGTGTAGTTTGTTGTATTTTTGCAACTACATATATATACGCTTCGCTAAGGGCTTGAATAAATGCGGATTCTTTACCCTTACCCTCCCACTGTTGATCCTGGGAATTAGTAATGCTTGTACAGTTCTCTAACCAATTGACTCCCCCACGTTTGGCGATCGCCTCAGTTAGCCGGGGGTGTTGTTCGAGTTTAGCTTGAAGCACTTCTACCATTAGCTGGTATTCATCAACTGATCGATGCAACTGCTTTTGGTGATTAAATGCGTGTTCGGCGGATGCGTATGCTACTCCTTGAGGTTTTTGGACATGGGTTTCTACTCCATACTGCCCGGCGGGGGCTTCTGGATTATTGTTGACTGAAACTTGGTAATCGTTTTGTAGCTTGCCTTGTTCTTTGGCGAGTGCAGTGGCAAGACTTAGTGCTACTCCCAGCCCATCTTTGGAGTCGGGGCTGATATTTACTGGAGTTGCAGGTTGTTTTTGGATGGTTGGGAACGGAACAATTTTGCCATTGACATAATCTCCTAGTGGCTCCATGAATAAGCCATATACCTGACTCTTACTCGCTTGAGTTTGGGTAAGTTCTTTTGGTGAATGCTTCTCCCATCTCGCCCAGGCTTGCTGATAACTTGGGTCTTGAATCATTTGGGTGGTAATTTTGTATTGCTTACCCACCCGAAAAGCAACTTGCTCGCCGTTTTTACCTTGGGCGATCGTAATATCTCCCTCATTGATACCATAAGTTTTTTGGTAGTCTACACCTCTGGTAGTGTGTATCCTACCGTGTCCGCGCATAGCATCGATGGTTGTGTTAACTGGTACTGTGACAGCTTCGCCGTGCAGATGCAGCGAATAAACCATTGGTACTGGTTTACCAGATATAGCCGGGTTGTCTGGAATCTGAGGATTAGCAGCGCGTGCCGCAGTGGAATTGCCAATGGCGATAATTTCTTCGACAGTTGGTTGGTTTGAAGGGTATGAGGGTATGTTTTGGGTGACTTCTCTGAGGCTGGTATAACTGCGCTCTACTTTAATTTCTCCCCCTGGTGTCCACTCGTTAGCTTTAATGGTGAGGTCGTTGTTGCTTTGGACTACCGCACGCGGAGGTTGGTTTGAGGTAAGGAAGTTCTCAAATTTTTGGCGAACGCTGTTTTCTCTGCCCAGATCATTTTTAATTGACCAGATGTTGATAGACCATCTGCCAGCCTCAGTATTCAGTGCAGCGTGTTCGTTTTTGCAGTTGAAGCGGGTTACTGTACCTGACTCAAGTTTAAACTCTTGGTATGGTGCGTCCTGATTCTCGTCCCTAGTCCATGCCATTCGTTCCTTAGCAGCGCGATATCCCCAGTCAGAATTTCCGATATTAATGCTGCGGGCTTCCGTCGCGGCGTAGGAGTCATCGCGGTGGTAGTTAATCCCAGCACCGGGGTTCTCGGAATAAGTTACCAGCACAATCTCAGCGTCAGGATAGACTTGTCTGACAAGTTCCATCAAAGAGTCGTCCTGTACCCCTGGCTTGAAGTCTTTATCCTTCAAATCCCATTTTGCACCGATCCAGGCGACTTGTCTCAGTGGTGCATAGTTAGATTTGTCATTTTCAAGTATGGGTTTGAGGTGGGTTTCAAGATGCGATCGCAGCTGTTCTACTTTTTCCTCGCTTACATTACCCAATATTTCGATAGCTTTAGTTGGATCGGCTTGACGCGAGTTGGGTAGTAATATTGGTTGATTCTTAGCTTCTGATTGTGTATTTTTTACTAGTTGTATCTCAACCGTGTTTTGATAGACTTGTGAAATTCCTGCAACTGTGGCGTTAGTATTCAATTGAATATTAGTTATATTCTTTTCTGATAAAGCTTTAGCAGGAACAATTGGTACTGGAGAATCTTCTTGATTGAGTTCTCTTGGACGGTTAGGAAGTGCTTTTAGAGCTTTTTGGTAATCACTATTTTCTGGAATATGGTTTAATTTTAAAAGACTACCTTCAGTTGCAACTTTTTGATTTAACTCTGCACTAAGCTGTTCGTAGCGGTCAAAACCATCAACTTCACCAATATTAATAGCTTCTCCCAGTAAACTATTAAATTCTTTCTTTATTTCCTCACTAATCTCATTTTTATTAAAAATGAATGTAGCTGTGTTACTCTCAATAAAATAATCGTTTTCAGTAGACTTTGATTCTAACCAAGTGGCTACAGCGATTGCGTCTTGTGCAGAAACTACTAATCCAAAAGCTTCTTGAGTTTCTACCTGCGCTCCATCGGGGGAACTATATTGTTGATTTGGATTATAAAAATATACAGTTTGTTGGGGAATGATTGGAGTGGATTGTGACGGTGTATCTGCACTTTTGATATGACCACCAGCACGGTTAATAAAGGTTTGTCTTAATTCGCTGCTGATAGTAGTTTCATCAAGTATGAAGACAGTCATTCCTTTTTTGGCTTCTAACCGAGCTTGTGATATAGGAAGCTGTTCATATGATACTCCTATTTTTTCGAGATACTTTTTGGTTTTTTCAACTATATTTTCATCAACTGCTAATCCTAAAAGCCCTACTAATTTTTGCTCTTTATCTTGAAACATGATTGTAGGACGTTCGTTAATTTTACTGAGCATTTGGTTGCGTTTTTCTTGCTGCTCCGTTATGACATGCTTTTCATTACTTATAAGCTGACTGCGTTTAACCCATTTGTCGGGATATTGTACTGTTTCTGGATTAATAATTATTTTACAGGTACTTTCATTACTGGTAATTTGTACAGGGATAGTGGTTCGTTGTTGGTTTGGGCGAATAATACCCGTATCAATTAATTTTTGTACAGTGCTAGATTCTTTCCTTTGCCACTGTTTTTGTATATTTCCTTTATTTAAATCAGCTTCGAGACGTTCATTATGCTGGCCAATAATACCGAGCGATTGGTCGCCAATTTTAGCAATATAAACGTGCTTTTTATCAAATGCTCTAACTAAAGTTTCTTGAAATGCTTGGTTGTTAATCTCCTGTTTTTTGTACTTTGGATTCGTAATATTAATTCGTAATAGATTGCTTTGAGATGTTTCTGCTATAGCATAGGCATTTTGTCCAGTGATGATAGTTTGAATTTTAAGATGTAACTGTTGCCCATTCCCAGGCTTTTCTGCTAGCCAGCCTTGGGTAATACCTTCTTTGACTGATTCTTTATCAATATTACCTAGTTTTTCAGGTTTATTACTATTTTGAAGATAGATAGTATAGTCTTCCCGAATCAAGTCAACCTTTTCGATTGTTAACATTACAGGTTCATCATTAAACCTTTGAGAATTTCCAAACTTATTAACTTCGCCTACCTTGAAAGTTAGTTCTGGTAGTCCAGGTACTTTGGTTGTAACAGAGGTGGTATATACTTCACCTTTTTGAAGACTGCCAATAGCAATAGTACCAATTGGTAGCCGGGCGTTACTTTGTTCAATATTTCCGAATGATTCGTAATTACCCTCTTGATTCTGGATTTCAATTACGCTTTTTCCATCTTCAGCTAGATTAAATCGAATACTCTGAGGTTGATTTTCATTTAAAAACTCACTATTCCGGTCAAACCCAGTGATACTAAACTCGGTAAACTTGAGTGTATTTAACTGACTGATAATCTCTTGAGGAAAGGTAGCAAAGGCGAAATTAGAAACTTTATTTTGGCGATCGCTACTTTTATCATTACTACTCTCACGAGTAGTGGATACTGCCCAGGTGGCAGCTGCCATTGTTAGCTTTTGGTTTTCTGGAATCGAATTATAAAATTCCTCTGCTATCTGGTAAGCTTTTTGGTAAAGAAGTTTAATTTGACCTTCGCTTAGTTCAGGCTGGAATGATATTTTCTTAGATTTTACTTCTTGCCCAAGTGTAATTCCTATCTCTTCGAGTTTATTTTCTTGCTCCCTAGCCAGTGTCCCTAATTTTCTAAACTTGGGTTTACCATTGTCAGTTTCATCGTTAATTTGAGCATAAACTAAATATTTATGCGGACGGTTATTGTTGCGCTTATCTTCGGATATTTCTGATAGTTTTATCGTAATTGTATTAGCTTTCCAGATAAATTCATTATCATACTGTAGAAGATTAGTTATACTTACTTGATTACCATTAGCAATGGTAATATTTACAGACGGCCCTTTTTCAGTTTCTTTTTGTTTAGATAGCTCACTTGCTCGGTTGAATGATTTGTCGAATTCTTTTTTGATGAGGGTAGCTCTTAATCGCTGTTCGTGAGAAAATTTAACCCCTTTAAATAAAGCTTGAAATTGAACGATTTCACGCGATTCGAGGCGAGCTTTTTCAAAATACTGATTGGTTTGAGCAATTAGTAACTCAACAGGTGAATATCCCGTCGGTTGAATTATATTGTCAATATAGACATCTTTCTTCTTATCCTTAATATAGTTGACTTCACGGTGAAGAATGCGACTGTTGTTGCGAATAATTTCAATTTCAGGTTTTTTGGCACTCTTGAAAAGGTCAACTGCAATTTGATTTTGAAATGCTGCCTCAGCAATCATTTCACGGTACATTTGGGTATTAATGTTCATCGCCACTAGTGTATTGGCGGGTTCTTGTCGAACAGTTTTGATGAACTCTTCCATGTAACTACGATACTTGCTCGGAATCTCCTTCCCTTCAATACCCTTGGATTTTGCCCAGACTTCTGTTTTGAATAAATCTTCGTAATGTTTGGCTACCTGCTGTACGTACTCAATTGAGTCTTTTTCACTACCAAAATTTTTTAGAATCGTAATTTCTGACTCTAACGCCTCAATTGAGGTAAGGTGATTGTTGATAACACCCACACTAATGCCATCGCTCATGTGGATGGCGATTTCCTCAAATTCTGGCTGACTGCCATCTTCTTGGTAAAAAGATTGTTTTTTAAGTTTGACAGTTGGAGCGTAGGCGTTTTCAGGAAGGTTACGCTCCTTTGCTTCGATGGTGAGGTTGGGATACTTGCTTGCCCGCTCGAAGCCGATACAATCACCATCGTAATCGCGTGCCTGGCGCTCTTGTTCGGACTCTTGAGGAAGAATTTCTAATTCATAACCAGCTGAATTTAGTTCTAAAATATACTGATTAAATTTGTTAGTAAACTCGATTTTATCTATAGTTTCGAGCTTACTAATACTTTGGTCTAAGTAATTTTCAATACCTGCTAACTGGATATTTTTTCCTTGAGCTTCTGGCAGGATAGATTTAATTTGCTCATTGAGGCGGTTGTAAATGCGATCGCTTGTTTCATCCGAGACAGCGATCGCACCAGCGAGAGGTTGGCCATCAGGCCCCAGGATATCTTCTACAATTTTGTTAGTTGAGACGCACAGACCATTTGAGTTGAGGAAAGGGGAGCGGAAGTTGAGAACTTCTTCCCCGTCTTGATAATGCGGTATGGAAATTTCCCCATTTTGCAGGTCTTTGGAGGGGATGACCATTGCTCGCTCAAACGTTAACGTCTTGCCGATGGCGATTTCTTTCCACTCGTTTTGGACGAACCGGGCGAGTTCGCGCTGTACTTTCTCAATTTCGAGAAGTTGCCCCTCTCCTTGCAGGTCAGCTTTGATGAGTTTATAAATAAACGAGTCAGTAGCAATGCGTGAGCGCAAAGTTTCTAACTCTTCTGCTAATGTTGGATCTTCTGCTGCTTGTTCTTCTAGTGTAGTTGCTTGTTCTTCAAGAAAAGCTTTCCGCTTCTCGTACTTTTCGCAGTAAAGTTGTGCAAGTTGCCGAGGATCATCCTGTGCTTCTTTAAGCTTTTTGGCTTCAAGTTCTAGCTGTTCAGTAAAGTCTTTCAGTCCGTTAGGGAATGAAGCGAGTAACTGCGATATAGCTGTCTTGCCGAGTTCAGATTGTGATTTTTCACCTAGCCAGATATTTTGTCGGTACAATCCAGGTTGAATTTGAGGCTTAGTCGGGCTATTAGGATTATCTTTATCAGTTCCCTTGAATGCAGATAAGGGAAGAATTAGGTCAATTTTAGTTGAGTTATTGGAGTCTTGATAATTGAGGATTTGCTCAAGGTTAGCAGGGCGTAGTGTACCTTTACCAAAACGGTATTTGTTGTCATCTCCGTCTCGATCAGTCCAACCGAAGCGGTGCTGGATTACTCGATATTTATCACCTTTTTGATGCTTAGTTAATTCATGATACAAGTCTTTTGATATTTGTCCGTAACAGTCTCCTGTTAACCGATATGCTTGGTCATTACTGATAATACCGCCATTTTCACCATTATTATCATCAACTATTAGGATGTTTAACTCTTTATTGACAGCATTTCTACATGAACCAAGAAAGATAGACCCGTAAGCACCTCTATCTTTGTTATCAGGGCATAATTGCCTAATTGTATCTAGACATTCTTCGGGGCCATATAACAACCGAGTTTTTGACGATAGTAATAATTTATGACCTTCAGGGTGATTAATTAATTGTTCCACAGTAGACTTTTCGTCCATATGCCCGAACGAAAAGTTTACCCCAGGAAAGAAATGTTCTAATAGGGTATTATTAAGTTCTTCTTTTAAGAGCGAATTTGGATTATTTGTATTACCATCTGTATGAATCCATTGATTTAATCTAGTGTCAAAATGTTTAGCTTGAATTGTCATATATGAACAATTAAACTTATAAAATAAAAATTTTTATTTTTTGGCACTAAAATACCCGTAAAATTAAATTTTACTTTCTCTATACTGGTAATTTATTAAACAATTTTCTAATTTCCATTTGTAAGACGGGTGTAGTAGTTTATACGTATAAATATGGTTATTGCTTAGAAAATAGCTCTTAAAGACATATTCGGCGTGATCTCAAAATTTAAGTATGAAAAAAATATACAAACTTCTCAATTACTTCTTGCTTAATGCTAAATCAGTAGTAACATTCTTAATGTTTGCCATTGTGGTTATGTTTGCAGTTTGAGACAGAAAGCCAAATTAGTGTGGCAGCAGCTTTACAAATAATGCTGTATTTCAGTATCTATATTTTGTGGCAGTAATGAAGTAAATTTTCCCTTTCTATGTTTTATTAGTCGATGGGTATAATTTCATAGGTGTTGAAAACTTCAACTGTAGCGTTTGGACTGTTCATATCTGTGGTTTGTTCGAGTAGGCGTGTTGCTTACTCAAGCAATGTGCTTGCGTTGTGAAGCAGTGTTCGCACTTGGGTTAACTTGTTCCGCCGTTTGATACCAAGTTGTGCTTCTATATACCGCGCATCATGCTGATGACTGAGGTGAATTACCGCGTCTCATTAACATCATGATAGCGGCAGAACTACCGGTCAGGCGAACTTGTTTTTGATACTGGCGCATTTGTTCCTCCCGAATACGAACAAGTTCGAGTTCTTCATCGGGGCTTAGTTGAACCGCACTCCCACAGGTTTAGTAATTTAAGCAGTCGCCAGAGTCTATCCCTCTTGTGTCACTATCGGAAAACAATAATCGAAGCCAAATTCTGAGGCTTTTATTTAATCAAGGTTTGAGGCTTTATTTTCTAACAAAAACTAAAATTTATAGACAAAAAGTCGAAATTAAAGCCCCGTAACCGATTGGGCGATTGGATTCTCCCAAAATGACACAAGAGGGCTATGCCTGGCAGGGTATGGCATCATACTGGCACAGTCAAATATTAGTAAGGTTTTCGATATGTTCATGAAATTTTAAAAATGCTTCCCGAAATCCCTGAGCCTATTTTATTAACCCAGATTTTTGCCAAGCTTACTGCTAATGGGGCAATGAACAATTCCTGGAAACGCACTACTATTGACCTTTCTGTTGTTGGCGATCGCGTTGAGTAGCTCCGCCATAACTCTGCATAGAAAGCGGTTACCCAGATTTTTTACTAGTAAAAAATCTGGGTAAACAGTTTTTATCACATAAGCCAAAACTTTATTAAAAATGCAGAGTTTTTCCTGTTTGTAGTGATAGAGATTTAGCAAATAATTTCAGGTTCAACAGGTTATGAAACGCAACTTTCCTATTTGGCAAATAACTTTACCACTTTGTGGAGTGATGATATTTGCTTTAGGCTATCTCACTACAATTCATATGATAAACGGTCGATATATTTTTCATCTAGAAGCTAGTCCAAAAGGAATCAATGTTACTACTGATGTGGACAAAAGAGAAAGCATATCAACAGAAGATATCCATCAAAAAGTGGAGAATAAAAAATCGATAAGAGATAAGTAGATAACCAGATTATATATACCCATTCATTCTGTTATGAATGGGTATTATCGAGTTTTATAAAACTGTCAATTTTTGTATAAGGCGATGTGTATTCGGGTGTCCGCCGAGATACGCGGCGGACACCCTATTCATTAAATATTTTTAGGTTTTAATTTTTGACTTTCAAGCTTTAATTTAAATATTTTATTTCAACTAATATCAACCAATAGCACAAAATCCAGCCCAATAGAATGGTGACTGAAATAATTGTTCATCATCAGACAATTGATTAAGACGTCGGCGGATATTAATTTTCAGTGTTGGGTTAAGCGGCAATTGCTTCTCTTCTAGCCATTTTTCAAATTCAGTTTTTGTGATCTTTCTTAACCATAGTTGGGCTTGGTTGAGCGCGTAAGCTACAGATGTTTGATTTTGCAGATTCTCGTAGAACTTAATCATTAAGAACGCCGTAGAAAAATCTTGTACTGCCCAAAGACTACTAACCACATTGGCACTGCCCGCAACCAAAAAACCACTTGGCAAGCCAATATACTCATCACTAGAGTTAGTAAAGTCTATCAAACCAGTTTCACAAGCTGAAAGAGTTACGAGACTACATTGACTAAGATTGAGTTTGAATATCTCATCCAAAGTGAGAGAATCTTCTAAATTAATTATTTTATCTCCTTTATCTAAAACAATTTCACTGACAGCGTTAACTTGCTCAATTGATGATTTATTATTTATTCTGTCTGCTAAAAGTAGAGCAGAATTTAGTGGTGATTCAAAATTAAAGTAACCGTGACAGGCAAAATGTACGCAGTTAGCATTGCTAAGCATTTGGTTATTGATCGCTTCCTTTTGAGCAGCTTCTCGAACTAACACGTCTTTTGACTGGAAGTATCGACTAATAGTTTCAACTTCAATATCACTCCAAGCTAAGTCTTTAGTGGGGTTTTGAATGGCAAAGAGTTGTATAAAATCATGATGTTGTCGCTTTTGGCTAAGTAATAGTAACTGGCAATTAGGAACATAGCGCACACCTCTAACAAATCTGTCCAAAAGGCAATGTTGTAAGTCTGTCAGAGGCAAGGCATGAAGGGGAAGCAGATGTAGAAACCGATGAGGTATCAAAATTAACTGATCAACATCCTTGGGCAGGTAGCTAGTGATTTGATCTATATTCAAAATTTGTGCAAGATGCCGAAGACGTTCTGAAAGTTTATCTCGCCAGTATCTTGTGTTTTCAATGTAATCCTGCAAGTATTCGTTCAGCCAATTAATCAATGCTTCTCTTTCTTCAGGGGAAGATTGCAAAACTAGAGGATTTTTGGCTTGGCGGGTAATAATAAAAGTGAAAAAAATGTTATCAATGATGTACCACTCAATAATTGCTGTTTTGTCGTCCAATATGGCTTGGAAGTTATTAAATTTAAAGTTATACCCAATGGGTAGATAGCTGTTTTCTAAGTCATTTTGCTTCTGCCTTAAGTGCTGAATGTGTTGCGTTAGAGTAATATAGTCATCTTTTATAGCAGTATCGAGAAGGTGCTGATTGCTAACAATTTCGTCTTTGAGTTGTTCTAGCTGAGTTACAACTTCTGGGGTAAAAATTTTGTCAACGTCACGCTTAACTAAAATATCTATCAAGTTACGAGCTTTACTACGCTCAACATATTCGATTGCTTCTGTGTAGTTGTGCAGCTTAATACAAACTTCTACCATACGTTGATAAAGTTTGTTCCATTTTTCGGCTAGTTTTTGTTTAACTTCATCGCCAGAAAAAATCTCATCGCGTAGGAGTTCTACAGTATTAATAGCTGCTACAAAAACATTATAAGCACAGTTAAAATCTCTGATATCTTGATAAGCCAGACCTAAATTAAATAAAGTTCCTGCATATTTTTCTGGAAATGCCCCATGCGTATAAACTGTTAGAGCATTTTGATAGCAAGCAATTGCTGCTTCTAAATTTTCTTCTCTGTCACCTAAAATGCGATCGCTGTAAGCTGCACCCAGATTATTTTGAGTTGCTGCCCACTCTTGTGGAAAAGCCTCACGGCTGCGAACTTGCAAAGCCGCTTGATAACAAGCGATAGCTATTTCTAAGTTTTCTGCCTGATCTCCATAAATTCGCTCTCGATAGCCAATTCCCAGATTGTTTTGAGTCATTGCCCAATCCCAAGGAAATGCTTCACGGGTGTAAACTGTTAAAGCCGCACAGTAACAAGCTATCGCTTGTTCCAGGTTTTCAGCCCTATCTCCTAAAATTCGGTGGCTATAAAATGTAGCTAGATTATTTTGGCTGGCTGCCCACTGTTGCGGAAAAGCCTCACGGCTGCGAACTTGCAAAGCTGCATGGTAAGAAGCGATCGCTAATTCTAAATTTTCCGATTTTTCTCCTTGAATGCGAACGCTGTATAGACTGCCTAAATTATGTTGAGTCGTAGCCCACTGCTGTGGGAACGCTTCACGGGTGTAAACTGTTAAAGCTGCATAATAACAAGCGATACCTTGTTCCAAGTTTTCAGCTTTATCACCAAGCATTCGGTCTGTATAAGCATTACCCAGATTATTTTGTGTGTTTGCCCAAGCTTCAGGATGTGTAGTAGAGGTAAAAACAGATAATGCACTAG